>CAUJDH010000052.1 GCA_963169225.1 Actinomycetota bacterium
CACAATCGCCGGGCTCTCAGTGAGGATGCGTGCTGAGGTTAACCGTGTCTGGCAATGGGGTGATGGAATATCGAAACGAACAAACTTGCGTGGAGGTCGGTGGCCAGATACCAGCCTGAGCCACACTTATCGGACGGCAGGAACAAAACGAGTCCGATTGACTGCGAATTGGACCGCGGAATACTCCGTGCAAGGAGGACGTTGGATCCAAGTGGACGGAGATCCTGTCCAGCAATCGGCTTCGCGAAGCCTTCGAGTGCGAGAGGCAAGAGCTCAATTAGTGCAATAAATGAGCCGTCTATCGTGCACAATTCGCCAATACTCTCTTGGAGTAGATGAAAAGATTTCCTTACTTTGGGAGAGGCGAAATAATTTCATGCATGATCTCGTTTTACAATGGATTGTCTGTAGCGGCCGGGCACACAAGTTGGACCGCTTGGTGTAAAAAGGTCAAAGCCCGTTGAGCACAGTTCTTTCGCCCACCTGTTTAAGAAAGGCATGAATGTGTCTGCAACAAAAAAGTCGGTAGCCAAGAAGGCATCGGCAAAGAAGCCTGCCACCAAGAAGGCTGTAAAAAAGGCCCCTGCCAAGGCTGCTGCCAAAAAATCCGTAGTGAAGAAAGCCCCGGTCAAGAAGGCCGTAGCTTCGAAATCTCCTGCTAAGACGACGACCAAAAAGACCGCCGCCAAGGCTCCTGCGAAGAAGGCTCCGGCTAAGAAGACTGCAACCACCAAAACCGCGGCAAAGAAGACTGCTGCTAAAAAGGCACCTGCAACCAAAGCACCTGCGAAGAAGACTCCAGCTAAGAAAGTCGCAGCTAAGAAGGCTTCAGCCAAAGCAACTGAGGCGCCAAAGACGCAGACCGATGCTGACGAAGCAAAGGCCGAGAAAGAGCTTGGTGATGCTGCCAAACTCGAGCAAGAATTAGAAACTGAACTCGCTGAGGATCTTAAAGAGGTCGAGAAGGAAGAGGAGCCCAAGGAGGGCGCTGGATTTGTACTCTCAGATACCGATGATGCTGACGAGCCAGTCCAGCAGGTAACGCAAGCTGGTGCTACGGCTGATCCGGTCAAGGACTACCTCAAGCAGATCGGCAAAGTCCCGCTGCTCAATGCTGAGCAAGAGGTGGAGTTGGCCAAGCGTATTGAAGCGGGTCTCTTTGCCGAGGAGAAGCTAGCTGATGGTGTCGATGACATCGAACTGCGCGAAGACCTCGAGTGGATAGCCGAAGACGGTCGCCGCGCGAAGAACCACCTGCTTGAGGCGAACCTCCGGCTCGTGGTTTCGCTGGCCAAGCGATACACCGGCCGCGGCATGCTATTCCTCGATTTGATCCAAGAGGGCAACCTCGGTTTGATTCGTGCGGTCGAGAAATTCGACTACACCAAGGGTTACAAGTTCTCGACCTACGCCACTTGGTGGATCCGCCAGGCGATTACTCGTGCTATGGCTGACCAGGCGCGTACGATTCGTATTCCTGTTCACATGGTTGAGGTCATCAATAAGCTGGCTCGTGTTCAGCGGCAGATGCTTCAAGATCTCGGACGTGAGCCAACTCCAGAGGAGCTCGCACTCGAACTCGATATGACTCCCGAAAAGGTCGTCGAGGTTCAGAAGTACGGACGTGAGCCAATTTCGCTGCACACACCTTTGGGTGAAGACGGCGATAGCGAGTTTGGTGATTTGATCGAGGACTCCGAAGCGATCGTCCCCAGTGATGCCGTCAGCTTCACCCTGTTGCAGGAGCAACTCGAATCAGTGCTCGACACTTTGTCTGAACGTGAAGCAGGCGTTGTTCGCATGCGCTTTGGGCTCACTGACGGACAGCCAAAGACGTTGGACGAAATCGGCAAGGTGTACGGAGTTACCCGCGAGCGCATTCGACAGATTGAATCCAAGACAATGTCGAAATTGCGCCACCCATCGCGCTCACAAGTGCTGCGCGACTACCTCGACTAGAGGTACAAGTACTTCAAAGCTCAGACGAGATTACTCAACCGAAGTTGGTTGCGGATCTAGCCGGTGGCTCTCGTCATCAATGCGAGCGGCCAGTGGCTTGAGAGCATCGAGGTTCTTGCGCCCGTGGTGTGCGCAGAAAAGTAGTTCGCCACCTGAGTTCATAACTACGCGGACGTAGGCAGTGGCGCTGCAGCTGTCACAACGGTCGGCTGCAGTCAATGGAGCGGACGGCGCTAGTGTCGTCGTCATTTTCAACCTCCTCAGCTCGTTCATCTCTCACCATACGCGAGAGATTGCCTTGCTATGCATCCAGTTGACACTATGTTCACACTTTTTGCACTTCCTTGTAGCTAACAACGTATCGGACGTTAATTCTTCCCAATTCGTTCAGTATTTTGGATCACAATCCCAACCCAAAAGGACTAGACGCTTCGGTTGCTGGTTTAAGCCCGGTTGACCAGGCAAATGGGGTTCGGATCAGGCCGTGGCATGTCACATTCTGAACCCAGATCCAAGGTAATCTCGACTTACTATGGCGGCACAAACTAAAGCACGAGCCAAGGCCAAAGGCTCGAAAGGCACAGACGGTAACGCAACGTATTCTGCTCAGAATCTCTCGGTCCTCGAAGGACTCGATGCTGTCCGAAAACGCCCAGGGATGTATATCGGTTCCACCGACTCTCGTGGGCTCATGCACTGCATTTGGGAGATCGTAGACAACGCAGTCGACGAAGCGCTAGCCGGACACTGTTCACAGATTACGGTGATCTTGCGGAGTGACGGATCTGTCGAGGTGCAGGACAACGGACGAGGCATCCCGGTTGATGTCGAGAAAAAATCCAAACTCACCGGTCTTGAACTCGTCATGACCAAACTTCACGCAGGCGGCAAATTTGGTGGTGGAGGCTACGACGCGGTAGGTGGCCTGCACGGTGTGGGTGCAAGTGTTGTCAACGCGCTTTCAGTGCGGATGACAGCCCAAGTCGACAAGGGCGGCAAAACACATCAGGCGACTTTCAAACGTGGAACCACCGGTATTTTCGATGGTGACGGTCCTGACTCCCCATTCAAGCGCAAAGGCGGTATCCACATCGTGGGTAAAGCGCCTCGCACTCGGACCGGTACCCGTGTACGTTGGTGGCCCGACCCCCAGATTTTTACGAGTGACACTACGGTCGATTACGACAAGCTAGTTGCTCGCGCCCGTCAGACCGCCTTCCTGGTCCCCGGCGTGACGATCACTCTGATCGATGAGCGCGGCGACGATGTGGTGGAGGAGTCGTTCAACTTCAAGGGCGGGATCAACGAATTCGCCGAGATGCTCGCTAAGGGTGAGCCAGTAACGAACCCGATCCGGATCACCGGCGAAGAGTCGTTTGTTGAGACCGTTCCTGTCCTCGATGACAACGGTCACTTGCACAGCGAAGAAGTCGAACGAACAATGCACGTTGACATTGCCATGATTTGGTCGCAGGGTTACGAGTCTGATGTTCGGTCGTTCGTCAATGTGATCTCGACCCCCAAAGGTGGCACCCACGTAGCTGGATTCGAGCGCGCGATAACCAAGGTGCTCAACGAGCAGCTGCGTAAATCCAAAGTACTCAAATCAGGTGAAGAGAAGGTCTCTAAGGATGACGTTCTCGAGGGCCTGACAGCAGTAGTCACGGTCCGTGTTGCGGAGCCGCAATTTGAGGGTCAAACCAAGGAGATTCTGGGAACCCCAGCGGCATCGAAGATCGTGGCGTCGATCGTTGGGAAGCAACTCACCGAATGGTTCGTCAAGCCACCTCGAGGAGCAAAAGCGCAAGCAAAAGCGGCACTCGAAAAGGTGGCAAATGCCAGTCGTGTTCGCTTGGCGGCTCGCCAGCAGCGGGATGTAGCCCGCAAGAAGAACGCGCTGGAGTCGTCCTCCCTTCCATCAAAGTTGGTTGACTGCCGCAATGCCGACCCAGACGAGAGCGAGCTGTTTATCGTCGAGGGTGATTCGGCACTGGGCACCGCCAAGATGGCACGCAATAGTGCGACCCAAGCGCTATTGCCAATTCGAGGCAAGATCCTCAACGTGCAGAAGTCCAGCGTGGCTGACATGCTCAAGAACGCTGAATGTGGCGCCATTATCCAAGTGATTGGTGCGGGTTCTGGTCGTACTTTTGACCTAGAACAAGCCCGTTACGGCAAGATTATTTTGATGGCTGACGCAGATGTCGATGGTGCTCACATCCGCACTCTGCTGTTGACGCTGATTCACCGTTATATGCGTCCACTGTTGGAAGATGGGCGTGTGTACGCAGCGGTGCCTCCGCTTCACCGAATCGACATTCCTGCACGTGGTGGTGCGCCAGCTGAGGTCGTCTATACCTATACGGATGCCGAGATGCACGAGAAGGTAGCCGAGATCCGAGAGAGTGGCCGGACCATCAAAGAGCCGATTCAAAGGTTCAAGGGCTTAGGCGAGATGGATGCCAAGCAGCTCAAAGAAACGACGATGGATCCTCGCGGTCGATTACTGCGCCGCGTTACGACATCCGATATTGAGGCAGCAGAGACCGTATTCGACCTTCTGATGGGCAAGGAGGTCGCACCACGTAAAGAGTTTCTCGTGGAGGCGGCAGTGGATCTTGATCGCGAACGGATCGATGCCTGATGACGGCCTCGCAGGGCACTTCGGCAGCTAATGAGTTGGACTGCGATGTCTTGATTTTGGGAGCGGGTCCGACTGGTCTCTACGGCGCCTACTACGCCGGGTTCCGCGGATTCTCGGTCGTCGTGATGGATGCCCTGCCCGAAGTGGGTGGCCAGCTGATCGCGATGTATCCGGAGAAGGAGATCTACGATGTTGCGGGCTTTCCGTCAATTCTCGCGCGTGATCTTGTCGCCAATCTCAAGAGCCAAGCGGATCAGTTCGACCCCACATACCTGCTAGGTGAACAAGCGTTTGAGCTTGACGCTAGCGACCCTGATCAACTCGTCGTCACTGGTTCGGACGGAACCACAGTGCGGGCCAAAGTCTTGATCATCTGCGCGGGTATCGGCTCTTTCAAACCCAGGCCGCTCCCTATAGGTGATGATTGGGATGAAGTCGGAGTCGTCTACTTCGTGCCAGATCTCGAGTCTCAACGAGACAAGAATGTGGTGATTGTCGGTGGAGGGGATTCGGCATTCGACTGGGCCTGGTCACTGCGGGACATTGCCAACTCTGTGACGCTTGTTCACCGTCGGGACGAGTTTCGGGCCCATGCCTCGATGGTTGACAAGGTTCGCGAAGCTGGCACTCGAATGATCACCTCAGCGGAACTTACTGCGATCCATGGCGACGAAGTGATCGAGCGGGTCGAGATCACCACTAAGGCCGATGGTTCCGCGGAACTGGTCGAAGCGGACACGGTCGTTGCTGCTCTTGGGTTCCTTGCCAATATCGGGCCGATCGCTGAATGGGGTATCGAACTCGATAAGCGGCATGTAATGGTCGATACGACAATGGCCACAAACGTACCCCGGATCTACGCCGCCGGTGACGCTACTACTTACGATGGCAAGGTACCGCTGATTTCCGTGGGTTTCGGCGAGGTTGCGACTGCGGTCAACAACGCCTCGCCAATCATTGATCCGACTCACGGAGTTTTTCCCGGACATTCGAGTGAGGAGCCCCAGCATGGCTAACGTTTTTTCCGACTCAGAGAAGCATTTCCCGCAAAGCGAGTTCGCTGACGTATTAGAGGCGAATAGTGTTTACGCTGAGTCCTTTCAAGATCAACATCTCACCGGAAGCGCTGCTAAAGGCCTAGCCGTAGTGACATGTATGGATTCTCGGATCGATCCGCTCGGAGTCTTGGGTATGCGTGCAGGAGATGTCAAGATTGTTCGTAACGCAGGTGCGCGAGTCACCTCTGACGTTTTACGTACACTCACCTTGGCGCACTATCTGCTCAATGTGTCGCGGATCCTCGTTATGCCGCACACTAGTTGCAAGATGGCATCGGCTACGGACGAGCAGATCTGGGACTTGATTTACGAAGACTTTGGCGTGGACACCCGCAGTCTCAACTTCCATACCGTCCAGGATCAGATGGGGGCGCTCGCACTCGATGTGCAGAAGATTCGATCAGCGCCACTGCTTCCCAAAGACATCACAGTGGGTGGAGCCCTCTACGATGTTGCAACTGGGCGAATCAACCCGGTAGAGGTCTAACCTCCAGCTCAATCCCGTAGTCGGGTAGAGATGGCCCGGTAGGTGAAGCCGATGACTGGATCCTTGCCACATGATTCAGGACGCGGGCCAAGCTCTTCACGAACTACTTCTACTTCCCAGGAATCACCTGTTCCTGGGTTGGCAACAACCCAGGTCTCGAGTTCCAGGCCAGCGTCGCGCGTTCGATCAGAAGTCGACAAATCCTGGGTAACCGTAAGCGATTCCAGACGTAGTAGCTGGGCATGCTCTCGGACGGCGAGTTCGGCGACTTGAGCCGCCGGGGCAAGGTTGGACCTGCCACGACAAGTCTCGAGAACCAAGCGCCCGGCACACGACTCTTCCCACACTTCGGCGGCACTCACATTATCGAGTCGGCCATGAAGATAGCCCTGCGGAAGTTGAACGGCCGTCGGCGCCATTCTGTGACCACCCAAATGAGAAACTTCCCAGATCCTCGAGTCTTCACAGCCAAAACGCTCCGACAAGTCAATTGCCACAGGCCGCCCTTTGAGTGCGCAACACACGTCTCGTTTCGAATGTGTGCACACCAGCAACATGGGGTCTGAATCTGGAACGCTGTGCGGGACGGCGTCAGTCAGGCTTCCGTCCAGTAGTTTGTCAAAATTGATGGCCAACAGTTCGGCAGGATCCTCGACCTCGGCTCTCACCATCGACCTGCCGTCGGCTACCCAGAAACAGCGTTTGGATTGCGCAGCTATCGAGTCGACATGTTTTCCGATCCGACGAATCAACACAACCTTGGCGCCAATTTGTCCAGCACGTTCGGAGAGCTCGCGGCCAACATCAACAGGGAATCGGCTTTGGGTGAGTGCATCTCGCCCATAAGGCCCGGACTGTTCAATAGCAATCCATGCCTTGGCTTCGGTCGCGGTACCAGCAAGTGGCTCGTTGGCGGCAAGGGCCAACAAGGAACAGGAGTCCGAACTCGGCTTAGCCGTGGCCACCGATTGCTCCAAGCGTCCCCGAGAATCCTTCACCCGAGGCATCCCGCGCCTTGACTATGAGCTCTTGCGAGATAGCCTTCCCAGAGCCGGTCTCGAGGATCGGCGTGCCTGCTCCCACCCAAGCAAGGGTCAGGACGTCTTCACCGCGTAAGAACTTATGGCACCGAACTCCACCAGTGGCTCTTCCTTTGGCTGGGAATTCCCCGAACTCGCTGTATTTGACTGAACTTGTGGCGGCTGTCATCGCATCGGAAGCTCCAGCTGCGGTAATAACGGAGATAGCTGCACTCGGGTCAACTGCGCCAAAGAAAACTGCACTGGCATCTGCGCCAAGTTTAATTCCTGCCATGCCGCCTGCGCCCCGACCTTGAGGACGAACAGCCGAGGCAGGAAAGTGAAGCAGGTGCGCGTTTGAGGTAACAAAGACGCATTCGTTAGTGTCCGGTGCCAATGCAGTACCAATCACCTCGTCGCCACTCTTGAGCGAGATGATCTCCCAATCGCCTCGTGCTCCCGGGTCTTCGTAGTTGAGACGTTTGACGACGCCGTGTTTGGTACCGATTGCCACTGGGGGTGCAGACTCGTCCAGCGGGATGATGCCAACAACGCGTTCCCCGCGCTCCAGGCTCACCAGTTCGCGTGGCTTTGTACCAGCAATCGATCGCCCGCTACCTGCCATGGGCAATTCGGTGACGTTAACCCGAAGAGCGCGACCCTTGTTTGTGACTAAACCGAATTCGCCGCGCGTACTCGAATCGATCACATTGTGTAGGGCATGAGTAGACACTCGAGTGTCGGCACCTTCTTGGCGTGCATTGTCTTTGGCGACAAGCCCCTGGGCGGTGAGAACGACCGTGCAGGGCTCATCTGGGATCTCAAGCGAATCTGAGACGATGATGGCGTGCTGCTCGCCGTCAAGTAGTTCGGTTCGACGAGGTGTTCCGTACAGTTTGGCGGCTTCATCGAGTTCGTCAATGACAACGCCCTCCAGAACATCCTGATTGTTGAGGATCTTTTTGAGTTCTTTGATGGTGGCGTTCAGCGAATCGCGTTCTGATTCAAGCTCAATAGTCGAATACTTGGTGAGGCGACGCAGTGGCATATCGAGGATATAGGTCGCTTGCAGATCCGACAGGTCGAACGCATTCATCAAGCGGTCCTTGGCTGTGGCCGCGTCATCGCTGGAGCGGATCAAGGCCACGACATCGTCAATATTGAGTGTCGCAAGTAGAAGACCATCAACCAGATGCAGGCGATCTTCGGCCTTAGTCAGGCGGTATTGGGAACGCCTACGAACAACGTCGATTCGGTGGTCGATAAAGACTTGTAGGAGTTCGACTAAGCCCAACGTCTTGGGTTGGCCATTTACCAATGCGACATTGTTGATGCTGAAGGACTCTTCGAGTTGAGTGAGTTTAAACAGGTGCTCGCGGATCGCCTCGGGGGAGTAACCATTCTTGATCTCAATGACGAGTTGTAAGCCGTGTTCACCATCGGTCAAGTCAACCAAGTCGGCGATACCGTCGATCTTCTTGGCTTGCACGAGCTCTTTAATCTTGGCCAAGATCCCCTCTGGTCCGACGCGGTAAGGCAGTGCATCCACCACGATGCCTTTGCGGCGCGGAGTTACCTGTTCGATCCTGGTGCTAGCGCGCATCCGGAACGAGCCCTTGCCGGTCCTGTACGCTTCCTCGATTCCCGCTAAGCCGAGAATCTGTCCACCTGTGGGAAGATCAGGGCCAGGAACTAGCTTCATGATCGTTTTGAGGGTTGTTCCTGGAGTCTTGATCAGGCGCTTCGCTGCAGCGCATACTTCCACCACATTGTGTGGAGGCATTTTGGTTGCCATACCTACTGCGATGCCGTCGGCGCCGTTGATCAACAGCATTGGCATTGCTGCTGGTAGTACAGCAGGCTCTTGTTCACGGCCGTCATAGTTTGGTTCAAAATCGACAACATTCTCGTCCAGATTTGATACCAGGGCAGAGGCTGCTACATCAAGGCGGCATTCTGTGTAGCGCATTGCTGCAGGGCCGTCGTCGAGTGAACCGAAGTTACCGTGACCGTCAATAAGTGGCAGTCGTAGTGAGAAAGGCTGTGCCATTCGCACGAGTGCGTCGTAAATTGCTGAGTCGCCATGTGGGTGCAAACGGCCCATAACCTCGCCAACAACACGCGCACTCTTGACGTGTCCGCGGTCGGGACGAAGCCCCATCTGCGCCATTTGGAACAGGATCCTGCGTTGCACCGGCTTGAGGCCATCGCGTGCATCGGGCAAAGCGCGCGAGTAGATCACGCTGTAGGCATACTCCAAGAAGCTACCGCGCATCTCGTCGCCGACATCAATGTCGACGATCCGCTCAGCAACTTCTGTTGTTGGCTCAGGAGCACGCTTCTTTGAGGAGCGTGAAGGGGATTTGGCTGCCACAACGCTATTTTGCCGTGTCCGATGCAGTGGCGGGCTAAAGACACGGGCTTAGTGCTGTTTACCCAGTTCTGTGAGGCATCTGAGGCCAGCAATGATGGCAACGGTGGCTAAGGATGCGCCCTGCCGATAGCGTTAGCTTGTGACCGAAACCGCCGACCCGAATGCCGTCGCTCCCGAGGAGCCTGGCGTCGAGTATCCCTCAGGGTGGTGTGCGGATGTCGTAATGTCGAACGGTCGCACCTGCCGGATCCGCGCAATCCTTCCTACGGATAAAGAGGCTCTGGATGACTTTTTCGAGTCATTGTCTGGCGATTCGATCCACATGCGGTACTTCGAGGAGAATCGCGACTTAGCCAAGCGGGATGCGGAGCGCCTCGTGCATGCTGATCACAGCAAGCTGGTTGCGCTCGTGGCTATTGCTAAAGATCAAATTGTAGGGATCGGAAACTACGACCGGCTAGACCACACTGAGGCTGAGATTGCGTTCGCGGTTCGTGATTCGTACCAAGGCCTTGGCCTGGGTGCCTTGTTATTGGAACATCTGGCGGCGGTAGCACGTGAACGTGGAGTGCATCGATTTAGAGCTGAGGTACTTGCTGCTAACCGCAAAATGCTCGGAACTTTTGAGTCCTCGGGATATAAGCCGACCTCGACAATTGACTCCACCGTGATGGTGATTGATTTTGAAATCAATCCGACCCCCGAGATTCGGGAGATAGCCGCTCGGCGTGAGCATAGAGCAGATGCCTTATCGATCCGTCATGTGTTCCAGCCTCGCTCGGTTGCTGTATGGGCTAACGATCTGGATGAGGACACCCCAGGAGGTGTCGCTATTCGAAGCCTCCTGGCAGGGAACTATCAATCTCGTATTTATGCAGTGCACGAGGCTGCGACCGATATTGGAGAGGCTAAGGGTTATCCAACTCTGAGTAGCGTGGGTGAGCAAGTTGATCTTGTCGTCATGGCGGGAACACCCGAAGAGATTGAACAGCGGATTCCCGAATGCTCTGAGGTGAACATAGAGACGGCTGTTGTGCTGACCGGCGGCTTCCGGGTGAGCATGGATATGACCAGGCAGATGGAACTCACTCAAGCATTCCGAGAAGCCGGTGTTCGAGTTGTGGGGCCGAATGCTTTAGGCGTGATCAATACGGATCCACGACATCAACTCAACGCTTCAGTTGTGAGTTCAATGCCAGCTCGAGGGCGGGTAGGCATGTTTTGCCATACAAGTGCAATCGGTAATGCGCTCCTGAAGATGATTGAACGTCGGGGTTTGGGTGTATCGACTTTTTTGGCCGCGGGCAATCGAGTGGATGTGGCTGCCAATGATGTTATGCAGTACTGGGAAGACGATCCAGCGACCTCCGTTGTGCTGGTCTATTTAGAGAGCATGAACAACCCCCGCAAGTTTTTACGATTGGCAAGTCGGCTTGCTGGTAAGAAGCCGGTGGTGTGCGTGTTGTCTGGACGACGCACCCAGTCCACTCCAGTTGGAGAGGCGCGGCGACGCACAGAGCTACCAGGCTGGGCTATTGACGAGCTGTTGACTGATGCCGGGGTAATGCGTGTTGAGTCAGCAAACGAAATGCTCGATTTGGCAAATGTGCTTACCTTGCAGCCCCGACCAAATGGGGCTGGAGTGGGGATTGTGTCTGACTCCATTGCATTAGGTGAACTTGCAGAAGTAGCTGCACGTTCAGTGGGATTGGATCCGTTGCCAGGGTTATTTCTGGTGCCTCAGAATCCGTCTCCTGAGGAAGTAGCTGAGGCCCTGCAGTTGGCTCTCAGTGACCCGTCAGTGCACTCAGTCGTCGTGAGTCACGCCCCCAATATCTATGGCAAATCCAGTGTTGTGGCAGAAGCTGTCGTCAAAGCGTCTCGCTCAGCAACCAAGCCGATCGTGACCGTTATGCTCGCTGGTCGTTCCGAACCGCTGGTGGCGGACCTAGATGCCAACGGTCTGCCCAGTCATGGGTCCGTTCCTGTCTTTGGGCGAGTAGAAGATGCGGTCAATGCACTAAAGGCTGTCGTTGATTACGGTGATTGGCTGAAGCGTCCCAAGGGTAAAGCCGTCGAGTTTCGGGATATTGAGCGGGCGCAAGTCGATGCGATCGTCGAATCGGAATTTAAAGATCGTGACGACCCACAAGAAGCGAAAGTTCTCTCCCAGCAGGCTCTTGAAAAAATCCTCGCTGCTTATGGGATTGATGTTTTGCCATCCATCCCCGTGGCCAGCGAGGATTCGGCCGCGATTGCAGCCAGCCAACTGGGCTATCCGGTGGCTTTGAAAGTTGCTGATAGGAGACTGCATCAACGATTGGACTCTGGTGGTGTGCAGCTGTCGTTAGTGAACGAGGCCATGCTGCGAACGGCCTACCTCTCGATGCTGGCCAACCTTCCCGATGACAACTTTGACCAGTTGGTTCTGCAACCTATGGCACCCCCCGGTGTTCCGGTGGCGCTGGAAGCGGAAGAAGACGATTTATTTGGTCCGGTGATGTCGTTTCGTATGGGAGGTGAAGTCGCGAGGGTATTGGAGGATCGCGCTTACCATATTTTGCCCCTAACGAACCGGGATGCATCGGAATTGATTCGTGCTCCAAAGGCTTCGTCGATTCTGACGGAACGTGCCTCTTTGCGGAATCTAAGGCAGGGTCGTCAGTCATTAGATTCGCTGCCTGTGATCCCTAACCTAGAAGCACTTGAGGATCTGCTTCAACGATTCTCGATGCTCAAAGATGACTTCCCTGAGATCGCCTCGCTGAGCCTAAACCCTGTCATGGTTCACGAGCATGGTGTCTCAGTGATTGCAGCGAGTGGCTATCTAGCACGTTCATCTGCTCGGACAGACCTCGAAGCGAGACGTTTGCGCTAGTGGATGTTCCACTTGAAGAACTGCCGTACGGATAGGCACTTGGCTATGTTCGACCACAAAAGGTGAGATACTGGTTAGATGTCAGATCGCACAGTCGAAATTCGCGACCTCTACACCGATATCGAGGCCACGGGGTATTACCCGGCACTAGTGTCGGACTGCCTGCGTACATCGGTTGCCGGTGAGCAAGTTCGTGCTCACGCACTGCACCATGAAGCCACGTTCGATCGCGATCAAGTTCGGCGCCACATCACAGTTCTTGTACTGACCGATCGTCGCTTGGTGATTGCTCATGTGGATGAGCATTCTGAACAAGAGGATTCCGAACAAGCGGATTCAGGCCATATGTCAGCAGCTTATGCCTCAAGTGAAGCAGTGCGGCTAGACAAGGTTGAGTCGGTAGCAATCGCGCGTTTAGTTGAAGACCCAGCCAACTACAAGCCAGGTAGCCTTCCGAGTGAGGTTGTGTTGACCATCGGCTGGGGAGCCGTAAACCGGGTAGATATTGAACCGGCTACTTGTGGTGACCCTGAATGCCAAGCGGAACATGGTTTTACCGGTTCTATGGGTAATGATGATTTCACCTTACGAGTGTCTATTGCCGCCGACGGTGTGGAGCGGGTAGAGCAGTTCCTCAACTTCGCTCACGTCCTTTCGGAAGCGAGCGCCTACCGCGGTTCTTAGGCTGCTTGTAGCCGATTGCTAGGAGTCGTAACCATCGGTTGACGGTGAGCCGAACAATAAGTCTTCCCATTCGGGAGACGTCTGTGCAGTTTCATCGATTGCTGATTCGTGGGCACTCGCATCACGATCATCGATCACGACTTCTGGCTCGGAAGATGCCGATACATCGACATGAGATTGAGGCCTAGTGGGCGTCGCAGAAGCTTGGGTGTCGTTGGCGGCGGCAGCCTCACGTCGCTTGTGTGCTTTAGCTGCCGGATGTTCGGAATCCCACTGGTCGGAATCCTCGACCAACTGCGCATTATTCGTCGGCTCGGGAAGTTGAGCTGGCTTTTGTGCGGGTGGATTGTTTGTCGAAGCTTGGATAGTCGCTCGAGTCGTTACCGGTGGGGTAACGACCGAAGTAGGCTCGACTGACTCTTGAGTATGTGGCTGGGCAAGTAGCCATTCAGCTTCTTCGTTGCTCGGAGTGATGATTCGCCGGGCCAGTGAGTATTCGAACCAGGCTTCGGCTGATTCTTTTGCTGTGTCGTAGCTCAACACTACTGACCAATCGTGTCCAGCTTTGAGTGCATGCCAGGTTACTGAATTAGGTGCGACTCCCAGAATCCTCAAACGGCTGACGACGGCGTCCTCGAAGCTTTGGCGTTTCCCTTCGTGCATCACTTCGCAAGTTGCTGCTGCGGCGATCACTTGTTCGCACTCGGCTTCAACTTGGCTGGCAAAACGTTGGACATAAGCCAGATCGGCACCAGTATCTGCTGCGATCTCTTGTGCTGTGTCACCGGCGCGTACACGATCTTGCACTTCTCGCGGCGTAATCGGCTGTGTACTGGCTACCGAAGGACGCAGTGACGACTCGGTAGATGGCGAACCGGACGAAGTCAGATCGATGGTGTCTGATGCGCCGTTTTTACTCGAATTGTTCGCAGGGCCGCCGAATTCTCGAGCGACGACAGATGCCAGCCGCTGATCAACTTTGAGCTGGAACTCGGTGCCATCCTCAGCAATCAGTAGAAGCTTCTTGGTTTCGCCGGTGTCTTGGCGACCGATGCCGATATTGGGTCCGCTCAGTGGGCCGATAAAGGTTAGCTCGCGCATAGGTTCAATTGTGCGTCAAATCCTGCGTTGTCTAGCGACACCACGCGATACGGCATGTCGAAAACTCGATACCGTTCGCGAGGAAATAGGCGGGATCAGTAACAATTGCACTATGAGTTCGCGTACCGCCATCTTGCTGCTGTCCTTCGGTGGCCCCGACAAACAAGAGGACGTAATTCCGTTCTTGGAGAACGTCACAGCGGGGCGGGGTGTTCCGCGAGACCGACTCGAACAGGTCGCTACGCAGTATCAACACTTTGGTGGCAAATCTCCGATCAATGATCAAAACCGGGAGCTTCAAGCGAAGTTGCAAGCAGAAGTTAATCGACGATTGACGCCTGGTGACGAGGCGATCAAGGTCTATTGGGGTAATCGAAATTGGGATCCCTATGTGGCCGATGCCTTCAAGCAGATGGTGGATGACGGCGTCGAACGAGTCCTTGTAGTGGTAACCAGCGGCTATTCCTCATATTCCAGCTGCCGGCAGTACCGGGAAGATTTGGCTGCCGCAATCGAGCAGCTAGAAACCGAAGGCATAGAGCACTCGCTGACGATCGACAAGATTCGCCGCTGGAGCGATCATCCGGCGGTCGTGGAGGTCTTGGCGGATCATGTCGATCGGGCACTCGACCAACTTTCCTCGGAGATGCGCACATCAGACAAGGCGCGTTTGATCTTCACCACCCACTCGATCCCCGAATATCAGGTTGTGAACTCTCGGGCCGGTTCGGCTTCCGAAGATGAACTTTGGGGCTATGTCGAACAGCATGAACTTGTGGCTCAAGAGATCACCCGGCTGATCTCGGAACGACGACTTGGCCCAGGAGAGCGGTTTACGGGCGAGCTCGTGTACCAATCTCGATCGGGCCCGCCGAATCAACCGTGGCTGGAGCCTGACGTCAACGACTACCTAGCCGAATTACCAGGCCAGGGAGTCGAGGCCGTAGTGGTTACACCGATCGGTTTTGCCAGCGACCATATGGAAGTCAAATGGGATCTCGATAACGAAGCCGCCACCACCGCGCAAGAGCTGGGACTCAAGTTCGAACGAGCAGCAACAGTCGGCTCTGATGATCGATTCGTGACCGCGCTCGTAGACATGGTCTACGAGCGGCTCAACGAGTCACCTATGAGCGAACGTCCGTCCCTCGCTCCAGTCGGGGCAGCCCCCGATGTATGCCCAGCCAACTGTTGTTTGGGTCATGGCGATCCTAGGCCTGCCCTGTGTGGCGCTGACAGCTAGCAAATTGACAGGATGATCCTATGAGTAGTGACGAGCAACTTGAGCGGGATTTTATTGACGAATTGCTCATGCGAGCGATCCTCTCTGCACTGGCTGCTGGAGACATGTTGGTGAATGAAAGGGCGGGCGATCTTGAGATTGATTCCAAAGGTGCCCCTACCGATGTCGTAACGGTGATGGATCGTAGATCAGAGGAGCTCCTCGCCGATCACTTACTGTCTGGCCGGGAGTCGGACGGGATCTTGGGTGAAGAAGGCGCGAGCGTTGACGGAACATCGGGCGTTCGTTGGATAGTGGACCCGATCGACGGCACCGTGAACTATATGTACCGACTTCCAGAATGGGCCGTGAGTATTGCCGCCGAGCTTGACGGCGAAGTTGTAGCGGGAGTTGTGCACGCGCCGGCACTGGGTGAAACTTTTGTGGCTGGGAAAGGCAAGGGTGCTGCTCTGCACAAACAAGGTGTCCAGCGCAAACTTGTCGTCAATCAGGCACCATCAATGGATCGTGCCCTCGTTGCTACCGGATTCGGCTATGACGTTGGACGTAGAAAGAAGCAGGCTAGTGTCGTCGCAGAGGTGATTCCGCAAGTACGAGACATCCGGCGTGCTGGCGCAGCTTCGGTCGACATCTGTTCGCTGGCTGCGGGCCGAGTGGACGCTTACTACGAGCGTGGACTCAAGCCTTGGGACCACGCCGCAGCGGGCCTGATCGCCCAAGAAGCCGGAGCAACAATCGGTGGTCTGGATGGCCAGCCAGCAGGCGAAGACTTCTACCTAGCCGCCCCCGAACCCCTCTTTTCAGACTTGAGTGAGCTACTCGCGCGCCTAGATGCCGCCTCAGACTAGCGGGGATTCAATAGCGCTAACGAAGCGCCGAAGAAAGTCCTTCGAGCGACCGAGAGTGAACGAGGATGAGCTTTCGCAGGCGCGGACCCACAACCTATTTGATAAGCCGCAAATCTTTGCGGTACCAGTGTGAGTTGTGAACGTACACCTCGTAGGCATATTTGAGGAGCTCAGGATTCACTGCATCCTCTTTGATTTTGGCTGGAACGCCTAGTGCCATAGCTTTGCCTGGTACTTCCATGCCGTTGGGGACAAGCGCATTGGCGCCAACGAGGGCACCGCTGCGAACAATAGCCTCGTGAAGCACCACGGAACCAGAACCAACGAGACAATCATCCTCAATGATGCAACCTTCGAGGTGGACATTGTGGCCGACAGTGCAGCGCTCGCCGATGGTGGTGTCCAGAGTGGATGTGCAGTGCACAATCGTGCCGTCTTGAACCGAAGTCTGGGCGCCAACTGTGATTTTGCCGTGGTCGCCGCGGAGCACAGCGGTAGGCCAAACTGAGGCTTCAGGGCCGATGGTCACATTGCCGATTACGACGGCATCTGGGTGAACAAAAGCGAGGGGATCAATCGTTGGTTCGGCGTCGCCGAGTGCATAAATTGGCATGGCTCTAGGACATCACATTGTCAGGTAATCATCAACAATTGTTTGGGTAGTGAAAAAAGGGTACCCCCGGCGTGCGTCGCTTCAGGTTCGTAGGGAATGATCCTCACGCAAGGATAAGTGGATCGGGAATGGAATTGCCGGTCCCGTTGTTCACAGACCACAGCGTGATTTCTAGCCAAATTGGGGTTCAAAACAGCCCGCAATTATGAGGAGTAACAATGGCAACCGATTACGATGCTCCGCGTAAGACCGACGAGGAACTGGCAGAGGACAGTCTCGAAGAGTTGAAGGCGCGTCGCAACGACAAGTCTGCATCCAATGTTGATGTCGACGAAACGGAAGCTGCCGAGAACCTGGAGCTTCCAGGTGCCGACTTGTCTGACGAGTCACTGAGTGTGCGTGTTGTTCCCAAACAAGAAGACGAGTTCACCTGTTCACGATGCTTCCTGGTTCAGCACAAGAGCCAGTTGGCCAAAATGGTGTCCAAGCAGCCAGTCTGTAAAGCCTGCGCTTAACTGCCTGTTAGGCGAATTTAGGAGTTGCTCTCTGGCAATTGCTTGGAGACAACTCGATTGACGATCGTGTCAATTGCGGTCGTGACTACAGCGGTCACAGCAGCCCACGCCAGTACCTTGCCTAACGGGACGTTGTTATCGCTAGCGGTGGGTGGCTCAGTACCATTGCGCTTTTCGTAAGCGGCGTTCATTGCTTTGCGTGCAGCCCAAGTTAGCCCCATCGACACTGCAGGAGCTATTAGCCGTTGGGCCATGGCGGCTCCTTGGTCGGCATCCACATGGGCTTGGCTAGCGGTTGTGCTACCTGAGGGGTCAACGTTCGGAGTTGCATCTTGGGCGGTCTCGTTTTGGTCCATAGCCCCAGCTTACTCTGCACTAGCGCTAAGGCGCTCGCGGTCGCCATATGAGCTCTGGGCGCGACTGATGGCTTGAGCTAGTTCAAGTGGCTGACGTGTTGACACAATCCAATAGGGATGAGGATCTTCGTCGTCTAGCAGTTCAAGGGTGACAGCCTGGTTGCTGGTGAGTGGTCGCATCACGTGGAAGGCACGTGGGTCTGCCCCAGTGGTACGAGTTATATGAGTGGCTTCCGGGTCGAGCGTGGCAACCCGACCGGTGTAATACCAGCCGATGTGGGCTTTGCCAACTTTGAGTTCGTCCGCAGTTACTTCGATCAGCGGCGAGGATCGGTAGACCCCGTAGGTTGCGAGGAGGCCAACTCCAACGAACACTATGATCCCGGCAGTCCACCCCAGCCCAGCTTTGAATGCCCAGGCAAACACGAACACAAGCAGCCAGACAACAGCCCAGGCCCAAGCCGGGGGAATCAAACGTTCCTGATAAGTGACGTCGTCTCGTGTTGCACCCATAGTCCTAGCTTCGCATTGCCAGCTAGGCGATGGTTCGCTCCGGGGACTAATCTAGGAATCATGTCGAGTCCAAAGCCTCCACAACCGTCCCTGCTTGATCCGCCTGATGAAGCCGTTATTCCGGAGCGAGGGCCGCACGCTCCTGTACCCGGTGAGCAGATTGCTAGTCACTATCCCGAGTGCTTTGGATGTGGCGATAATCATCCGACCGGGCTTCATATGGTTGCCATTGCTGGTGAAGGACTCAACGTCGGTGCCGAATTTGAGGTCACCGAATTCCATCAGGGAGCACCGGGGTTAGCCCACGGTGGTTTATTGGCATGCGCCTTCGATGAGGCGCTGGGTGCTTTGAACTGGTTGATCGGGCAACCTGCTGTCACAGCCAGGTTGGAGACTGACTTCATCTCTCCAGTACCTGTCGGAACGATCGTGCATATCGATGCTGAAGTCGCTGGAGTCGTCGGCCGCAAGGTCTATGTGAAGGCGGTAGGCAGACTTGGCGATGCAGAAGGTCCAGAAGTCTTGCGATCCAAAGGCCTGTTCATTCAAGTCGGGCGTGAGCACTTCCGGTCGCATGGATGGAGCGATGTGGTTGATGAAGTGGCCCGAAAACGAGAAGAAGACCAGAACGCGATGCATGTTGAGGTGAATCCGTGATCGAGTCGCAAGAGGTTCCCAACCTGGTAAAGGTATTGCTCCAACAATTGGATGCCGAACTGCCCGTTCCGAGCTATGCGCACCCAGGCGACGCCGGGCTAGACCTCTACAGTTCCGTTGACCATGTGTTGGAGCCTGGTCAACGGCAATTGATTCCCACTGGGATTGCTATCGCCTTGCCTCCGGGCTACGTGGCGTTTGTTCATCCGCGATCCGGTTTGGCTCATAAACATGGCATCGGCATGGTCAATGCGCCAGGTGTGATCGATGCGGGATACCGGGGTGAGATCAAGGTGAACCTGATCAATCACGATCCACAAGCGAGTTTCGAGATTAAGCGTGGTGAACGAGTGGCTCAGCTTGTGATTCAACTGGTGAGCCATGCTCAATTTGTTCCGGTCGAGGCTTTACCTGGATCTGACCGTGGTGAGGGTGGATTTGGTTCGACAGGCACTAGCTAGAAGTCGTAGGGTAATCGTGTGTTCAACAAGAAGAAGCGTGACGATTCCGCGGATGAAGCAAACCTGACCGATCAAGACACAACTACTCCAGAGGTAGCCAATGCGTCAGAATCGACGGTGGAGGACACTAGCGATGCAACAGAGGTCAATGCTGACGCGCCACGCGCGATAGATGTTGGGCCGATCGACATCGCCGACTACGTCCCAGACGGAGTCGATCGAATCGATTTCGGAGCGATCAAAGTGCCTGGAATCGAACAAACCCAATACAACCTTGAGGTTGATCAAGAAACTGATGTCGTCGTGGCAGTGACTGCCTTGCGTGAGGACGGCGCTGTGCAGTTGCAGCCATTCGCGGCACCCAAAGCGGGAGACTTTTGGCCCGAGGTCAAGAGTGAGCTACGCGACGGCCTGATTGAACAAGGCGGCAAGGTCGAGGAGATAACTGGAACCTTTGGTGAAGAGCTTCGAGCCGAGATGCCTGCCGAGGATGAGGAAGGCAACGAAGGGATCCAAATCATTCGATTTGTTGGCGTCGAGGGCCCTCGTTGGCTTGTGCGGGCCGTGTTCCTTGGCGCTCCCGCGGTGGATGAGCGTGCAGCCGAAGTATTCGAGGATTTGGTGAGAGCCTGTGTAGTTGAGCGTGGAAACGCACCGATGGCACCAGGCGACTTACTTGCACTGCAGATTCCCGAAGGTGCCGAAGCGGCTCCTGAAGAACTCGCCGAGGATGGTGAACGACCACCGCTTGACCCGTTTGAACGTGGCCCTGAGATCACCGAGATCCGATAGCCATGGACCAAGCTGATGCAATCGTCGTAGGCGCGGGTCTGGCGGGACTCGTAGCTACTGCCGAGTTGGCTGATAGCGGTAAAAAGGTTCTGCTTGTTGATCAAGAGTCCGAGGCGAATCTAGGCGGCCAAGCCTTTTGGTCTTTCGGAGGCCTGTTCTTCGTCAACAGCCCCGAACAGCGACGGATGGGTATCAAAGACTCAACCGACCTTGCTCTGCAGGATTGGATGGGAACTGCCGCTTTCGACCGTCTTGATGGCGAACTCGATGAAGACTATTGGGGTCGTCAATGGGCCGAAGCGTATGTCAACTTTGCAGCTGGTGAAAAGCGTCAATGGCTACACGATCAAGGTATGCGTTGGTTCCCAATAGTTGGCTGGGCTGAGCGTGGTGGCGGTTTGGCACTAGGTCACGGCAACTCGGTACCTCGGTTCCATGTGACCTGGGGAACCGGACCAGGTGTCGTAGAGCCTTTCGCCAACCGTGTACGCGAGGCGGCAGCTAAAGGGCTAGTGGAATTCAAATTCCGGCATCAAGTCGACGAACTGATTGTCGAGAACAATGCGGCCGTTGGTGTCCGGGGTAAGGTCCTAGCTGAGGCTTCGGAAGAGCGCGGTTATCCAACGAACCGAGATTCTGTCGGAGAGTTTGAGTTGCGTGCGCAGGCCGTGATCGTGACCTCCGGTGGAATCGGTGCCAACCACGAACTTGTGCGCAAAAACTGGCCCGAGCGACTCGGTTCGGCACCCGAAAACATGATCACGGGTGTGCCTGACTACGTGGACGGTCGGATGCTTGGAATCACCGAATCCGCAGGTGCGCGGATCACTAATCGCGACCGTATGTGGCACTACGTTGAAGGCATTCGCAACTGGGATCCAATCTGGACCAACCATGCGATCCGCATTCTGCCTGGGCCTTCGTCGCTATGGTTCGATGCCGAAGGCAACCGCATGCCGTTGCCGTGCCTGCCCGGATACGACACTTTGGGCACGCTGGAACACATTCAATCAACCGGGTACGACTACTCGTGGTTCATCCTCACGCAGAAGATCATCGAGAAGGAGTTCGCGCTCTCTGGTTCGGAACAGAACCCGGATCTGACGGGCAAAGACCTCAAGCTAGTGGCCAAGCGAGCACTCCCAGGTGCCCCTGGCCCAGTCGAAGCGTTCAAACAAAAAGGTGTCGATTTTGCTGTCGCTAACAATCTTCGCGACTTGATCGGTCAGATGAACGCCAAGACTGACCAGCCGCTGCTTGACTACGACAAGGTGCGCGAACAGATCGAGGATCGTGACCGCGACCTTGACAACGGCTTCGGTAAGGACATGCAGATCGCAGCGATCCGCAATGCTCGCAATTACCGTGGCGACAAGCTGGTGCGTGTCGCTGGTTTGCACAAGATTCTCGACCCCAAGAACGGTCCTTTGATCGGCGTCAAACTGAATATTTTGACGCGCAAGACTCTCGGTGGTTTGCAGACAAACCTCGATAGCCAGGTACTTACGCCTGACGGTTCAGTTTTTGAGGGGCTCTACGCAGCCGGTGAGGTCGCTGGATTCGGCGGTGGAGGCGTGCATGGCTTCCGTGCACTGGAAGGTACCTTCCTCGGTGGTTGCATCTTCAGTGGAAGGACAGCCGGACGAGCCGCCGCCGCAGCCCTCGGTTAGCAGGACCTTGCCGTTTAGCCCAGTAGACTGGCCAAATGTTGTTCGCAGGGCCAAAGCGCCCGCTTGGCGCGCGGTTGGGGGCGATTGTGCTTATTGCGGGGGTGCTTGCCGTTGTCGCGCCGGCATTCACCGTTGTGGAGGCTGCCGAGCCGATTACTGTTACGAACAACAGTCAGCAGACAGTCCAAGTTCCGGTTGTTCCTGGGCTCAAGCCGTCTGCAATTAGCGGTTCATTGTCTGCGCCTGAATCTCGCCACGGTGGCAATGTGGCGGGAGGAACCGTCATCGTGACAGCAGGCGGACAAGAGGTCTACCGAGGCGAGGCAAAGGCCACCAAGTTCGAAGCTCAGTTAGAGAACCCGAAGTTGACGAACGGGAATCTGACAGTGGCCATTCGCTATGGCGTCCCAGGTCTGCGTTTGAACTATTGCTCGAGCAATTTTCAGCAGTTGAACCTCGATGTCAATTCTGTGACTTTTACAGGCAAGCAAACTGTGCCCAAGACCGTGAGTGACTTCCTGCAGCCGGGTGTGAGCGCGATCAATGTCGTGATTCCGCAAGAGTCGAATGGTGATCAAGTGTCAGCCGGTTTGGCTGCTATCGGTGCCGCTGCCTTTTCGCTGGGTCCTGATGCGGACACTCGAATTAGTTTAGGCAGTGTAGATCGGCGAATAGTTGAGAAGCCTGGCGCACGGGTCATCAAGATCGAGAACGCTTTAGGTCCAGCGACCACAACTCTGGGAACCGAGAAAGGTGTTCCGACTCTGACGATCGCTGGTCGTAGTAGCACCTTGACCGAGGCCGCGACAGAACTTGGCGGCACGCAAACCACAAATAGTCAGTCTTCAGGAGCTGTAAGTACTGGCGCCACGAAGCCACCGGACAAGCCAAATCAAACTTTTGTTGAGATGGGGCTCACTGATGCCACGCTCAAGGGTTGGGGTTCTCAGACACTGGACATCGCTGCTAACCAAAGCCAATTTGGCGGTAGCATCCGTGACGTACGCGTGCGGTTAGTCGGTGTGAGATCCCAGATTCCTGCTGGTGCCAAAGCCAATCTCAACGTCATCTGGAACAAAGAGTTAGTCGAGACGCTGGATTTGAACTCGATGAGTCGAATTGCGGCGGATATCGAAGTGCCTAATCCGCTACTCAAAGAGATCAATCAGTTGCGAGTCGAGCTTGAGACTCTGCCCGCTGATGGCAGTTGCAGCGGAGATAACCCTGCTACACCGGTCACGGTCACTCTTGACCCGCAGCAGAGCCAAGTGCGAACGAGTCGAGGACAAACAATCGCTCCAGGTTTTGCGCGGTTCCCACAAGCGTTGAATGGGGAGTTGCCAGTGGCATTCGCGCAGGGGAAGCCGAGTCAAGCGACTGTTCAGTCGGCCGCACTTCTAGTTGCCTCACTTCAACGAGTGAATGTGCCGCAGTTGATGGTTGAGGTAGTTCCGTTTACGGAGGCATCTACCTCTCTGGCATCAACGCTTGTAGTTGATGCAGACGAGTCAGTTTCCACTCGGCTAGGTGCACCCATGCTGCTAAATTCCGTTCGCGAGATCCGAACCCCGGAACACAACATCACATCGCGAGGGGGAGTGCCGTTCTCGGCGTTTGAAGCATTCTCCTCCGGCACTCGCAATATGTTGATGCTGGGTGGTTGGGCTCCACCTAGATCTCCTGCGTCCGAAGTGCAAGGAACTTCGCTTAGCCTGGCCGAATACGTTTACGCGTTGCCAGGGGGCTGGAGTTCGCTACAGGGCGATATCGCTCTTGTTGAACCTGGATCAGAGCCCCAGACGCTGAACAGCAATGCCATGGTTCCGCAAGAACCAGTGATCCGCGCTGACGGTTGGGTGCTCGTGTGGATGGTGGGCGTGATCGTTGTTTTTGTTGGCGCGGGAGTGTGGCGCTACCTTCACGTAACCAGGCGTCAGAAGGCCGGGGAATCCTAAAGGGAGGGTGTGTTCTTCTCCGTGCCCGTCGAGCAACGGCACTGGATTCGGATGCGACGTGGCATCAAATTCCGCTAGCCTGAAGGGAATCCCGGTTTTCGAGGATCGAGGTGCCTGAGATGGTAACCGTTGTCTTGCCCATCGCGCTTGGGCTGATCATGTTGGGACTAGGTCTCAGTCTCACAATTGATGACTTCAAGCGGGTCGTCAAAAGCCCGAAGGCTGTCGCTATAGCGCTGGTGTGTCAGATCATCGTTTTGCCGATTGTCTGTTTCGGTTTGGTTCATCTGTTTGGTCTGCCGCCGATCCTCGCTGTCGGCATGATGCTTCTGGCAGCCTCGCCGGGTGGGTCGACTGCCAACCTGTACAGCCACTTGTTCCGTGGTGACGTTGCGCTCAACATCTCTCTCACAGCTCTCAATTCAGTTTTAGCTGTGGTGACCTTACCGATTATCGTCAATCTCTCGATGGCCTACTTTGCTCCAGATGGTGATCGGGTTGGGCTTCAGTTCGGTAAGACCATCGAAGTGTTCGCAATTGTGTTGCTGCCAGTGCTGATTGGCATGGCGATCCGTGCCGCAAATGAGGCGTTCGCTAAGAAGATGGACAAGCCGGTACGTATCGCCTCAGTGATCATCTTGGTTGTGGTGATCCTCGGTGCAGTGATCCAGAATCTGACGATCCTCAAGGAGAACCTCGGTTTGCTTGCGGGCATCACGATCGTATTCTGTTTGCTCAGCCTCACTATCGGGTACTTGGTGCCTCGACTGTTCAAAGTGACAACAGGGGAGTCGATCGCTACTTCGTTCGAGATCGGGATACACAATGCGACGCTGGCTATTGTGATCGCGCAGTCGGTTCTCAACAATTTGGAGATGTCGCTACCTGCAGCGGTTTACGGGGTGCTCATGTTCTTCATTGCGGCTGGGTTTGGCGTATTCATCAAATCGCGTGTCAAGGATGAGGCTGTTGCAAAGGCAGTTTAATGCCGCCTGTCTTCTGTGCACCTGCCCAGACTCGAACTGGGGACCCCCACCATGTCAAGGTGGTGCGCTAACCAGCTGCGCTACAGGTGCTTGGGGTGTTACTGAGAGGTGGCGACGGGATTCGAACCCGTGTAAACGGCTTTGCAGGCCGCTGCCTCGCCTCTCGGCCACGCCACCGTGGGAGTTGCTTAACCCGAGCGGACGACGGGATTCGAACCCGCGACCCTCACCTTGGCAAGGTGATGCGCTACCAGCTGCGCTACGTCCGCGCATCCGTCTAGGTGAAAACCTATGTGGAATCCCCTTGAAAGACGGTGCGTGGATACTTTACCCCAATTGCCGATCCAGGTGATGCCTGAGGGATGCCTTGTGAGGCAGGATCATTGTGTGGAGTCATTAGAGCCAGCAGCTTATTTGGGATCCAAAGTGGCCACGGGGTTGCTTGAGGTCTCGAATGATCCGAATGTGCTCGACGGAGAGGGCCGCTGGGCGGTAGTGGTGACCTTCGAAGGTGAGCCGTTATTTGTTCGGTTTGAGCATTGGTCGCAAGCGGGCTCTGTTACCGAATCGGTTGCGGGTTCGTGGGATGGTCCGGTACTAGATGCTTGGTCAAGTTCGCTTGATGAACATGAGTATCGCAAGCGAGTAGATCAACTTCGCCAGGAGATTGCTAAGGGTGTTGTTTACCAAGTGAATCTGTGTCGCACGTTGACGGCGGAACTTCCCTCGGTCGAACCGTTTGAATCTGATGTTGCCGCACTTGCTCAGATTTTGTCGGTTGGTAACCCATCTCTCTATAGCGGTTTCATCCGCTTGCCTGACTATGGGGTCGAGCTGGCAACCGCCTCGCCGGAGCTGCTCTTGCGACGAAGCGGCGATGTGTTGGAGTCGGGTCCGATCAAAGGAACCTCGGATGAGTTCGGTGACTTCCCTGAGAAAGATCGGGCCGAGAACATCATGATTGTGGATCTTGTTCGAAACGACTTGGGTCGAGTCTGTGAAGCTGGCACAGTTCACGTGCCCCGGTTGCTCAGTACCGAGTCGATTCCAGGCGGTATCACACACCTTGTGTCCTATATTCGCGGAACGCTGACTCCTGAAACCTCGTGGAGAGAAGTGCTCGCCGCTTTGTTACCTGCTGGGAGCGTTAGCGGTGCACCGAAGTCGAGCGCGCTGCGCTTGATCGAGGAACTCGAACCGGCGCCTCGTGGGCTTTATTGCGGTGCCATCGGCTGGGTCGATGCCGACACGGGTGAGGCTGAATTGGCTGTGGGCATTAGAACCTTCTGGATCACCAGTGACGCAGGTCGACGCATGCTCAATTTTGGAACTGGTGCCGGGATTACTTGGGGGAGCGATGCCGAACAAGAATGGCGCGAGACGGAACTCAAAGCTCGCCACTTGACGGCACTCGCCTCAAACATGGTGGAATAGCCACATGGATCCGACTCGCGAAGCGCAGGTGTTCATCGATGGCAAGATCATGCCCGCAAGCCAAGCCAAGGTGAATGTGAGTCAACGGGCCTTTACTTCGGGCGACGGAATCTTCGAAACTCTCAAAGTCATTCAAGGTGAACCGTTTGCGCTCACCCGTCATCTCAAGCGTTTGTCTGAAGGCGCACGCCGGATGCGGATCGAATTACCGCACTTGGCTGATCTTGCCGGACAAGTCCGCGAGACGGTGAGTGCGAACAGCGAGCGAACTGGCCCGGATGCAAGGTTTCGGATTACTGTGTCAGCTGGCGAGTCAGTAGGAACACCGGCTAGAGGTGATGGTCCACCGACGATAGTGATGACATGTGATCCGCTTGCCTCCCCACCTGAATCGACAGTGGCGATCACTGTTCCTTGGCCGGTCAACGAACGAGGGTTCTTCACTGGCGTCAAGACGACCAGTTACGCAGAGAACTACGGGATCCTTCTACTCGCCCAAACACAAGGAGCCGATGAGGCGATCCAGGGTGACTCTAGGGGGCGTATTTCAGAGGGCACTACCTCGAACGTTGTAGTTGAACATGAAGGTGCTCTTGTGACTCCCAACCTCGAGACGGGCTGTCTGCCGGGAGTCACTCGGGACTTATTGATCGAGTGGGATCTCGTTGTAGAACACAACCTTCCTATGACTCATTTGGCACAGGCTTCTGAGGTGCTGTTGTCGTCCTCAACCCGGGACTTGGTTCCAGTTCGATCAATGGACGGCCGCGAACTCCCAGCGCCAGGTCCACTGGGGTCGAGCGCAGTCGCAGAGTTTGTAGAGCGTGCGCTAAGCAATCTCGATCCCTAAAGCATTCGGCGTGAGAACACTTGACTGTTAACGATCTTGATCCCCGACGGACGAGGTGTCGGGGATCAAGATCAAGACTTTCGATTAGGCGATGTTGGCTGGACCTTCTTCGTCGAGTAGGCGCTCGATCAGGAAGTCAAGATTCAGCATTTGCGATTCAGAACCGGCAGGAACAATCGTGAATGTGCGGTTGAGGAATTCGCGAACCAGATCAGTTTTTGTTTCCATCAATGCCTGGCCACTGGGGGAAGTTAGCTGGAGACAGAAGACGCTCTCAGCACCTTCGCCTTCGACCCAAGCGGACACGTCTCCATCGCCGGCAGGTTCAAGTAGGGCTTGAGAAATGATGTCGCGAGAGAACACCCAGTCCACAGCGCCATCGGCCGTCTTGAACGAGGCGCGAATTGAGTACGGCTCGCTGGCAGAGTAGTCGAAAGTTGAGTTGATCTCGACAGACTTGTCGCCCGATACGATCAGCTGCATCTCGATCTCGTCACGAACGATCGTGGGGACAGGTCCAGTCATAGGTCCGAAGCTCATTTTGTCCTCTTTTCTAGGTTTCGCTTTGCTTCCTTGGCGTAACCAGGTATTGCCCATGTCAGCACATCGGCAAACACTTAGAGGGCAAAATGCTTATAGTGAATTCGATCATTTGTTGATCGCTGCTCCGTTGGGGTGAAGGAATTGACTGAGGGTAGTGAAATTGGCCTCTCACATAACTAAACGTGATCAACTTCTGTGAGCTATCTGACCGCTATCGAGCTGGAGAAAGTGGCCAGGTAATCTTGTTTGAGTAGTTTTAGGCAAGTCGGCACCTGTAGCGCAGCTGGTTAGCGCACTCGCCTCACACGCGAGGGGTCCCCAGTTCGAGTCTGGGCAGGTGCACGAGCAATTGAGCACACACCGCCAATCTGACGCGTATGCCTTGATGTCCGATACTCTGGTACGCATGCCTGTCGTACATGTGAAGCACTCCGAGACCGAAGATCAACAAGAGCATTCTGTCGACGACGGCACCACAGCTGGCGACCTATTTAGCGAAGATCGTTCCGTAGTTGTTGCACGTATCAACGGAGAACTCCGGGATCTTGCCACCAAGATCAACGAAGGCGACA
>CAUJDH010000053.1 GCA_963169225.1 Actinomycetota bacterium
AAAATGAACCAAATGGTTCACCCTCCAGTGCTACCTGCTTGGTCCAGCGTCTTGGGAACTCACCCCGACTGTAGAACTGGCTTGAATGCGTAGAGCGCCGATACGCTAACCCTGTGACATTACCTCCGCCGATCGATATCACCAAGAATCCACATCTCACTGGAGCTTTCGAACCAATTCAAACCGAGATTGCCGTAGATGACCTTGAAGTTGTACAAGGAGCGATTCCGACCGATCTCTCCGGCACTTACCTCCGCAACGGGCCGAACCCGAGATTCACGCCACTAGGCGCCTACGTCTATCCGATGGAGGGCGATGGGATGATCCACGCCATCACTCTCGAGGATGGCAAAGCAAACTACCGTAACTCCTACGTGCGCACACCCATGCTCGAGGTCGAAGAGAAAGCCGGGCACGCTCTTTGGCCCAGCATCATGAGCGGCGCACTACCCGGACCAGAAGACGTCGGGCAAGACCTGGCCTGGACATTTCGAGACATGCCTTCGATCAACGTGGCTTGCCACCACGGCACACTCATAGCTCTTGCAGAAACAACGAAGTCGTACAGAATTTCCCCACTATTAGCCACTCTCGATGTTGAGGATTTTGGTGGTGCTTTCCCTCAAGGCGCAGCCGCTCATCCCAAAATTGACCCAGCAACTGGTGAGTTGATCACGTTCACGTACAACATCGAAGCACCGTTCCTTCAATGGCTAGTGCTGAATCCGGATGGAACCGTGAAGTCAGGCCCGAACACTGTTGACACGGGCAATATCGCATACATGGTTCACGATTTTGCGATTACCAAAACCAAGATTGTTTTGTCATTGAACCCAGCCGTGCTCGATATGGCAGCAGTCGCTTCTGGCGGTTCCATGCTCCAGTGGAAGCCGGATCTCGGGTCAAAGATCGCCGTCATTCCTCGTTCCGGACAGGGACCGACCATCTGGCATGACGGAGACCCCTTCTGGGTATGGCACTTCGCGAACGCCTTCGACACTCAAGAAGGCGTCGAAGTGCAAGCGGTCACTTGGACCAACTTAGGCGGTGGGCTAGCACCAGGATTTGCTCCACCCAAGGCAGCGTTCGAAACCATAACTTTGAACGATCGAAGCTCGAACATCAAACGAAACTCCATTGCTGAACGTCCGATGGAATTCCCACGGATCGACGACCGCCTTACCGGGCTGCCTCATCGCCAAGTGGCTGTGGGTGCACGAGGGACAGTTGATTCACTCCCAACCGGAGCGTTCGACGGAGTGTTGACAATTGACACCCAGACCGGAACCGAGACGTTCTATCAATCTGACGGAATGTCCCTTGGCGAGCCTTGCTTCGTGCCGAGCCCCCAAAGCGAAACCGACGGGTACTACGTAACCTTCGCCACGAAACTGTCAGACATGACGAGCTACTTTGTGGTGCTAGCTAGCGATGATGTCTCGCAAGAGCCAATCGCAACGGTGAAGATTCCCCAACGCGTGCCAATGGGTTTGCATGGGGCATGGGTGCCCAGCGGTTCGATAGGTTCCTAGTCTCAAACACTAAAGCAATAGCGGGTCACGCCTCGATCGCCGACAAAGTGGAATACCGCCACAACTAACCCTGTTAACCACCCATGAATACAACGACTGGTCGCATGCCTGCGCTCTTCATCGGACACGGCGCTCCACCCTTATTCGAGGATCCTGCATGGATGGCACAACTCAAAGCGTGGTCGGCCAACCTACCGAAGCCAAAAGCGATCTTGATCGTCTCGGCGCATTGGGAGGCTGCGCCGGTCATGCTGAGCGCGAGTGCCGCACACACTCCACTGGTTTACGACTTCGGTGGATTCGCTCCGCACTACTACCAGATGAAATACGAGACTCCTGACGCCAGCGAACTCTCAAATTTAGTCACCTCAGTGTTGCCGGATTCTCTCAACGTTCACGAACATCAATCACGCGGTCTTGACCATGGCGCCTGGGTTCCACTCAAGATCATGTACCCGGACGCAGATATTCCCGTTCTCCAAATGTCGATCCCTACACACGACCCTGGCACCCTTATGGAACTTGGTCGCAGGCTGCAACCGCTTCGAGAACAAGGCGTCTTGATTATCGGCTCCGGATTCATGACGCATGGTCTACCCTTCCTCAAAGAGTGGACATTGGATGCCACACCACCTGGGTGGTCAAGCGACTTTGATGCTTGGGCTGGCGAGGCGATCAGCAACAACGACATCGATGAACTTGCCTCCTACGCCAACAAGGCGCCAGGTATGCCGTACGCGCATCCAACCGTTGAACACTTCTCGCCTATCTTTGTCACACTGGGCGCGGCCACCGACGCCGAAGCCCCCATTGAGCAAGTGATCGGCAGTGAGTACTTCATGGGACTGTCGAAACGATCGTTCCAAGTGGCCTAATTTCGATCACGCTTGGTATCGCGCAATACTGAACTCTAGGTACTACATCTAAGGAGACCCACGATGCGTAGCGTTGTTCTGCATGGACCAAGAGACGTCAGAGTCGAAGACACTCCAGATCCTGAGATCGTCGAACCAACCGATGCGATCATCAAGGTCACTGCCACCTGCGTATGTGGGTCCGACCTGTGGCCTTACCGAGGACTCGAACCGGTGAACCAGCCTTCCCGTATGGGTCACGAGTATGTCGGCGTCGTCGACCAAATCGGTTCGGCAGTCAACGACTTACAAATCGGCGACCTCGTAGTTGGATCGTTCGTGGCCTCCGATAACACCTGCGAAATCTGTCAAGCCGGATTTCAGTCTCGCTGCATCCATCAAGTCATGATGGGCAGTGTCGGTACGCAAGCAGAGTACGCACGAATCCCCTTAGCCGATGGAACCCTAGTCAAGGTTCCTGGCACACCAACTGAACAACAACTCAAGAGTTTGCTGGCTGCCTCCGATGTGCTCGGCACTGGCTGGTTCGCTGCCGTTGCCGCCGAGGCTGGCCCAGGAAAAACCGTAGCCGTCGTGGGAGACGGTGCCGTGGGACTGCTCGGAATTCTCGCTGCCAAACATTTGGGTGCCGAGCGAATCATCGCGTTCTCACGTCACGCAGATCGACAAGCTCTCGCCACCAAGTTTGGTGCCACCGACATCGTTGAGGAACGTGGTGAGGGCGGGATCAAGCGCGTCCTCGAACTCACCAACGGCTATGGAGCACACTCCACGATCGAGGCTGTTGGAACTCAAGAAGCCATGGATCAAGCAATCGGCTCCACTCGCGCCGGCGGCCACGTCGGATTCGTCGGCGTCTCACACGGAGTCGAGCTAAATGGCTTTGGCCTTTTCTGGGCCACCGTGAGCTTGCTGGGTGGTCCAGCTCCAGTACGTCGATTCCTACCCGAACTCATCGAGTTGATCATGACCGACCAGATTGATCCCGGCCAGGTATTCGATCTCACTTTGCCAATCGAGCAAGCCGCCGAAGGCTACAAGGCTATGGACGAACGCCGCGCCACCAAGGTCATGCTCACGCTTTAGCTCTGGCCTAACAAGAAGGCTTAAATCCCGTGGAAGTGCTAACTTCAAACCATGCGAAACCACCTGGGTAAGAAGTTCTCCGCGATCTTAATTTCCCTCATGCTTGTTGTTACCGGAAGTTCACTTGTGGGAACAAGTTCGACTCATGCAGCCCAACCTCGAGGTGAAGTTAACTTCAATGGGCCATTGAGATACCCTACGCCAAAATCCTTAGGACTTGGAAGCGGCTGGACAGTCCAAGTTGTGATCAATGCTCAAGGCAACTACGCGAGTAAGTCGTGCCGAATTGCTACCAAGTGCATAGCACTTGACTGGGCATCCAAGAAAAACCAAGGGTCGTTCTTCACAGCCGCATTTCGGAGCAGTAAATCCCAGGTCAAGGCTTATGTCTCTTTCATGAAATCTGATGCCCACCAACAAGGTGCTCGACTAAAGGTAACAAGAAAAGGAAAAGCCGTCACCTACACTTTGATCGAGAAAACATCCGTTGGAACGGCCACCAAGATTCTCACAGTCTTCAACGGAACACGGATCGGTCAAGTCTTAGCAGCCATACCGAGAAATGCATCCAAATCCGTCAAGAAAAATACCTCCGCAAAGAAGCTAGTAATGACCTCTAATTACCTGGCTAACCCGGCAAATGGGCGTGTGCTCAAAACAGAATTGGTTCCGAACTAGCCCAAACGAAATTCCAGTATTTCAAGAATCCGATCCAGCACATCCGCATGAACCTGTGTCACCTGGCTAGGTGACATGCACGCTTTGCGAATAAACATCGACCACTGGACGATGGCACTGTAAAAATCCAAGCAGTGCCGCGAAAGGTCGAAGCAAAATGTCACTCAAGAAGACTCTCAGCGTGTGTACATCTGTCATTTTGATTGGTGGCTTGGGGGTAGCGACAGCAGCTACTCCAGCAATGGCACAGTCTGTGACCTTCGAAGAAGGATCTCATAGTTGGGTCGTACCAAATGGAATCACTTCGATTGACTTGGAGGTGCTTGGTGGAGGTGGCGCTTCAGGCAAGTTTGGCAATCCCGATGCCTCTCCCTCGGGTGGCGCTGGGGCCAAAGTAACGGTCAAAAACATGAAGGTAACTCCGGGAGAAACGATCAAGTTTGGGATCGGCACTGGCGGCAGTTCGTCAATTCCTAACGCTGGCGGTGGCGGGGGTGCCGCCAGCATCGTCTACAAAGGTGAGCCCACCACAAGCGGACTTCTTGTTGTCGCAGGCGGTGGTGGAGGTGGTGGATCCATGGCCGACAAAACTGTCGGCAAAGGCGCAGACGGTGCAGCAAACGGAACCGCGGCTGGTGGCAGCACCGCGGGGAACATAACTGGCGTCGACGCTGGGTGTGGTGGATCCCAAGGAGGCTCTGCTGGCACTGGGGGAATTGTCGCCGAGCCACGGTCATGCGTTACCCAAGCAACTGCCACAGGTGGCGATGGCTTGTTTGGTAACGGTGGCGCAGGTGGTGGCGCCAACAACGGCGGCAGCTTGGACGAAACTGGGAC
>CAUJDH010000054.1 GCA_963169225.1 Actinomycetota bacterium
GGTCGAGGCCGTGACAGGAAGGGCGGCAGGCAACGCTCACGCGGAGGTCCACCTCGTCGCGAGCGATCGAATATGAGCGGTTTCGTGCCGCGTGCACGAGTGATTGAGAAGTTGGATGCCCAGGGACTGCTTCCTGCGATCGTATTCATCTTTAGCCGAGCTGGGTGCGAGCAGGCAGTTCATCAAGTGCTCAAGTCCGAAGTGCGACTCACCAATAAAGATGAAGTCCGTCAGATACGTGAGTTTGTTGATGAACGATGTCTCGTGATCCCCGACGGCGACCTAGATGCGCTCAACTATTACGAATGGCGTTCCGCCCTGGAGAAGGGGATCGCGGCCCATCATGCAGGGATGCTGCCACTGTTCAAGGAGGTAGTGGAAGAACTGTTCAGTGTGGGCTTGGTCAAACTTGTATTCGCTACTGAAACTCTTGCTTTGGGCATCAATATGCCAGCACGGACAGTCGTTCTCGAACGGTTCATCAAATGGAATGGCCAGGCACACGTTGAACTCTCGCCAGGGGAGTACACCCAGTTAATTGGTCGGGCAGGTAGACGTGGCATTGACAATCAAGGACATGCTGTTGCTGTTTGGCATTCGGAGCTAGACCCTCGTGCATTGGCCGGTTTGGCTACCACTCGAACTTATCCACTCAAGTCGTCGTTTCATCCTTCGTACAACATGGCAGTGAACTTGATCTCGCGAATGAATTTGGCCGAAGCGAGGGAACTTTTGGAAGCTTCGTTCGCCCAATATCAAGCAGATCATCGTTCGGGTGGGATTCAACGTGAGATCGAACGGAACGATGAAGCACTCGATGGCTATACCGAGGCAATCACCCACTCTGACGGTGATACAAAGGCCCGATGGGAGAAGCGACGTTTCGAACTCAACAAGCGAAACCGCAAACTCCGTAGACGTCTGGACAATCGAACCAACTCAATCTCCAGGCAACTAGACAACACTTGTGAAGTCCTAGAGCAGTTCCACTTCTTAGAACGGGACGGCGAAAGTTACCAAGTTACTGACTCTGGCCAGATGCTCAAACGGATCTATGTCGAGCAGGATCTTGTGACAGCTTTGTGCCTTCGGGAGGGTGTGTTTGAAGGCCTGACTCCAGAAGAGCTGGCCGGGATCGGTGCCGCAATCGTATTTGAAAACCGTAAGGCTGAAGACGATGACTCGGGGCGGCGACCACGCGTGACTCGTGCCTTGAATGAAGCGCTTGATGATCTGTTCGATATTGCCGACGATGTTGCAGAAGTGGAGACTCGATTTGGCACCCAAGTAGCTAGGCGACCCGCTTTGGGTTTCGTGCGCTTGGCTTACAGCTGGGCAGCCGGTGAGTCGCTGCACGAGATCATGGCCGAAAGCGATATCACTGCAGGCGACTTTGTTCGTTGGATCCGACAACTCGTTGACCTGCTGGGGCAAATTGCCCAAACCTCGCAAAACGCTGAATTAACCAAGAATGCGGTTACAGCGAGTGACCTAATTCAGCGTGGAGTGGTGACATACACCTCACAGACCTAGCGTTAAAACCATGCGGACAAACAAGACCCGATCGAAGTCGGTAACTGCAGCTGGAGTTAGCGGTGCGCTCGCGCTTGGTCTCCTCGTGAACGCGCCCGGACAAGCCAGCACCAACATCGATCCTAAGGATGCGGCTGGTGCCAGTAGCGGTCCTACAACACGTGCCGCAAAGAAGGTTTACTCGGGTATCTTGCCCAACGGCAGCAAGTTCCTCCTTCCCGACGCGAGTACCGGAAAGGCACCATTTCCAACACCGGCAGCCAATGCTGTGAAGGCGATCCCGGGCGGCAAAGCAGCCCCGGCAGGAAAATCAGATCCGGCTGGAAAATATGTCCCTCAGACTTCTTGTGACCCGGCGGAGAAGCCAGGAATCACTGCCTTTAAGAAGGCCGTGCTCAAGATGTATCCGAAATCCAAAGACTGGGGTAGTTCACGCGAATGCGCTTTCGATGGAATCAGTGAACACCTAGAAGGACGTGCTTGGGACTGGCATGCCGACGCATCCAATAAGGATGGCTTCGCAGCAGCAGGCAATCTGCTTCATTGGTTGACGAAGGATAAGGGCGCCAATGCTAAGCGGCTTGGAATTATGTATATCGGATACAACCACCGCATTTGGGCAATCTACCGAGTGAACGAAGGTTGGCGGCAACTGAATAATTCCAATCCGCATACTGATCATGTGCACTTCTCGTTCACTTGGCGAGGCGCTCAAAAGCAGACAAGTTTTTGGACAGGCAAGGTCTACGCTGAGGACTACGGCCCCTGCCGTATTTATGCAGGTCAGCCGGCACCAATCCGTACTGGCCCAAATGGAAAGCAATGCTCTAGTGGTTCCACACTGCCTGCTCAATATCGTGGAAAGCCGATGCTATGGCGAGGAAGTAATAACGCCAATGTGAAGAAAGTCCAGCAAAAGCTCAAGGTGACTCCAGCGAATGGAAACTTTGGGTCACTGACTCAAACCGCCGTGATGACATACCAACGAACCAAGAATCTCCCTGTTACTGGAGCAGTGGATGCACGTACCTGGTTCGCTCTTGGTCTGAGCACGCTTCCCCCGGCCACTGCGGCAGCCAAGCCTAAGAAGAAGGTCTATCGGACTCTTCGTGTGGGTTCTCGCGGAGCTGCGGTGAGACGTTTGCAGGTCAAGTTGAGATTGCGCAAGATCTACCGCACTGCATATTTCGGTTCTGTCACTAAGCGAGCGGTTCAGCGCAAGCAACGCAGCCTTAAGTGGAAGCGCACAGGTATTGCCACGCCTAAGTTCCAAAAGCGAATTGGCCTATAGTTCGACTACCAGCCGAAGGCTTTGGACAAGCGTTCAATACTGCTACCTAGACCCCATTCTTCAGCCAATGAAGTCAGTTCAGAATGGTTGGCAGGTTTTGCCGGTATCGCGGTCCTAAGCGTACCTAGCGGAACATCGGCAGCGACTGCAACCACTTTTCGTGCGGGTTCAATATAGTCTCGTCCGACTTCGAATTTGGCGATCATAGCTGGGGTAAGACATGAGATACCTTGATCAACAGCTGTGTAGAGGTTGCCGATCGTGCCAAACTCACCTAACAACTTGGCGGCAGTCTTTTCTCCAATGCCTTTGACTCCCGGTAGGCCGTCAGAGGCATCCCCCCGAAGCAAAGCGAACTCGAGATACTGGCTTGCCTTGATTCCGTACTTCTCCTCAATCTCGGCATTAGTCATTACCTCTGCGTTGGCCACGCCTCGCGATGCTGTGTAGAGAACCTTTGTTGGCTTGGCATCATCAATCAGTTGGAACAAGTCACGATCACCTGTGACCACGAGCGTGGGCGACTGTGATTGTGCGACAAGGGTACCGATCACATCGTCTGCCTCATAATGGTCAGCACCGGCGATACAGATTCCAGCCGCAGTCAGAATTTCAACGATTACGTCCACTTGGTGGGCAAGTTCGTCAGGAACCTCTTCCACATCCAGGGCAGCTCCATCTGCACCCTTAGCTTCGACAGCAGTGTCCACCCGGTGCGCCTTATAGCTCGGGATCAGGTCCACACGCCATTGCGGTCGCCAGTCGTTGTCCCATGCCGCAACCAGATCAGTCGGGTGATAGTCCTCGACTAGTCGGGCGATGAAATCAAGCAAGCCACGGGCAGCGTTGATCGGCTGACCACTTGGAGATTTGATCGTTGAGGGGACGCCGAAGAAGGCCCGATAGTACAGCGAAGCGGTGTCGAGCAGCATCAATTTCTTGTCGGGTGCTGAGGTCATAGCTCATAGTCTCTCACTCGACTTGTCTGAGGCATAGAGTTTCGGGTTCATTGGTTTAGGCTAGGGCTGTGACAAACCGATCTTCTGGCCTGAACAAAGGCACCGAATTTAAAGAGCGAATTCCAAAACTTCAAGCCGACAGCGTCGCACAGGGTGTAGACGCGGTAGTCGTCGGGCCAGGTCCGGATCTTCGTTATCTAACTGGCTATAACGCCCATCTCAGCGAAAGAATCACGGCACTTGTCACCGTCTCAGACCGAGCTCCTGTTGTGCTGGTTCCAAAACTTGAAGAGCAGGGCACAAGGTCTACTTCATTACCGACACTTGGTGTTTCGGTTGTCACGTGGGAGGAGACTGAAGATCCGTTTTTCGCACTTAGTGAACTTCTGGACGGTGCGGATACGGTGGCAGTCAATGATCTGTTTCCTGCCAGATGGTTACTCAAAGCGCAAGCGGCATTGCCACAAGTCGGATTCGTTACCGCCGGTCCGTTAGTTAGTCCTATGCGCGAGCGGAAGAGCCCGGAAGAAGTCGAGTTTCTTCGGGAAGCCGCTGAGGCAATCGATGAGGTTCATGCTCAAGTGGCCAATTGGTTGGCTCCAGGCTTGAGTGAACGAGATGTGGCCCTCAAGATCCAAGCGGCGATTCTGGAACGCCATTCGAGTGCTGACTTCATCATTGTGGGATCCGGTCCCAATAGTTCGGCTCCGCACCATGATTACTCGGATCGAATCATGAGCAAGGGAGAGCCAGTGGTCGTCGATATTGGCGGCACAATGCCTTCTGGCTATTGCAGTGACTCCACTCGAACCTATTTTCTAGGGGAGCCGGATCCAGAATTTGCTCGCCTCTATGCGGTACTGCAACAGGCCCAGGCCGCTGCGGTGGAGGCCGTTCAACCGGGCGCGACGTGCGAGTCCATTGACGCAGTCGCCAGAGACATTCTCACCGATGCTGGCTTGGGGGAGCAGTTTCTACACCGAACTGGTCACGGTATCGGCCTTGAGACTCATGAAGAGCCCTACATCGTGGCGGGCAACGATTTGACGTTGGAACCAGGTATGGCGTTTAGCGTTGAGCCGGGGTTTTACGATGGCGGAAAATGGGGAGCCCGTATTGAGGACATCGTGGTTTGCACTGAGAGTGGTGTGGACCCGTTGAATCGACGGCCCCACGAGCTAGTGGTTGTGGATTGCTAATTGACTATGAAAACAATGTTCCGCGGCGGCTATATCTACTCACCAGTTCCTGAAGCCACTGCCTTACTTGTCGAAAATGGAACTGTGGCATGGGTGGGCGACGATGTCGCGGCAGACGTCTATCTGGATGATGCCACCAACGTTGTTGATCTTGATGGCGCTTTTGTCGCGCCGCCATTTATCGATGCGTTCGGTGACGGCACCCAATCGCCTGAATGCGGCTATGTTCTACCGGCCAGACCAAGTGGATTCGCAGCCATGGGCGGCCCGATCTATTGGGATGAACAGCCACATGAGACGGCAATCTTCAACGTTCTTGCAGCTTACGAATCAGGAGAGGATCCAGTCACTATTTGTCTGAACCCCGCACTCAGCCAGACCGCTAAAGCACTCGCCAACGGGGGCGTCCCGTTCTGTTTTGGATCCTGGGGTAGATACGAAAGTCCTTGGGAATGGATCGCTTTAGCTGCCGGCACCGAAGAGGAACCGGGACTGTCAGAGCGTGCGGCGTTCTCAGCCGCCACGAGGGGAGCGCTGCGTGCCTTCGAAAACGTGGACTGGCCAACCGACGGAACCCTCGATCAAGGCAGCAAGGCAGACTTCGCTATTTGGCGAGCAGGTGAGATTGACGTTCGTTCCGCTGATCCACGGATCGCCGCTTGGTCGACCGATCCAAGATCTGGCGTGCCAGGTTTACCAGCTGTAGGTCCTGGCCTTCCCACTCCCGAACTCATTGCCTTGTATCTCGCTGGGGAAGAGCAAGCCGGACCCGCAGTGCTCGAAGCCAAGCCAGCGGAGAACCCGTGGCCAGAGCAGTAGCCCGATTCGTTGGCGCTCTTCTCACTGGCCTGTGCCTCGCCTTTTCATTCGTGCCGGTCAACGCTTGGTATTTAGCACCCATAGCAGTAGCACTTTTCATTTGGATTGTTCGAAAACAGCGTTGGTGGCAGACGCTGATCTGGGGCTTTGTAACCGGAGTGGTCTATAGCGTTGCTACCTTGTACTGGCTTAGTCCGGTGGGCGTCGACACAGTCGGCATGCTCGGCGGGCTCTTTGGAATCTGGTTCGCTCTGCTTGCCATTGGAATACGGTTCGTGTGGCGCCTTCCATTTGCGCCGGTTTGGGTAGCTTGCTGGTGGGTGTTCATTGAACTGGGCTTCAGTAACGTTCCCCTAGGTGGCTTCGGATGGCTACGTCTGGCATTTGGCCAAAGTGATGGCGTGTTTTTGGGGTTCTCGCGATTTATCGGAGTGGCTGGAACGTGCTTCTTTGTAGTTTTGCTGGGTGCTTTGATCGTGCGGATAGGGGAGCGGATCGCTCAACGGAATGGTGTGGATTCACGGGCTTGGTCGTTGTTCTGGGGACTCGGCTCGCTGGTTACCGCAGTGGTGGTTGTTGCTATCGGTGGACTGCTCGTCGTCAGTGTAAAGCTCGATATGACCTACAGTTCCTTGACGGTGGCTGCGGTGCAGGGCAATGTGCCAGGGACGGGCTTGAACTCGCTTGGTGAGAAGACGGCAGTGATCCGCAATCATGTGACTGCCACTAAGCAACTGGCTCAAGATGTTGCCAACGGAAAAGCCACACAACCTCAGCTCGTGGTGTGGCCAGAGAACTCCACAGATATTGATCCGTTAACTAATCTTGATGTCCGCGCACAGATCGATGCTGCCGCTGACGCCATCAAAGCACCGATTCTAGTTGGGGCTGTCCGTCAGAACGCTACGAACCCGCCCACACTACTTAACACAGGAATCCTGTGGCTGCCGGGAACAGGTGCAGGCGAGGAGTACATCAAGCGCCATCTAGTTCCGTTCGGCGAATACATGCCCATGCGGGGAATGGTTTCCAGGTTTACCGACCGCGTGCGACTCGTTCCCAATGACTTCGTGTCCGGCAGTAGCCCTGGTGTATTCACCGTAGACAACGTCCGAGTAGGTGACTTGATTTGCTACGAAATACTAAGCGACAGTGCGGTTCGCTCAACGGTTGGCGAAGGCGTCGACATGCTGGTACTCCAAGCCAATAATGCGACGTACACACATTCAGGGCCAGGGGGACTGACTGAGGCAAACCAGCTCCTTAATATCGCGCGCGTTCGTGCAGTCGAAAGTAGTAGGTCAATTGTTGTTAGCACCACGAATGGGGTCACGGCTTTGGTGGATTCACAAGGCAAAGTTGTGGATCAGATTCCGCCTCTTGAATCAGGTGCCCTGGTAACCGAAGTACCCATCAATACGGTCGAGCCGCTCGGTATTCGTGTCGGTCAGTTCGTGGAGTACGGGCTAGCTCTACTCGGTTTGCTCGCAGTTGTTGCCGGTATAGTTGTATTCAGTCGCAATAAGTCCGAGTGATCAACTCTTTACGGTTATCCCGGCAGAACAGAGGGGCATAGCGTTGGCAGAGTTTGAAGATCTCGGACGAATCCTGGTCATAATTCCCACTTATAACGAGTCGGGGAACATCGAGCGAATTGTCGGTCGTCTACGTGCTGCAGTTCCCGAGGCACACGCCCTGATCGCTGATGACAACAGCCCAGACGGCACTGGTGATCTGGCTGACAAGCTAGCAGCCAACGATGACCACGTTCATGTTCTTCACCGCAAAGGCAAAGAGGGCCTAGGAGCTGCATATTTGGCTGGGTTCACTTGGGGTTTGGACAACGGTTTCGACGTCCTCGTTGAGATGGATGCCGATGGCTCACATCAACCTGAAGAACTACACCGACTCCTCGAAGGTCTGCGTCAAGCAGACGTTGCGCTTGGGTCTCGTTGGGTTCCGGGTGGTTCCGTCGTCAACTGGCCAGCATCGCGCAAGTTCATCTCCAAGGGTGGAAGTTTCTATGCACGCAAGGCACTCAAACTGCCAATCAAGGATGTCACCGGCGGCTACAAGGCGTTTCGGGCAACAGCACTTAGCGAGCTCGACTTTGACGAGGTTGAGTCCGCCGGATTCGTGTTCCAGATTGACTTGACCAATCGACTTCACAAAAAGGGCTTGCGGATCGTTGAGGTTCCGATCGAATTCGTCGAGCGTGAAATCGGCGATTCCAAAATGGATAGTTCAATCATGAGTGAAGCTTTCAAACAAGTCACTAAATGGGGCTACGCCGATCGTTTCAAAAAAACCGACTAGGGGAGTCCAGCCATGATCGCACTCTTGCTGTTCACGTTCTACGCATTGTGCGAGTTGGTCTTGTTCGTCTGGATCGGCAACAGCGTGAGCTGGCTCTTGGCATTCGGATTGATTATCGCCTTTTTCGTATGGGGCTTGATCATCATGAGCTCGGCCGGAATCTCGGCTGTAACTGCCACCAGAGAAATTTTTGGCGGCGAAGCACCAGCTAAGTCAGCCCCCAAAATTGGGGATGCCACGATCACCTTTGCTGCAGGTTTTGTCGTCGCAATGCCCGGACTAATAACCTCGACCTTGGCACTAATTTCGCTTATTCCGTTCGTTCGGAATCGTTCCAAAGGTGCCGTTGCCAAATATGCGCGATACCGGTTCCATCGCAGTGGACTCACAGTCGTCACTTTGGCTTATGACGGGTTCAAACGAAGTCGCTTCTACCAGGGCGATGTAGTCCCAGGGGATGTCGTGGTTGAAGAAGGGATCGTTGACGAGAACGGCGTGGTGATAAGCGAATCAGCAGTCGTTATTGAGGGAGAAATCGAACCTCCCAGTGCTCCAAATTCAGGGGCGTAACTTAGGAAGCTTTACGTTTACGCGGTGCTTGTGGTCGGCCAGCACTCTCGGTAGCGCGACCTGAGCGAAGAATCTCGAGACGCTCATCCAGAATCACTTGAAGATCCTTGATCGAACGACGTTCAATCAGCATATCCCAGTGGGTACGAACGTGCTTGACGTCTTTAGGCTCTGGCATTTCGCCACCACGAAGAAGTGCCGTCTCGCCACAACGGCATTCCCAAACAGCGGGAATCTCGGCCTCAAGGGAGAAAGGCATAGTGGTGACATGGCCTTGCGGGCAGTCGTAGCTGATGGGCTGACGAGGGGCCATCTCAACATGGGCATCGGTCTCGTAGCTTGTTGCACCAAGTCGGGTGCCGCGGAGTGCGCCTTCGCTCATTTTTCAACCTTTCAAACTGAGGGGAATAGGTATCGGACAGGTATAACAGCCCGAAGTATCAATGTTGTTCCCCAAATATCCCCAAGATAAACCTCTAAAATCTTATTGCCCGCATCACTAGAGCTTCATTCAGGGTGCCAAATCGCCAAAATCCCTGCTCACTACGCCTTGGATGTGGTGTCTCCACCCATTGTTTCAAGCAAGCGAGTGGGGCGATCGGTCATGATTCCGTCTACCCCTAAGTCGAGTAGCCGCTCCATCTGATCAGTCTCGTCAATTGTCCAGACATGCACGGCCAAACCGATCCGATGAGCAGTATGTACAAAAGCTTGGGTCACGATTGGAATTCTGCCTGCTTTGATCGGCACCTGAGCGGCAATGACCGAGGAACTAATACGGTCGCTGAAGTTAGCTCCAAATCGTCCAGCACGGCTTGCAGAGGCCAATAAGCTAACTTCTGAGGGAGCCATGCCAGTCGCTAATTTGGGTCCGAGCTCTTTGCGTACAGCCTTCAGACGCTTTCCGGAGAATGAACCAACGCACACACGATCAAAAGCTTGGGTTTGTTTCATCGCCGCGATGAACGGCTCAACGGTTTGATCGTCTTTAACATCCAAGTTGAAGGCGGTATCGGGGAACTCTTCAAGGAGTTCTTGCAAGGTCATGATCTGGTCTTTGCCGGCAATTTTGGCCTTGGCAACCTCGGAGTAGGGAAGTTCGCTAATCCGACCCACCCCGTTTGTCACCCGGTTTAGATTTGCGTCATGAAAGATCATGACTGAGCCGTCGCGCGTGGCCCGCATATCAGTCTCTATATGGGTGTAACCCATGTTGACGACTTCACGAAAAGCAGTAAGGGAGTTCTCGGGAAACTCTCGGCCACCGCCTCGGTGAGCGATGGCTATTGGCGTGCCAGTTCGCGCATAGGGATTGGCTGATTTGGTCACGTGTGAATCCTAAGTGAGGTCGCCTGATTCGGCATCTGTTGGGTCATCAGTGGGCTCTGTCGTTGGTTCTTCAGTCGGTTCCGGCTCGTCAGGCAGCAAGGGGAGCCGCACAACGGATCGTTGATGCAGTTGAAGTCGATACTTTTCTCCGTTTGAGGCCAACACTTCGACGATCGCACCATTGCTGGTGAGCTCACCAGTAGCAGTGACTTCGTCTGCTTGAACCCCTGTCTTTCGGGGAACGATCACAGTGACAAGTCGTACGGTCTTTCCCGATGTCAACATTCGGACAGAAGGAGTAGCACCCACAGAACCGTATTTGGGCGAAGTCCAACCCGCCCATGGACTCTTCGAACCCCGATATAGCCGTTGCTGGGTTGGCTGGCCCACACTGATCAACGACAGGTTCGTTCCAGAGCCGCTTGTATGCGCGGAATCCGAGTCCACAGAGACAGCCTTGTCGTTGGGCAGGTTCCAGTTCTGGAAAGTTGAAGTGGATTTGGCCAATTTAATGTCGTCCATAACAACGAAGAAATCGCCTCGGCGGTCGTACCAAACCTTGCGCTCAATACTTGAATTCTTGTAGGGGCGATCGAGAATCGCGGTGTAATCGCCCTCCGCGTTCGACTGAGTGTGCCGGAGGTTCGGAACAGTAGTGGTTGCGCTGAGGCCCGTGGCAGACACTGTGTTGTGTGCTGAGCGAGTCCTTAGATATGAAGCGACTGAACCGCCATTGAGTCGGTATTGGCCGGGATCTATTAGAAGTTGTTTGCCGTGCGCAGCCAGCGTTAGCGAAGCGGCATCCTGGTGAGCGTGGTACTGGTATTTGGGGCCAGGTCCATAACGCAGCGAATAGAAAGTTTCCCGCGAAAACTCGCGATTGACGCCCCATCCAGAGCGACCAAAAAGTATTCCGGATTGGAAAGCGCGGTAGTTAGTGTTTGGGCGGGTGCCTCGAACACCAGCTGTAGATGAGTATTGCCACCAGGATCTTGCCGGCGCATACCGTTCTTGAGCGATGTCTGGGTGACCGTCGCCAATTGATTCGAATCTACGATCCGGACGAATTGCCATACCCAGATAGTTAGGGATCTTGTCTACTCGGCGTAGTGTCGAGGGAATCTTTACTCGGCACGCGGACACACGCATCATCTCTTGTTTAGTCCAGCCGTAGGTTGAGTACGCGTAGTGCACCGAACCTTCTTTGACAGAGCCGTCTGAAGCGATCATGGAACCGGTGATTCGTGACAAAAATGATAAGCCGCGGTTCCGATATTTGCGATTGCCGATCACGCATCCCATAGCCAAAATTCCGGAGGCGTGGTGGAACGATGCATTGTTCACTGAACGCCAAGTTCTTGAAGCAACGGAGTATTCGCGCTTCATCGCCTTCCACAAGGTTGCCCGCTTCGGTGCGGGACCTGCAAAAGCACAGGCGAAGGTGAGCATGCGGTAGCCCGCTTGGATCTGGCCATAGGCCGAAGCCTGACGTGGCCGATTAGGTGGGTTGTCTTTGATCCAGTCGTAAATGATGTTGTAAAAGCGTTTGATCATCTTCTTGTTCTTGGTCTTCCGACCAACTCTCAACAAGGGGAGTGCCCAGAACAGTGAATGCATGTGTCCGTTACCGCTGTAGTCGAGCGAGGACTGTCGACGCCAATTCGGGTTTTTAGGGACTCGCAATGTGCCGTACGGATCGATCGTGGTGCGGCCCCTACGCATAATGTCGTTGGCCCGTTGGCGGTCATCCGAGAGTCCCTTCCAGCGACTATATGGAATGCACTGTGCTTGAGCGCGACGGATTGCGGGAGCATAGTTTTTGCGTTTGGGCCGCTTCTTCTTGGCTCTAGACTCTACGGCTCGTGCTTTCTTTCCCGCCTGTTCAATTTGGGAGTCGCTCGGAATGTCGCCAACTTCGTAGTCCAACCAGTCATCGCCAACGCTCGAAATTGTGCCCGTTGCCGCTGACGCAGCTGGCATTGCCGACGCAGGAGTAGCGGCATTCAGTCCGCCAGCCAGCAGAGCCAAAATTGACGCACACGCAATGGCAGGACGGTTAAACAAGGCGAGAGACATAACTCCTCCATCCTAGGGCACTAATTGTGACTCGCCATTTGATTAGCACTAGACTCGGAAACATCTCAGACCGTTTGTCGCAAATGCCCGAAAAGGAAGTGAAGAACAACATGAAACCACTGGAATTCACCGTGCGCTGGGACGAGGTGGACCTCAATGGTCACCTCCGGCACACCGGCTACGGTGCCATGTGTGCGGAGGCTCGGGTACGAGCATTTGCTGAGGCAGGCATGGGAATCACCCGAGATTCGATCGCCGAGGCAGCACCGGTTTTACTGCGAGAGGAACTTAGCTATCGCCGTGAGGTGATGCTAGGGGAGACCGTCTCGGTTACTACTGAGATCTCCCCGGAGACCACAGCTGAAGGCAAGCGCTGGGTTGTAGTTCATCAGGTGCTCAAAGCTGACGGAGAACTAGCGTGCGAGGTCAAGGTAATGGGGACCTGGATCAATCTGGAGACCCGCAAATCTGTTCCTGCACCACAGTCAGTACTCAAGGCATGGGGTCTGGATGACTAAGAAACACGCCGCCGACTCCCACGAATTGATCAAAGTACGCGGAGCTCGTGAGAACAATCTGCAAGATGTAGATCTTGATATTCCCAAGCGACGTCTTACTGTCTTTACCGGCGTCTCAGGATCGGGCAAGAGTTCGCTCGTATTCGACACGATTGCCGCCGAATCCCAACGGATGATCAACGAGACGTATCCAGCTTTTGTTCAGGGTTTTATGCCCAACTTGCCTCGTCCAGATGTCGATGCCCTTGAAGGACTCACCACGGCAATCATTGTTGATCAAGAGCCGATGGGAGCGAACATTCGCTCTACGGTCGGAACCGCAACAGATGCGTTAACGCTGCTTCGAGTGTTGTTCAGTCGCCTTGGCAAGCCGTACATTGGTCCGCCTCCAGCCTTTTCCTTCAACGTGCCTACTCGTGTGGCCTCTGGCGCCATGGAGACCCAGAAGGGGAGAGGGGAGAAGCGCGTTGTTCGTAAGCAGGTATATCTCGGCGGAATGTGCGCGAAATGCGAAGGTCGGGGAGAGGTATCTGAATTTGATTTGACTGAACTTTATGACGATTCGCTGTCGCTGAATGAGGGTGCGCTTAAGGTTCCTGGTTATTCGATGGACGGTTGGTACGGAAGGATCTTCCAAGGCTGCGGATACTTCGACCCAGACAAACCAATCGCTAAATTCACCAAGCGCGAACTCGATGACCTGCTCTACAAGGAACCCACCAAGATCAAAGTCGATGGCATCAATCTCACCTATGAAGGTGTGATCCCAAAAATCCAGAAATCGATGCTGTCCAAGGATCGCGAAGCTATGCAGCCGCACATCCGCAAGTTTGTTGACCGGGTCGTCAAATTCGGAACGTGCCCAGACTGCAAGGGGACTAGGCTCAACGAATCGGCACTTTCATCCAAGATCAAAGGTAAGACGATCGCTGATGTCACCAAATTGGAAATTGGTGAGCTTGCTGAATGGGTGCGAGGGATCAAAGACAAATCGGTAGAACCTTTGGTCAAAGGCCTGCTACATATGCTCGATTCATTTGTCACCATCGGTTTGGGCTATCTGAGCTTGGACCGCCCAGCAGGCACGCTGTCTGGTGGAGAAGCGCAACGCACCCGAATGATTCGTCACTTTGGATCCTCGTTGACTGACGTCACTTACGTCTTTGACGAACCAACCATTGGCCTGCATCCGCATGACATCCATCGCATGAACGAATTGCTCGTACAGCTTCGCGACAAGGGAAATACTGTTCTCGTCGTCGAGCACAAGCCTGAGGTTATTGAGATTGCCGACCACATCGTCGACATCGGACCAAGAGCTGGCGTACATGGCGGCGAAGTTGTATTTCAGGGGAGTATCGCTGGACTTCGTAAGTCAAAAACGGTTTCAGGTAAACATCTCGATGACCGATCAGGCCTCAAAAGCGAAGTGCGTGAAAGTAACGATTCACTCAAGGTCAGAAAGGCGAATACCAACAACTTGAAGAACGTGAACGTGGACATTCCACTAGGCGTTCTATGTGTGCTAACCGGAGTTGCTGGCTCGGGCAAGAGTTCGCTAATCAATGGTTCGGTGGCCCCGCTGGGCGATGTTGTCGTGATCGATCAATCGCCGGTAGGGACATCGCGTCGTAGTAATTCAGCAACCTATACCGGCCTGCTTGATCACATTCGAAAGGCATTCGCCAAGACCAATGGAGTCAAGCCCGCATTATTCAGTTCAAACTCAGAAGGCGCTTGCGAGAGCTGTAAAGGTGCTGGATTGATCTTCACTGAGCTCGGGTTCATGGAGACGGTTTCAAGTGTCTGTGAAGAATGCGAAGGCAAGCGCTACAAGGCATCCGTACTCGAATACACCCTTGACGGAAAGAACATCAGCGAGGTTCTGGATCTATCGGTTGAAGAGGCTCTCGCGTTCTTCTCGGCCAACGAACTATTGAGTAAACCCGCGCTCGAGATCATTCAGCGGCTTTTTGATGTCGGACTTGGATACATCAGCCTTGGCCAGCCTTTGTCGACGTTGTCCGGTGGTGAGCGCCAACGGCTCAAGCTTGCAGCCGAGATGGGAGCCAAAGGCGGAATTCTTGTGTTGGACGAGCCGACCACAGGACTTCACTTGGCGGACGTAGCGCAACTCTTGGCCTTGTTAGACAAGTTGGTCGATTCGGGCAAATCAGTCATAGTCATAGAGCATCATCAAGCAGTTATGGCTCATGCAGACTGGATTATCGACATGGGCCCAGGGGCCGGATCGAGTGGCGGAACCGTCGTATTTGAAGGAACTCCAGCCGAACTGGTCAAGTCAAAGAAAACTCTCACTGGCAAGTATCTGGCAGAGTACGTGAGCTAAAAGTCACCAGCCTAGACATAGAACCGTCAAAGCGGAACAGGGAAGTTTCGATTCACAAAATCTTCCATTACTGGGTCTATGTAGTGACCAGTAACTTGATTCATCGCGACTATCAAGACAATGCCAACAGCCACAAAGAACCAAATTGTCTTTTTCGTCTGAGTATCTGTTTTAACTAGTTGCCCATCTTGGGTCAAATTCGCCCGAATATAGGCCTTCGTCAGACGATCATGCCAAGCCCGCTGAGTGGGATCCCACAAGATTGCAAAGCAACCGAGAATGAAAAGAGAACCTACAACCGTCACGGGAATATAGCCGAGCAACATAGCTAGAGATCCGAATGACCTGGAATCGCTCATTGACAGGAACATCGAGTCCATAGCTAGCACCATTGGCACTGGTAATAGCGCAATAATCGCGAAGAACACGCCGCGCAGATTGGCTGCTGAGCTAAGGCTTGAACCAGCAGATGGTTCCACCTTGAGTGAAAGCAGTTGCATACCCGGAGTGGCAGCATTCTTAGAAATAAAGATCCGCTCAAAGAAAAAGTAGGCTACAGCGCCCAAAATCAGACTCAGAATTGTCGACTTAGTAAAGACCGATACCAACTCAGAAACGGTAGATGGGTCATTTGACTGACTCCATAGCCACATCACAATCAGCCATATTGGATAGGCCGCTACACAGATCAAAATGCTGTCAATGAGGTAGGCACCGATTCGTCGACTGAACAACTTCGAACCAGTGTTCTCAATAATGAACGGGTCGGTCGGAGGTGCTGGAGGACTTTGCGTCGTCAAATTTGTCGTCGGCGTTTGATACATAGGTGCCGTGTGCGAGGTCCACCCGGAACCGTCCCAATAGCGCCATTGTGGTTCGTCAAAATATGGGTCTTGGTACCAACCGCCACTCATGATTCCTCACCAATTAACTAGATGCAAAAGACTGCGCAAACCTTTCAAGGGTACCTGTATGTGCGCAACGTATGCTTTAACGTATGAAAAAGATGGTCTCCGGCGTCACTACCCTTGCTGCCCTTGCAATTTCTCTCTCAATCGCCGCACCAGCACAAGCCACTTCAGCCCCTACGAGCCAAACACCTTCTGTCACTACACGTGCTTTGCCGAATGGATCTGTCGCGCATCGCAGCCGGTACTGGACTTGGTTTGGACCGCGTAGTTGGTCAGCGGCAACGGGTCCCTACGGCATTACAATCTTCGGCCCCAATAAGCGGATGCTTGACTACGGATTCAGTACAACGGTCTGCGCAAATGGCAACACTATGTCTCAGTCAGTCAACAATTACTTCTCAGCGAAGCGATCTGAACTTCGTCGAAGCGGTCTTAGGAATTTGAGACTTAATGCAAGAACTATCAAGCGAATGCCAGCTGGCTCGTACGGTGCAAATTACTTCCGTCAGAATGTCACGTTTAAGGGCAAGAGTGGTCGCAAGAACGTTCGAGGCGAAGTCACTTTTGACTATCAACTCAACAACAATGTTTATTGCTTTGTGCGCAATCAATCACGCACAGTTCCGGCCGGCAGAAATTCGGGAACGTTACTAAGGCAACTGCGGACAATCCAATCCAAACTTGCGTACTTCGGCCCAGGAGCTTAGGCGCTACCAAATTCTGGGGCGTTGTTAGATCCAACGGTTACGGACATACGCCTTGTAATTGCTTGTTTTAACCACTTTCAGGCATTCTCGGAAAATTGGATATAACTCCGATAATCAACATTATGTCATTTCGGAAAAGGCAGAACCACTACTCCTACGGAGCTACTGCACCTTGATCGGCGAATGTCACCACGCGACCACCGGCAGCGCCTGCAGAAGATTCCATCTTTGAACCGATCTGCTGAGATTCACTTCCACGAAGAATCCAGTTAGACCCGAGCACGATTGAAATCGTCTCGCCAGTTTCCTTCACTGAGTTCTCAAGCTTCTTGAATTGCGCGTTCAATTTGCCCTTGGAGCCATAGACCGTAATAACGTAACCCCGCTCCCCATCCGTGCAATAAAC
>CAUJDH010000055.1 GCA_963169225.1 Actinomycetota bacterium
CAGCTGCGCCTCGCGATCATCTACTGGATCGTAGCGGCCTACCGCCGAAGGAGGAGACAACGAGCACTCGGACGACTCACACCACTAGAGTTCGAAACAGTGCATCAAACCTGAAGTAACAACTAAACCTTCAGCAGTCCCTAGCGACGCCAGGATCGATATTTCGCTTTATGTTGATCCAATAATGACTACGGATCAAAACCGCAGATCCACTATCTCCCTGCCTTCAAACGGAGACGAGACCAAGAAACCGAAGATCCTGTTTTCTTCAAACTTCTTAGTCGGATTTAGTTCGCACCGAACAAGGCTGATACCCTTATTTTTGGCGTCTAAGGACGCCTCGCGGGTGTAGCTCAATGGTAGAGCCCCAGCCTTCCAAGCTGGTGGTGCCAGTTCGATCCTGGTCACCCGCTCCGCAGGTCGAGAGCAGTGGGCGAGTATAGTCGCACATTGCCGAGACCAAGGAAGAGTTTCAGGCGAAGCAAAACACTCCTCCGCTTCAAACCACCGGTCAATTTGCTTATGAACTTTTTTTCGCTGATTGCGCAACTATGGCCTCTTGCCATCGGTGCAGCCATAAGTCCAAGCATCACCGTGATTTGCTTCGCGCTACTTCAAGGCCCAAATGGCAGACGACGAGTTTTTGCCTTCTGGGTTGGCGCCGCTTCTGCACTGCTTGTTTGGGCGATCCTCGTATCAAGTTTCATGTGGCGGTTCGTCCAGAGCTTGGGAGGTGAGCTTGAGGATGCAACCCATATTCTGAGCCGATATGAACGTCTACTCGACTTGGTACTGGGTAGCCTACTGATCGCCATCGGGATTCTTCGATTACTCCGAAGGCCCACCACCAAGAAAAAAGTGCACAACCGCTTCAGCATCTCGGATCTCAAAGATGGTCCATTGCGACGTCAGGTAACTTTTGGTGCCATCGTTCAAGGTCGAAATGTCACCTCAATTCTGATGTTCATCGCCGCACAACAAAGTATTGTCGCCTCGGAGATCGCTGATTGGCAGAAGGTAGCCACAACCTTGATAGTTATCGGAGTGGCAACGTCATCAATCTGGCTCGTGCTCGTCACTCCACAACATTGGACAGACAAGACCGGTGGCTGGCTATCGCCTATCAAAGACTGGATGCAACACAATGCAAGATATGTTGAAGTCGCTGCCGCCTTTGGAATCGGCACCTACCTGATTATTCGATCCCTCATAGGCTCAATCTAAAATCGGCCCAAAATTCTGGCATTAGATCGCGTGCGCGATGTAGAACACAAAGGGATCCGGCACGAGGCCATTACTTATGTTCTGCTCCACATTGTCTAACTGTAGCGTTTTCGCTACAGTTAGACAATGATGGGAATTGCTCAAATGTTACGAACCATGCGAGAGCGGGCTGGATTTAGTCAATCCGAACTCGCCCGTAGAACTGGATTGCCACGAACTGTAATCAACGCTTACGAGCATGGAAGCCGAGAACCCCGCAGTGAAGTTGTATCTCTCATCGCAGATGCCTGCGGCCAAACCATCGTTGTGCAAGACAAACCAAGAATCGATCTTGAGCGAAATGGGCACATCCTCATGCAGGTCCTTGATCTAGCAGATGCACTTCCATTCAGACCCTCACCAGAACTCAAGTTTCCACCTCTGGCTACGTCATGACGTCGCTTACCCAACGTCTCTTCGTTATCGATGAAGCGCTCAATGCCGCGGACATTCCACATGCGTTCGGCGGGGCGATCGCACTTGCCTACTGCACCCAGGAGCCTCGAAGCACGCAAGACCTAGATATCAATGTGTTCGTACCTCATGACGAAGCCGATTTCGCCCTTGAAGAACTGGGACAAGTCATCACCGTCACTGCACAGAATCGTGATGACATACGAAAATCAGGCCAAACTCGCGCTTGGTTTGACGAAACTCCCATCGATTTGTTCTTCAACAACCATCCATTCCACGAATTTGTAGCCAACCGAATTACATTCGCCCCTCTCGGCGAAAACACTATTCCGCTACTGGACTGCACAAGTTTGGCCGTATTCAAGATCTTCTTCAACCGAACCAAAGATTGGGCAGATCTCGAAGCAATGAATGAAGCAGGTCAACTAGATAAAACAGCACTCAAAGTCATACTTGCAGATCTAATTGGTGACGATGACCCACGTTTGACCCGCTTGGCAAACCTAAATGTCGAATCCGAATAGTTACCCAAAATTGGATGTTGAGACATCCATCCTCAGACAAATTCTCAGGCGAAAGTGCAACCAATTGCTGCGGGTATCAACATGCCCAGGTGCACTTATCTAGTTGAAGCGAAAGTGTCACGCGGCTGTGGCGCTATTTCCAGCCGACAGCCTGCTCCAACTCGAAGGCAATTTCTAGGAGCGTCTCTTCCCCACCAAACGGCGCAGCAAATTGAATTCCAATCGGCACATTCTGATCGGTAACACCGAGCGGCAAAGAAATCGCTGGCGCACCAGAAATATTCTGAATCGGCGTGTAAGCGACGAAGCGCAAAAGCCTGACCAAATGCTCGAAAGCATCGACATCAGGTCCAAGGTATCCGAGTTCAGGTGCCGAGTGACTTGTAACCGGCGATAGCAGTACGTCGTACAGGTCAAATATCTGTTCGTACTCGGCGGCAAAAGTCAGTAAGCGGCGCAAAGTGCTTGGCATTTTGAATGCTTGTCCCGGAAACCTCGAAGCTAGTTCTTGCACCACAGGTTCAAGTAGTGACCGGTCAAAACCAGGCCCAAATTCCCGCTTGCCGCCAAACTTGATAGCGAACGCAAGCGACGACCAGTACCTAACAAAATCGCGAGCAATTCGGTCGTCAAATGGGAATGAAATTTCTTCGACTTCATGGCCAAGCCCTTCACACACCAGCGCCGTATTCTGAATCGCTGCTTGAGTGTCGGCATCTACTGCAATACCTGAAATACCCTCAACGAAAAAACCGATCCTCAGTCGCCTACCAGGACCTTGAACAAGCGGAAGTGGTGGCAACTCATGTCGAATCTTTCCCAGCTCGTGAAATATAGCTGCGGTGTCACGAACTGTTCGAGTGACGACTCCTTCATGCCCAATCTTCAATGGCAGCTTTTCCATCTCTGGCCTCAGCGAAAAACGACCTCGAGAAGGCTTGAGGCCGACTAACCCACAACAAGCAGCGGGGATTCGGATCGAACCGCCACCGTCGTTCGCATGTGCGAGTGGAACCGCTCCCGCCGCTACTAATGCCGCAGAACCACCGGACGAACCACCCACTGAGTGCTTGAGATTCCGAGGATTCCTCGTCGGTCCGTAAGCCAGAGTCTCGGTACTAGCAGTCAAACCAAACTCGGGCATCGTGCTCTTACCGACAAAATTGAAGCCGAGGCTCTGCATGTCAGCGATAAACGGGCTCGACTCAGTTGCGAGAACATCCGGCGTCGCTCGGGATCCATGCCTCGTGACCATTCCGGCCAAATTGTTGTTGTCCTTCACGAAGCTTGGTACTCCAGCAAAAGGTCCCTCACCGTGACGCGGCTGAGCAACCATGCCGACAACTGCGTTGAGTCTTTCATTCGCAATTTCAACCCGTTCCGTCGCAGCAGCTAATACCTCCCCAGAACTGACTCGTCCAGCGCAGATCTCTTCGGCCAATCCAACAGCATCATGATTGCCAAGTGCGTCGTCGCGATCAATGTAGAACACGAATCAACGTTAGAGGCTCAGTCGCTCCGGCGCGAGTCGAACAAACTCGGTTGAAGTTCGAAACACATAGCGAGACTCTGGGTCGGTCACCTGCCGCGTTGATCTATCTGACTCGCACTGACACCACGTCAGCGTCGAAGTACGAACTGGCTTTCACTGAGAACCGATAGGTGGCGGGTCGAAGCCGTAGGGAGGCGTGGCCTTTCGCCTTGACCGTCACGTTTCGAATGGATCGCCACTTGCCGCCAGATTTGCGTTGTACTCGAACGACGGAGCGAACGTCTACTCCGGGCGTCACTATAAGCGTCCGAAGCTTTGGCTGCTTCCCCTTCTGCGTGACCCTAATATCGGCTTTCACTCTGACCAGCCGCTTCGCGCTAGTGATCGACTTGGGCGAGGCTGTCGAAACCCAGACATAGGTATGGCGGGACATCGGAACTGTCACCTTTGCGACGCCAGTCTTGCTGAATCTGCCAGGCGCCACCGGGTAGGACGAAACCCTCGACGATCCCCTCGCCTGCACATTCAACGTGACGATTCCCATCGGACGAACGCCGGAATTGCTTCGCGTCTTGACCGTCAGTTGAACCCACGTCCTGCCATTCTTCGGCTTACCTAAAGTCACCTGCAGCTTCGCGGGATCCGAAGCGTTGCTAATCGGAGCTACTGGCGAAGACTTGGCAGGCGGCACGATGGGCGGAGCTGTCGCAGGCTGGGTCGGCTCAGGAGTCGTTGGTTCAGGCAGGGTTGGTTCAGGATCCGTCAGCTCAGGTTCGGTCGGCTCGTCGTCACCTTCGGACAGCGGGAACTGCGCAATAGCCGCTACCGGATCGATCAGGACGTAACCAAATTCGTCATCACGGCCAGGTGCACCAAGATCACGCGCCGAACCGAGCACCGCATCCTCTACGTCAATTCCGGGAGTACGAGGCTCGCGTGTCATCGCTCTTGGGCGCTCCCACGCCAATCACACCCGCAGCATTGGCAAGGTAGGACAGTGGACTCCCCCACTCCCCAGCGTTTCCATTGGACGCCACCACAGATACACCCAAATTGCGCGCATAGTTCACGGCACTTTCGAAATCGTTACTGACGCCGCCAAGCGACATGTTGATGACGTCGGCACCGAGATCCGTCGCCTTGATAATTCCGTTTACAACGTCGGAATTGTAGCCATTCCCGTCCTCGTTGAGCACCCGCATCGGAATGATCTTCGTATCGTATGCGAGACCGGTGGTCCCTAGCGGACCTGCTAGAGCGGCGACGATTCCTGCTACGTGGGTTCCGTGCCCATTAGGATCGTCCCCTCCGTTGGTGCCAGACTCTGGATCAACGAAGACATACCCGTCGAGAACTTGACCTTACAGGTCGGGATGGTTCGCTAGAACCCCAGTGTCAAGAACGGCTACCTTGACTCCAGCTCCGATCGCGTCGGCCCACGCCTCCTCAGCCTTAAGTGCCTCTAACGCCCACTGCCAATAGTGGCCGCCACCGGGAAACCCGGTTTCGCTCATGTCGAACGCCTTGACCTTGCGGTCGATACCGATCTCAATGACAGTGTTGTCCGCCTCGGCCTTCTTGATCACTTGTTCGACATTGCCCGCTTTGACCTTGGTGACGGTAGCTCCAGTCAAGCCGGCGTCTGATCCGTCTTGGGAATGAATTTTGAGGATTCTCAAAGTCTTGGATTTCGCATACTTAGTGGCATCTCGCCGTAGTCCTGCTACACCTCTTACAGACCCCTCGCCCATCCGCTTTGTGCGTTTAGCTTCGGCTGGACGAATTGGAAGATCGACAGCGGCGCCAGAGAGACTAGCGGAAGTTGCCAGTGAACCACTATGAGCAGTGATTACACCTGGGTCAAGCGCTGATTCGGGATTCTGAATACCGGCACCAACTCCACCGAGCAAAATCAGGACAGAAACACTCACCAACACCTTGAACCGCATATCACCTCAACTAATTGTGAAGAATTATTTTTGAGCGTATTGCGACATGGTTCGTAACAAGGGGTTTAGGGATCGATCCCACAGACAGAGATCGATCCCTAGGTAATAACTTCACTACTCGAAATAGCCGCCTTCCTCGCTCCGATTGAGGTTTGATCCGCGAATTCGGCTAATGTGGCCACATGAGCTACGAAGACCTTCCCTATACGGAACTACGCGACAAGGCTTTCGCCGTTGCCAAAGAGCACCATGATGTCGGCTTCTTCTTCGACCTTTACCGCCACGCACCGTCGATGCAAGACGCGCAAGCTGAAGGTGGTTCACTTGGTGACATCTCCGGCACCATTATCGACATGATCGCCGCAGCGGAGCAGACCTTTGGCGAGGAGAACGTCGGAGATATGGAACCGCTATTCGTTGCCAAGTTCGCCACCTACTTACGTGAACACGACAACGACAAATAGCGCACTCTTTACACAGCGTTAGACCTCACTAACGTGGTGCCTATATATAGAGAGACTGATATATAGGCACCCGAAACTTGACCCACCTTGCCAAAACTCTTCGGCCTAGTGGCTGCGGTTTCGTCCGATGCGTCGCATGACGACACCAAGAGCAATCACGATTAGACCGATAATTCCGATCAGAATCGCCCAGCCACCTCCTGTATGTGGCAACCAACCTGGGCCAGCGTCGCCACCGTTGTCACTTGGGCTCTGAGTCGGCCCACTTGGACTCGGCGGCTCACCCGAACCAGTCGTTTCTGACGGCGATGGAGTCGGCGGAGTGGGTGGCGGGAAGGTGTTTTCGATCGCGCCAAAACCAATCGATTCCGGTTGTTCCGCTGACGCAGGGTCGAACGCAGGCATCTTCACCTTGAGTGGATTATCTTTCGTGGCACTAGAAGTCGCACCACGAGAATCTGTTTCCCAAATATCGCATTCAACATCAGGGAACACTTCCTCCGTTAAGACAGTTCGCTTACCAGGAACAACTTCACCCTTACCTGAAGTCAGTTCCTTGCCAGTAAAAGAGCACTTGTATTCGACTGGGAATGGACTCGTGGTGTCATTACCACCCTCATGGCCGCTGACCTTCTTTTCAACCTCGAGCCTGGAGAACATCATGCCCACACCAACCTTCTCAGGCTCGGCAGGAAGCAAGAACTTGTCTTTGCCGTTGGGCTCACGGGCCCAGGCAGACTGACCGAACGAGTTCCATGCGATCGGGAGCTGAGTCCTATCCTCTAGCTTGCTAGGTGAATCCATAGTCAGCTCCAGGTCAACAAAACCACCCGGCGGCAATAACTCACCTTCGTCAAAGAGAACCTGAGTAAAGAACGAACCGGTGCTTGCGTCCGGTGCACCACTAAAGTCGCAACGGTCAGTATGTCCTGGAAGTAGATCCTCCACGCAAGCACGCTTCTGGTCTGAGTAGCCAGTCTTTACTGACATACCCGAAGGCCCTTCGGAGGAGACCTCGCCAGCCAGCGTAGGCGACGGCTCCCAGTCCGTAAGTCGAGGCGACGGCACCCAAGTGCCTTGGTCACCTTTATGCGGCAATGAATCGGCCACACGGATCTCCTTGACCGGATTAGTTCCGGCATTCGACAAACGCAGAATGTAGTCGAACTGCTCGCCAGGATGGATCAATGCAACACACGGGTAGCGGGTGTAGGTACGGCCGTTTTTCGAGATCGTTGGGCATGATGACTCGCTAACCTTCTCGAAGGCGGGTCGCCCAGTACCCACGTTGCTCGGAATGTAGAACCAATCCAGCGTTCCAGCCACCCACTTATATGAGGCAAAAGCGTTGCCCTCTTGGGTAGTGACGTGAGCCTTTGAAGTACAGAACAATTGGCCAGCTGGTCCGAAGTAACCGCTCGAGTCAATGCCTTTGATCACTCCGCCTGATGTCGTTGGCGCAGTGCATTCTTCTGGGTTCAGCGAATTGAATCCATCTCCTGTGACACCAGCCTCGTTCTCAAGTTTCATACCGGTGGTTGCGCCAGGCATCATCTTGACTTTGAACTTCACCGTGACCTTGTCTCCGGGCAGCATGTCCCATTCTTTCCATTGCAACGCCATCTGTTGAACCTTGCCGTTACCGCCCCGGGTCAACGTCGTCGTAGGTGCGGAAGGGTTCGGGCGGTCATCTGCCATTGCGTACGTCACGACGTACGGGTCACTTGGTCCGTTGCCATAGTTCATGTCGAGGTCGAGCAGGTCTGGCAAACGATCAACAAGCAGCGGATTCTGGACGATCCCTGTTCCCGTGTTCTTGAATTCAAGAGTGAACTCGTGGGAGCCACCCGGAGAAATGTTGCCATTAGGCTTCTTGACCAGATCAAGCTTGCGCTTACCCTCGGTCAATTGGAAGCTGCTGGAATCTGGCGGAATCGGGAACTTGCCATCTGGAGCGCTCTTGCGCGGAACAGACTCACCCTCGGCAGATGTTCCGTTGGTGATCTTGTCTGGAACTGGCGTCTTGGAATCCGAGAAGAGCGTGACCCGAGGCTTGACCTTAAAGCAGACCGAAGCCTCCGGGCAGTTTCCGGTGGCGGGGAAATTCGTGGTCGGCAAAATCAAAGCTTCGCCCTTGCCATCAGCATTAGTAGCGAAGGTGACTCGGATGCCACCGATACGCTTCGCCCCAGAAGCACCGGGCCGAAAGGCGGCCACAATATTTTGCGTGTTGCTGGTGCTGAAGTTGTTGTTCAAAACCCACGTATCAGCTGTGCAACCGGCACCGAATTCGCAGAGCTCAATCTTGGTGTGGGTAGCTCCAGGAGGCTTATTGAGGAAGATCTGCGTTGACGACACATCTACCGCATCAAAGAAGTTCGCGGTACCCCCCGAAGCATCGCCTTTGTCGGTAATAGTGAGGCTCTTGAGGTAAAGCGGTCCACCATTATTTACGCGAAGCTTGGTAGTGACCTCCGCCGCAGTAGCGGACGTCAAAGTACGGGGAACTTCACCAGGGACAAACATCTTCTGGAGTGCACCAGAAACGTCCCCTTCCTTTACCTCCACGCCACCCGAACAGCGGTCCTTGCTCCACGTCACTCCGCCATCAATAGATACGTTCATGCAGTTAGTGAACTCGGCACCAGGTTTGACATCGTCACGCACATCAACGTCCAACCGAACGTTGATTACTTGACCACGTAGCAGCGGTGTCGTGGTGCTGACTCGGAAACCTTTAGCTCGCTCCAAAAGAGCATCGTCTTCTTTGTAGTCGACATAAGCACCCTTACCTCCATCGGCCTCTGGGTCCCAGAGCTCGATACGAGGTGGATTGTCCGCAACGACGCCTGAACCACTCACCGTGATTTTCTTGACCCGGATCGTGTCCCACGTATCGTTCTGCTGAGTCGGATCCATCGGATCAGCCAAAATCACATGCTCCAACGGGACATAGCCACTGTTGTTGAACGACATGTTGATGGTCAATGGCTGACCCGGAACTATAGTTCCTACTCCATTAGTGGTCTTAGTTTGTCCGCCACTAGATGGTTCATCGGTTCGAACAGTCAGGGTGTCTTGCACCTCTCCGCTAAATGAACCACTGCCATCCATGGGGTTGTCACCCTCGACCCACGCAATATTGTGCAACGGGCTGTTTTTGGTTTGTTGTTTGCCATTGAGCTCACCTGTCAGGCTGAGTCCGGCAGCTGCACCATTGGCGATAGCGGGCTTCTTAGGATCACTTTCGAACCTAGCTGAGGCCGAAGTGATGAACTCCCCCTCTGGACACGGCTTAATCTTTTTACCGCCATCAGCAGGCAAGAAGTCCTTCTGAATTTCTGAGCCACCGGAGCACTTGATCGTCACATGGGCTTTGACAGCACCTTCAGGGAATGTGAGTCGGAATTCGGTCGGTTCGAAAAAGCCCAGGTCGGTTCCTTCTTTGGGATCAGTGATGGTGATGTTGGAGATCGGGAAGCCACTGTTATTGGTTGACGTCACCACTGTGGACACAGGGGTTCGCTGGTTGGCGATCGCGTCGTCGCCACCGTTGGTGAAGTTGTTCTTGGGATCCACAAAATAGGACTTGGTCGAATCGACCCTCACGATATTCGGGTTGAGCGTGTAGGGAGCTTGCACTTTCGGACCGGACACCCAGACGATTTCACCCTTGTCGTTCTTGCCGTTGATACCAGGAGTCACTTCATTTCGCACGGTCGTCGAAGTATCTACCTGGACCTTCTCGCCGTTATCACGGAAAGTGTCGCGAGCCTTGAACTCCATCTCGATCTTGCCGGTGCGATCAGCACCATGACCTGCGGCGATGGGTTCACCCTTGTCGTTGACAAATGTGTAACGAATTCCCGTGACGTCGCTCGCATTGACACCGCCAGGTAGAGCCAAGTCCGGACCAGCCTGTTTGCCACTGTCTTTCCACTGATCGTCAGCACATCCACCGGCCTCGGTACACACCGACACGATTACGCGGTCGGCATCCTTCGGGAACTGGGTGACTTTACCTGCCGAATGAACATCGAATACGTTGAAGAATTCGCTCGACACATCCTCAATACGAAGCTGATCCACTTCAGTAACAGTCGTTGAACTATTGGTGACACCCAAATTTGCCTTGACGACTTGGCCGTTCCCGGCGATTCCACCACCGGGGCTAATCGACTTGGCGGCGGTGACTTCCAAATCAACGGGGACCTCAACCTTGACGTTTGCATCGTCTTCTTGTTTATCTGCATTGCTCGCTGTGACGTTAGCAACGTTGGGGACGACTGTTCCTGGTTTGATATCGGTGTCAGCAGGAACCGTGATTCCGACTCTGAATTGAAGACTCGACCCGGCACTCATACTGGCCGATGTCACAGTCAACGTGTTCGTTGATTCATCGAAGTTGACATTTGCGCCACCAACGCTGTCAGGCGGCGTCACTTTGAAGGCCGGATCAAATTTGTCAGTGATCACAACGTTTTTACAAGGGGTCGTGATACTGGAACATGACACTTGAATGTCGTAGTAGAACGTATCGCCAGCCTTGATGGTGTCTTCGCTAGCAGTTTTATTGATCGCCAGTAGGGCGTCACTATTTTCGTTATCTTTTGTGACTTTCTTACTATCCTTTGCGGATCCTTTGCTGTCTTTGGACACGTCGTTATTGTTGGGCGTGCCATTACCGAGGGAACCAGTAATGGGTGGATCATCCCTATCGGAAGGGTTTGCCAATTGCGTAACACTATCCGGTGAAGTTTCTGCACCTGCTGGACTACCAGCCATGCCGACCGCACCTAGCACTAGTGCAAGCACAGCAAAGATAACTACAACGAGACGCATTTGGGCATTCTTCGCCCCTTGCCTGATCATGCAAAAATGGTAGAGGTTCCCACACTTTTTTGCTGAGTGGAACCGGCGAGTTGGTGATAATTCAGTGGAACATGCTGCAGGCTAAGTTAGCTATTTACGGCCGAGCTTCTTATAACGCAAAACCGCCAGCGGAGCGAAAATGACGAAGATAATCACGATCCAAATCAACGAATAAAGGATCGGATTCTGCAGCGACCACGCGTCAGGCACCTGGGCACCAGGAGGTAGGTTGCCAAAGAGTTCACGCGTAGCTTGAGTAATCGCCGAGATCGGATTCCACTCTGCGAATACTTGGAGTGGACCAGGCAGAGTCTCGAGTGGAACAAAGGTGTTCGCGATAAACGTCAGTGGGAAGATCACCATGAATGACGCATTGTTGATTACCTCGACGCTTGGCACGATCAGCGCAATGTATGCCATCACCCACGAGAACGCGTAGGCAAATAGCAGCAACAACACGTAACCCAGCACAGCCTGCGGCACTGAAGAATGAATCGACCAACCCACGAGAAGCCCCGTGAGCGACATGATGAGCAGGGACAGAATGTTGTAGATAACATCCGAGCCCGTGCGTCCGGCTAGAACAGCCGACGGATGCATAGGGAGTGAACGGAACCTCGAGATGATCCCTTTTTGCATATCCTCCGCGATACCAACGCCTGTGAACGTGGCACCAAACATGACGGTCTGCGCGAAGATTCCCGCGATCAAGAACTCTTTGTAGTTAGAACCTGGAACATCAATCGCTCCACCAAAGATGAATGCGAAAAGCAACACGAACATAATCGGCGAAAGAAGTACGAACACCAAAACTTCTGGCACCCGCTTGATCTTGATGACATTGCGCTTGGCGACGACTGCGGTATCTGTAAGCATCGACATGGCTACACCACCTCCGTCTCGTCGGCTGCTTCTTCTTTCTCGATCAAATCTCCTTCAGCCGTATGGCCAGTCAGCGACAAGAAGACATCATCGAGCGTTGGGCGGCGCAAGCCTGCATCGATTGTCTCGATGTTCTTTGATTCGAGTTCGTTGAGCACACGCGTCAGGGTTGTCGTTCCCCCATCTACCGGGAACAGTAGCTGCGCATCTTCCTCGTTCACCTGAATCTCTCCCGAAGCAAACTGCGCAAGAGCGGACTTGGCATCTTCGATGGACTGCCCCGGGGTCAAAGTCAGCTCAACACGGTCGCCACCGAGTTGAGTTTTGAGCTCATCGGCTGTTCCAGCTGCAATCTCCTCACCATGATCGATCACGACGATCGAGTCAGCAAGGTGGTCAGCCTCTTCGAGGTATTGCGTGGTGAGCAATAAGGAGGCACCGTCAGCCACCAATTGCCTGATCGTCTTCCATAGGCCAAGTCGACTTTGCGGGTCAAGGCCAGTAGTTGGTTCATCGAGGAAGATCACTTGCGGCCTGGCCACCAGCGCGCCCGCGACGTCGAGTCGCCTACGCATTCCACCTGAATAACCCTTGGCAGGCCTGTTGCCTGCATCCGTAAGGTTGAACATGGCGAGAAGTTCATTGGCACGTGCGGTCGCCTCCGAATTGCTCATGCCGTAAAGACGACCGAACATGTGCAAGTTCTCGAAACCAGTCAGGATCTCGTCGACTGCTGCGAACTGGCCAGAGAGGCCAATGTTCTCTCGTACTTTGTTGGGTTCCTTGAGTAAGTCGTAACCCGCGACTACGCCTTGGCCTGCATCGGGAATCAAAAGCGTCGAAAGGATCGATACTGCAGTCGTCTTACCGGCACCGTTGGGACCGAGGACGCCAAGGACTTTACCTTGAGGAACTACGAGGTCGAGACCTTTGAGCGCCTTGATTTCGCCCTTGTTATAGGTCTTGACCAAACCTTGTACTTCAACTGCATTGCTCATAGGGCGAAACTTTACCAAAGTACACCCAGGTATTGATGATCACTAGGAGTCGCTGCCCTCGCTCGCGTACCTAGCAACTTCACCTCGAATGACCTCATAAACCTGAGGGTTGTTCATCATTGGAATATGTGAGATTCCCTCGACGGCGTGATACTGCCCGCCCTCGAAATCCGAACGGTTCACGCCATCGGACTTTGCGCTCGCGCTGTCTGCAGGAACGATGACGTCACCGAGCATCTCGGCTGCACGACCTCGCGAAGGAGACATTTTGTAACCAACAATCAAATGATGTTCAGCACCGGGTAACGGCATAACATCCTTATGCTCAGCAAGATCGCGATGACTTGACGAAGGGTCCGTAGCTGCCTCACCCAGCTCGTCAACGAGGATCGTTCCAAAACGCAGATCCTTGATTCCCGCGCTGCGTTTGTTGAGTAAGGGAACCAGTGGCCTTGATCGATTGAAGTTCTCCATCTGCCCAATCGCCTGGTTGGCGACTCGTTCCATCGGAGCGCCACGATGCGGACTGCCGATATAAAAGATCTGGCGAACATGGTCGGTCCAAGCATCACCTTGCTTATCCTCGAGCCCAGTTCCAGCCGAGATACTTTCCTCAAGTGCCGCGACAACTTGGGCACATGCACTACGAATCACCAAGCCACCCATGGAATGGCCGATAAGAATAATGTTGTCTACCTTGACTGGCCAATTGTCGTAAATGAGCTGTGTGAGCAGAGCAAAGTCAGCACCGTTTTGGTAGATATTGGCGCCGGTGTTGTAGCGAACATACAGCGGCGTGTATCCAAATTCTTCGTGAAGATGATGACCAAAAGACTCGTGAGTTGCACCCCACACATACTCAGTGGCTCCCAAACCATGAACAAAGATCACGATCGTAGAATCTGCGTGCGGATAAGCCTCAGCCAAGTCCTCTTGCGACGGCAGGACCGTATGTCCGTGCGCTTTCAACGCCATCTCTGGGGCCAGTGAACTCCCACGGATTTTGAGATTGTCTCCAAATGCCGTGTTGAGCGCCGAAATAGCCGTTGCACCGCGCTTGGTGTCATGAATCGAAACGGCCTCGGGATCCTCCTTGAGCTGACCAAGCATCCAAGCGACGCCCTCGCCAGTAAGAACAGATGTTCCTCGAACTGCGCGATAAATATTTGCCCGAAGCCCATAGTTAGAACGAACCTCGGCAGCACTATCAAGATCAATTTTCTCGTCTAGGCCAAAGGCCTTGCCCAACCTAACAGCTGTGGCCGAGAAGATCGGATCGGCAAAAGCTTTATGCATATCCTCAACAACGGAGGCAACCTCGCTAACAGCAGCTCCGGTTGCCTTGGCAGCATCAGCTTTCTCGTTACGCTTCATCGTCGTTCTCCGTTGTGAGATACGACGATTCCCCCATCAAAGATCCGATGTTGAGTGAGCCTGGGCTAGATGAGGTTTGCACCTCGGCCTGCGCTGACACAGGCGCTGTTGGCGCTTGCGCAGGAAGGTTGATGTCAGCACCAAGCTCCTTGGCTTCGTCTGGGTTGATCTCGACGCCGCCGGAGACAATGATCTCGTCTGGCAGAGCGTTGATGCCGCCAAAGGCAGCTGTCAGATCGTTCATCGATGGCGCAAAGAACCAACTGCCGGTTACGGGCGTTGAGAACTTCGTTAGGTGGTCGGTGAGACCATCACCTGAGGTGCCGAACATACGCGAAAGCATCGTGTTGAGTCGATCAGTCTCGCGCGTGCATCCAATGAACAAGGTGCCCACTTCATCGACTGAAGCGAACGGCGTATTCAATCGGAAGATGTGCCGTTCGTTTCCTTCGGCATCCAAGATCACATTGCGTGCGACGTGTGAAGTCGCCGGCTTGACGTCATCTTCCATCTCGATGCTGTCAGCCTTGGAGCGACCGAACACATCCTCTTGGCCTTCAAGCGAAAGAGCATCGAAAGCCGGAAGGTTATGGATCCATTTTTGGATGAAGACAGATGTGCCAGCGGCACCAGGTTCGCCATCAGGTACCAACGAAACCTCTAGCGCCTCGTCCAAAGCCGGGTTCTCGGAACCATCAATAAAACCGATCGGGTCACGACTGTCGGCAGCCTTGTAACACTGCAGATCCTCTTGAAGATCACAAACATCAGCCAACGCAATGTGGATATAGCGAGCGGCCTCCCACACCACGTCATACTCTGACCCGTGGCACCACACCCAGATGTCCCATTGGGTTGCTGGAGCAGAGACACCATCTATGCCGTGAATGCCCTCGAAATTAGCGACATCTGCAGGGGTCGACTCTGGCATGAGCGAACGCCACAAGTCTGGCCCGAAGCCCCACACGATATTGGGGCCGCCGATCCAGCTCGAGTCCATCCGGGCGCGCGTTACCGCCGCCACAACCTCTGACGGTTTCGTCCCAGGCTTGAGAGTCAAGAACTGGTGAAAATGCAGATGAGTGTGGACGGTGAAGAGTCCGGGTTGCGGCTGTGGCATGACTAGTCGTCGATGTCGAGGACGATGGCTGCCTCAGGAGTGTTGAGCAAGAATGTGAAGCTCTCTTCCAAGTACAACTCAACCTTGTCAGCATCATGATCCAGATAACCGATCGACCAATCCTGGCCACCGACGATCTCGAAGTCGCCTCCACGCTGGCTAAGAACCACCGCACGTTCCATGCCAGGCGCCCAAACAACAGGAACATCGAGCAACAGGTTCAAGTGCTTGACCAGCGGGTATCCGCCGCCTTCGTTGGTCTCCATGATTCGTGCCCAGAAATCGGGGCCAACCGCCATAGCGTAAGGCCCTTGGACACCTTCGTCTTGAATCCGATTCATTGCCTTAGCCACAACGTGAGTCAGGTTCTTGAGGTCTTGATCAACCTTGAGCACATCGTAGGGAGTGGCCTCTGAGATACCGGTGATTCCAGCATCGGAGTTACCGACGAAGATCGCACGATCCTCGGTCTTAGCCGCGCGACGAGCCGCATCAACGACTGGGTCAAGATTGGCGTCCTGAGCACCGCGGTCGATGGCTTCGAGGTCACGGCGATCCAAGGTGAACGGAACGCGCAATTCGGTAAGGGGCTGAGCGGCCCGGTTTTGCACCCTGGCGCCATCCTTGTCAGTTGGCTCGCCGACGCGTCCTACTGTGACTGCCGAGCGTTCCCAATTGCCATCAGCCGAGTAGTCGATGACTTTGCGAGCAGCTAGAAAGTGTTTAAGCGAACGGGTCGCTTCTTCGTCGATCTGCGCCCAAGAGGCATCGCTAATTGGCGCTTTCGGCCTCAGTAAATGGTCCATGATCCCCATCCGGTTGGTTGTTGATACTGATATGAGCTGTGGGAGTTAGCCGAGGAATTACCGTCGACTACTACGCACTGCTGACCCTAACCAGATGCGCCAACAAACGCCAACTAATGGACTACCTACAGACCCGCTTCGAGCTTCTCAGCCTTGTCGGCCGAACCTCCAGGTGCAAAGTACTGGTCGTATCGATACTGCGCATACTTGCCGAAGAGGAGTTCGGCGGCTTCTTGGATTCCCTCTGCGTTAGCAATATCCTCACGCCTAAGCACCAGCGCAATCTTGGATCGGCGCCTAAGGAAGTCGTCGAACTTGGTGATCATCTCCGTACGAGCCGCATAATAAAGCTCACATCGCACATACTCGGCACCTTCGATAACTTCATCTGCCATTGCCGGATCTTCACGGATCTCTTCTAGCATGGCGAAGGCACGCAGGCCATAACGTCGCCAGAGCCTGGTCGAGAGGGATTCGTAGTCATTAGACGGAATGTCGTCAAGACCCATATGACGAGCCTGACGGAAGAACTCCTCGCGCGTTCCCTCAGAGGGCTCGCCGTACCAATCATGGTTCTCTTTATCGAGCGAGATCCCCAAGGTGCGCACAATGTCGCAGATCTCTTGACCAACATTGACACAGTCAGTGATCTTGCCACCATAGATCGTCACGTACTTCTGCTCTTGATTGACTTCGACGGCATGCTTTCGCGATAGCTTGGTCCAGTCAGTTTCGTCTTCGTCATCGCCAGATGCATCAACAACGAGCGGACGCACTCCACAGCGTGTGGAGATCACATCGTCGGGCGTGAGCGGCTTCTCGAGAGCTAGCCGTTCGTTGATTTGTTCGAGCAGGAAGTCCCGATCCTCTGCAGTCACTTGCGTTACCGGATCATCGACCCGCTCATCGGTCGTTCCGATCACACTCCGTGGCCCCATTGGAATTACATAGAACAAGCGCTGCGTGTCATCGAAGAAGGCGAGCACGCGCTTCTCTTTGGTCAGCTGCGGAACGATCAGGTGGATTCCCTTGGAGAACACGATGCGATGGTTTGACTTGATGCCGACTTTCTCGTTGAGTGAGTCGACAAAGGGACCAGCAGCATTGATTACAACTTTAGCTTTGGCGGTGAATTCCTCTTCTTGGTCCGTGTCTTTAAGCGATAGATGCCACAGCCCATCCTCACGTTTGGCATCGTAAAAGCGTACATAGTTGACGCAAGCAGCTCCGAAGTTGAGAGCTGTGCGAACAAAGCTGAATACAAAGCGTGAATCATTGTCAATCACGTAAGCATCAGAGTATTCGATACCTCCGATCACATTGGTGTCGTCAATGATTGGCTCCGCAGCCTTGATCTTCTTCTTGCTCAGAACTTTGGGTCGCTTAGTGAAGAAGTTGCCAATCGTCCAATAGGCATTGGCGCCGAGCCCAGCAAACCACGGCTTGTACGGGCTGTTTTTGTCGAGCGCAGACAAGAACCGAATTTCGCGCAAGTTCTCGGGGTAAGCCTTGATCAGTTGGTTGCGTGATTTACACAAATGCCGCACCAACGAAATTTCGTAGTTTTCGAGGTATTTGAAGCCACCCCATACCAAGTTCGACGACTGCATCGAGGTGAAACCCGCGAAGTCGCCGCGATCAACCAGTGCCACCTTGGCTCCCCGTGCCGCGAGAGCAGCGGCAGACACGGCACCGTTGATTCCACCGCCAATGATCAAGACGTCGAAAGTCTCGGACTTGAGCCGGTCAATGTTTGTGGAGCGCAGACTCATGCGTGCAAATCACCCTTCGCTTGTTCGATAGCAGCGACCCATTGAGTGGGGTCATCCACGGACCAAGCAATAGTCTTCTGGCTTTGACCCTGGTTAGTCCAGTTGACCACCAGAACCGGGTTAGGACGACGAACCTTCTTGGCCAGAATTTCGACCGATTTGAGCACTTCCACCGAGTCGATCGACGCCAGCGGGATGATGACAGAGCCTTGGCTTTGACCGTGACCAAACACAAGCGCCTGGTCGGTTAGCCCTAGGGCACCAATACCTTTGAGGTGAAGCCGTTCTGGGTCGCTGATGCCCTCACAGTTGGCAGGTGCCGAACGTAGGGGCTCACGTCCGTGCAGTTCTTGACCCAATACGAGCGACCCAGTCTCGACTCGACCCATGACCCGTGGACGCACCACAAAGTAGACGAAACAGATCGACAAAACCGCGGTGATGAAGATGACACCGAGGATCAACCATAAAACTGACATAGTGCCAGTTTCGCAGGCGTATGAATCAGCCTCAACGACGCGGGTCAATGTGCCAAGATGGGCGCATGATTCCAGCAGCTAGCGATACCGCAGATTCCCCAACAAGTGCCGAACTCGAAAACCTCAATCGTGCTGAATGCGCCCAGCGACGAGCGGTGATCGGATCCGTGAATTACACCGTCGACTTGGACTTGTCGCTAGTGGGAGGTCCCGACGCCTCTCCAACGTTCGGTTCAACCACTTTGGTCGAATTTGAAGCTACCGAAGGCGCTTCAACCTGGATCGATTTGATCGCACCGACAGTCCACTCGATAGAACTCAACGGTCAGCAACTTGACCCGTCTGAAGTATTCAATGGCGCGCGAATTCAGTTGGACAATCTACAGGAACGTAACTCGCTAACAGTTGTAGCTGATTGTCTGTATATGCGTTCAGGTGAAGGCCTACATAGGTTCGTGGATCCTGTCGATGACGAAACCTACCTCTACACCCAGTTTGAAGTAGCCGATTCCCGCCGCATGTACACCTGCTTCGAGCAACCCAGCCTCAAGGCCACCTTCCAACTCAGCGTAAACGCCCCCTCTCACTGGGAGGTTGTGTCCAACAGCCCGACTCCTGAAGCCGTCAAAATCGACGATGCGATTTCGCGCTGGGAGTTCGAACGCTCAGCACTCATGTCGACCTACATCACCGCACTAGTAGCAGGGCCCTATCACGTAGTGCGTGACGAATATGTCGGCCCGCATGGCACCTACCCACTGGGAATCTTCTGCCGCAAGTCTCTGGCGGACCATCTGGACGCGGATGACATATTTGAGCTCACCAAACAAGGCTTCGAGTTTTACGAGAAGACTTTTGACATGCCGTATAGCTTCGGCAAATATGACCAACTGTTCGTTCCGGAGTTCAATGCGGGAGCTATGGAGAACGCCGGCTGTGTCACGTTCCTTGAGGATTATGTATTCCGCTCCCGCGTGACCGATGCGGCTTACGAGCAACGTGCCAATACGATCTTACACGAGCTCGCTCATATGTGGTTTGGCAATCTGGTCACGATGGAATGGTGGGACGATCTATGGCTCAATGAGTCGTTCGCCGAGTGGGCCTCGCATTACGCCAACGCCGAGGCAACTCGCTACAAGGACGCTTGGACCACCTTCCAAAACCAGCGAAAGGCCTGGGCCTACCGACAAGATCAGCTTCCTTCGACCCACCCAATTGCAGCAGACATGTCAGATCTCGAAGCTGTACGAGTCAACTTCGATGGCATCACCTACGCCAAAGGTGCTTCTGCGCTTCGACAACTCGTGGCCTGGGTCGGCGAAGAACAGTTCTGCGAGGGAATCAAGGCCTACTTCAAAAAGCACGCATGGGGGAATACTGAGCTAAGCGACTTACTCGACGCTCTTGAGGAGTCCTCTGGTCGTGAGCTTCGGTCGTGGTCTAAGCAGTGGCTCGAGACGACGGGTGTCAACACCGTGACCCCTGAAGTCTTGATTGCCGAAGATGGAACCTACAGCCATGTCGCGCTACTTCAGACTCCCCCAACTGCACCCGATGGAGTTGACCAGCTGTTACGCGATCACCGGATTGGCGTTGGGCTCTACAACCGCTCGGGCAATACATTGAAGCGCAACGTTCGTGCCGAAGTTGATCTTGTCGGAGACTCTGTCGGCTTGGACGAGCTCGACGGTTTGCCACGGGCCGAGATCCTACTGCCCAATGACGGCGACCTCACTTTCGCCAAGATTCGGTTGGACGATCATAGTGCTGCCAATGCCGTGGCATCGGCCCACGAGGTCGACGATTCACTCGCACGTGCCTTACTGTGGGGCGCCGCATGGGACATGACCAGAGACGCTGAGATGCCAACCCGTGAATTCTTAACCATGGTGACGCGTGGAGTGGCAACTGAACCGGATGTGGGCGTGGTCCAACAAGTCTTGCGCCAACTCCATCTGGCGATCGACTTATATGCCGATCCGCACAAGCGCGATTTGTACCAAGAGTCAGTGGCGGAATCGATGTACGAATTGCTCGCGACTGCTGAACCTGGCAGCGATCACCAGCTTGCCTTCGCACGTGCATTTGTTGGATACGCAAGCACCGAACTCCAACTCACGAACGTCGAAGAACTCTTGAACGGTTCGACGACCTTTACCGGACTCACGATCGACACTGACCTACGTTGGAGTATTTTGGCCCGCCTGGTTCAGACCGCCCGAGCTGGAACAAGCGAGATCGAAGCAGAGCAAGAACGTGACCAAACCGCGCAAGGAATCAAAGCGGCAACCGCTTGTTTCGCATCGATTCCTACCGCCGAGGCTAAGGTAGCCGCTTGGGATACTGCGCTCAACGATCCGGACATTGCTAACCACCTGCTCGCCGCAACGATCGACGGAATCAACGTTCCCAGCCAGCGTGAGTTGCTACGACCTCACGTCGATGAGTACTTCGAGAGCATTGACCGAGTGTGGAAGAACCGGACACCAGAGATGGCGCAACAGGTCGTGGCAGGGCTTTATCCGGTCCTATTGGTTGATGCGGAGACCGTCACTCACACCGAAGCATTCTTGAACCACAACCCAAATCTGGCTCCTGGTGCCAAACGTCTCGTCAATGAGGGTTTAGATGCTGTCCTGCGCGCTATGCGCTGCCAGGAACGTGACGCCAGATAGTACGTGCCAAACCTGAGGACGAGCTACGCGTTCTCAGGTAGGTCCCTGTGAAGAACGTGATTGGGATGGGCGTGATCGGCCATCACTGCGATGCCATCGCGAAGTCCGTTGATCAAGTCGCCCACAACAAATCGTGAGGTCATAGCGAGTGCAGCCAACTGGCAGGTACGGTCATCGATCGACTGCTTCGCCTTTGCCCCCACAACAATCTCAAGTCCGCGTGAATGTGGATCTACCGCAACTAGGACCGAGTCGTCAGCGTGCACAAGCTGTCCATGGAGAGCCAGAGCCGTCTTTCGGTCTTCGGGTAACCGACCGACGAAGGTTTCAAACTGCACCTTCGCTACTTGCTCAGCTGAACGAATCGTTGAAGCCAAATTTGAGATCTGTGCGGAACTAAAGGGGTCTTGATCGTTCCAGACACCATCGATCGCATCAGAATTACCATCTAACACTGATACCTCCTACGGTGTCGTCTCCTGTCCCAGCATCACTCGACCCGGCGGTCAACTGAGCCGGTTGCTGGGCGCCATCGAGAGCAGGCACAGCCTTCGATCCACCACCGCCGATAAGTACGGGCTCGTGATCCCACGAGTCACCTGGACGGTAGCGACCGGCTCGCGTCCAACCTGGCGCGAGCACGATCAAGGCGATTACAGCGATGATCGCGATCGGAATGCCGATCACGATCAACACAAACTGAACTGCTGTCGGGTCTTGGTTCACGCGTCTACGCTACCAACGCGCCCGACCACTTGCACCAAGAGCAGACAAGATGCGCCCAGTCAGGGGTTGCTCATCAAGCTGCTCAATTAATACTGGCTCCCCCTCAGAGTCGAGCAACGGAATTCTCCAGTTGGGATATTCGTCCTTGGTGCCCGGCTGATTCTGAGTTTCGACTTGACCTACCAGATCAGGCACAGCAACGGCCATGAGGGCAGACCGTGAACGCGCAGCGAATCGATGCAGGGCAACGAGTATCTCTTGGTTAGAAGCATCCGGCGGAATGAGCGCTTCAGACTCCAGGAGCGACCGCCACGCTGCAATCTCGCGACTATGTACCTCTTGCTCTTCCTCGAGCGAAGAGGTGAGCAGACCCAAATCGTTGCGTAACTGCACATGAGTACCGGCCAGGTAGCCAAGGGTTGGCGGTAGATCGTGCACGGTTACCGCAGTCATAGCATTACGACGCCAGTTCGACGGATGCACTGGCTGATCACCGTCACGCTCGAACCACAGAATATTGGTTCCGAGGATCCCCTTATTCGCTAAGACTTCTCGCACCCACGGCTCGACGGTACCGAGATCCTCTCCAACGATTACCGCGCCTGCCCGTTGCGCCTCTAGCACCAGGATGTTGATCAAGGCTTGGTAGTTGTACGAGACATAGGTGCCCTCAGACGCTTTTTCACCCTCGGGTATCCACCACAACCGGAACATGCCAAGAATGTGATCTATGCGCAATCCACCGGAATTTCGCAGCAGAGTCCGGAGCATATCGCGAAACATCGCGTAGCCAGTCTGTTCCAGCATGTCCGGGCGAGGTGGCGGTTGGTTCCAATTCTGACCCACTTGATTGAAGCTGTCTGGTGGCGCACCCACCGTGATCCCACGCGCGACTACGTCACCGTAGATCCAAGTGTCCGAGCCATAACAATGCACCCCAACAGCTAGGTCGTGCATGATTCCTACCCGCATTCCACCGTGCTTAGCGGCGGACTGAGCCTCAGACATCTGTTGATCAAGCACCCATTGAACCCACATGTGGAACTGAACTCTAGGTTGCAACCGGTCGAGTTCTTTCTCAACCTCCGGGCTATGTTGATCTTGCAGCTCGGTAGGCCATTCGTCCCACGCAGCACCGTATTCCTCAGCCAATGCAACCCACGATGCGAAGTCGCGGAGACCAGGATTCTCCTGATACGCGTATCGCTCGAACAATGCTTGCCTGGCAGGACTCAGCGGCACCTCGTGGATCAGTTCAAGCGCCGCTAGTTTGGCCTCCCAAACAAGGTCACGGTCCAATAAGTCGGAAGTCAGATCGCGTTCGCGGGACTCCTTAGCCATTTGCTCCAACTCGGCTTTGTTCGCAGCACTCAAATACTCGTATTCAAGAATCGCCTCAGGTCGCAAATAGATTGGATTCTGGAACCTTCTCGTGACCGGCAAATAAGGTGAAGGATCGATCGGAGCAACCGGCGCGGCAGCATGCAAGGGATTGACCAACACAAAGTCTCCCCCGGCCTTGACCGCAGACCACGTTGCGATCTCAGTCAGATCCGCCAAGTCTCCCAAACCCCATGACTCCCTGGAACGCAAGGTATAAAGCTGTGCGGCAAGCCCCCAGGCTGGTCGGTTCATGAACGGGTCTGAGGTGTCCAGACGATTAGGCGTCACGATCAATGTGGCACTGCGGCGACTCTCAGCCGAAGTGTCGCCTCCTGCTCCGACTGTCAGCTTGTGCCAACCGAGCGGCAGATCCTTGGGTAGGTAGCATCGCCGCTTGGCTATGCGCTGGCGGCCAATCGTTCGGATATCTGCATCTTTGAAGTCCACCCGTACGTCGTGGCGGCGGCCGCCATCCTCGAGATCGATCCAGACAGACGTTTGAGAATCCACCGGCAGATAGATGTGAAATATATGATCGTCGCGGACTTGGCTTCGGGTGAGCACGATTGTGGGATCTACCACTCGCGTCCATTGTTGATCTTCTTGAGCTTTGAGCGACTTCTCGCATGCAGTAGATGTCGAGGCATCGACACCCATGGCCGCGAGCACTGCAACGAGGGTCTTCTTGCCAATCTTCTTGGTAATGCCGGCTTGGTCTATATAGCTCGTAGCGACTTGATAACTGCGGGCCAACTGCTCAAGCGAGCGAGAGACACTCACCACAACTCCGGCTTGCGCTGAGCCCAAGGATTCGACTGCTCAAGTTGGCTTGCAAGCGAAATAATCGTTTCTTCGTCGAACATCCGTCCCACAAGCTGGATTCCAACAGGCAGATCGCCCTCTGTCCAGTTCATCGGAACGTTAATAGCCGGCTGCCCCGTTGTGTTGTATGCGGAACAGAACGGCGAATACTTCACTTGGTCCATGAAGTCCTTGGCTGGATCGTCGTCGTTTCGCAATTGGCCAACCTCAGCTGGCAGGTCGGCGATCGTAGGTGCAACCACTACATCCAAGTCATCGACAGCTGCAACCGAGATTCTTGCCTGAGTACGGATAGTTCCGAGCGCAGCTGCCAAGTCCGGACCCGCCACCTCTTTGCCACGTCCGCGCAGATACTGGGTAAGCGGGCGCAACTCGCTCTCCAACTCAGGCGGAACTGGAATCCCCGCTGCGAGGATCGTCCACATCACTTCGAAGATCGGGAGCAGTCCCTCACCAAATGGCGGTTCCACCTCAACGATGTCATGACCAAGGTTCTCTAGCGCTTCAAGCGTGTTAGTGAGTGCCCGCTCGACTTCTTCATGAATGGGCACATCGATAAGCGCGCCACGACGATAGAACCCGATCTTAAGGGATCCAGGTTCCCGCTTAGCCGCGTCCAAGAAAGTCCCTTGCTTTGGTAGGTGCGCACCATAAGGATCGCCTGCAAACCGCATAGACATGACATCGAGCAATGCCGCGGCGTCGGCAACCGTGCGTGCCAATGGCCCGTTCACCACCAAGTCACCTAAACCATCACCAATCGGGCCGTTACTGACCCGACCACGGGAAGGCTTGAGACCGACAAGTCCGGTGACAGCACTTGGGATCCGAATTGATCCTCCCCCATCACTGCCATGCGCGATCGGCGCGAGACCCGTTGACACTGCCGCCGCCGCCCCACCACTGGAGCCGCCGGCTGACCGATGATTGCCCCAAGGTGACTTTGCTGCGGGCGCAACTTCCGGCTCTGTGTAACACGGCAGACCGAACTCTGGTGTGTTCGTCTTGCCAGTGATCACCATCCCGCCAGCGCGGACGGCGGTCACCACGTTCTCATCCACGGTCGCATCAAGCTTGAAAGCCTTCGACCCAAACCTGATTGGCATCCCCGCCACCATGGTGAGGTCTTTGATCGGGCATACGACGCCAAAAAGTGGAGCATCCTCAGCCAGAACCTCGCCAGCTGCCACCTGAGCATCGGCTTCTTTAGCAGCTTGGAAGGCTGATTCGCGGTCGAGGTAAACGAAAGCACCGACCTGGTCATTGAGTCGCTCGGCACGATTCAGATAGTGCTCAGTCAGTTCTTGGGCAGAAGTCTCACGACTCTGGATCGCAGCAGCTTGCTCAAGTGCCGTCAGATCATGTAACTCAGACATCATTTACCTCAAATGGGCCTCAAGCCGGTAGTTCGACGTTCTACAGGATGGCTACTTCTGCTGCTTATCAGATTTGCGCTTGCGTGATGCCGCAAACGCGTAACCGACAATTGCTCCAATAACGAACATGAGGACCAAAATCGCGATCAGCGAGATATTAACCGTGAAGAACACAAAGTTGATGTTCTGCTCATCCGTATTTAGGAAGATGATGAACAAGACATAAAGGATCACGAGAGCCAAAAGGCCCACCTTGATGTACTTCGCTGCCGATGCCGAAGAATCTGGCTGCGACGCAGGAACTTGGTTTTGTGGGGTTTGCTGTGACATATCGTCTCCTCTGTTCAATCAAATAATGCCGCAGAGGCCGGTGCCATTGCCTGTTGGTTTAGTCTGAAAACGTGACTGACGTGAATAGCCCAACCGGGATCAATGAGCAGACACCTTTCGAACAGTTTGGTGGCCACGAGTTTTTTCAGGCATTCGTTCACGATTTTTATCTTGAAGTCGCCGAGGACCAGCCACTTCGCGCACTCTACCCAGAGGAAGACTTAGGGCCAGCCGAAGATCGACTTCGGTTGTTCTTAGAGCAGTACTGGGGCGGCCCGCAAACCTATTCGGAACAGCGCGGCCACCCAAGACTTCGAATGCGCCACGTCGACTACAAAATCGACCTTGACCAGCGAGATCGTTGGCTCGGCCATATGCGCTCCGCACTTGATAAGCGCGAATTGAGTCCAGAATTAGACAATCTCATGTGGACGTACTTGACGCGGGCGGCAGATTCAATGGTCAACTCCGACTAGGAGTTGCTATTGAATCCATTCAGCACGTCAATGGTCAATAGCGACTAATCGCGGCGCTAGTTCATTAGTCGTAGCGCCAACGACCCAAACTCCTCAGGGCAGAAGATCTGTCCGCTCGGGGTGTTCAGCCGTGTCCATCCGGCATTGTTCAAGATCGTGACGTTGACATCCGGGTTCGACAAGAAGCCCAACAGTTTCGCTGTATGGGCACCTCTGGTCGGCAGTTTCCCAACGATCGGACGAGCCCAAATTTCGTCAGCCACTCGTTGTGCCCGCGCCTGCGCGTCTGGGGCAGCCGAGTTTTGGTCGATCTGTGCACGATAGTCAGCTAGAGCTTGATCAACCCCACCATCAAGCACACCGGCCTCGATCTGACCCTCAACTTGCCAACCCTGCTGAGGTGGAAGCATCGCAAGTTCAGCTGGCCCGGTGACGGCCTCCGGTAGTTGGATGCGGTGATTAGCATCAGCTACAGGAGCGTGCGAGACATCACCCACGCAGTCACGGAGCCTGCCGGCCGAAACAACTCGGCCGAGGTTCGGATCCGGTGTTGAATCATCAAACGCGTGCTCCTCTTGCAAAGGAATTGCCACAAAGCTGATGCACGCAGTGGGCGGGGCACCAAAGACCCCGACCACACGGCCTTTGCGTTGGAGTCGCACACAGGCCTTCGCGTCCCTCTCGACAAGCTTGTCCAAATAGCGAGCCAGGAATGCTGCCTCGGCATGTTTAACGTAGATCGCTTGGATGTCTGCCATGAGTTCGTAAGCCGTCGCGTCTAGCGAGCCTTCGTGCCGACTTAGCCGCGAGTGAGCTTGCGGTAAGTGGCACGGGTAGGACGCGCGGCCTCTGGGCCTAGTCGCTCGATCTTATTGGCCTCGTATGATTCGAAGTTACCTTCAAACCAGAACCACTGCGAATCACCTTCGTAGGCAAGGATGTGGGTAGCCACGCGGTCGAGGAACCAGCGGTCGTGGGAGGTGATCACGGCGCAACCTGGGAATTCGAGCAATGCGTTTTCAAGACTGCTCAGCGTCTCAACATCAAGGTCGTTAGTGGGCTCATCGAGCAGCAACAGGTTGCCGCCCATTTTGAGTGTGAGCGCCAAGTTCAACCTGTTGCGCTCACCACCGGACAGCACGCCCGATGGCTTTTGCTGGTCGGGCCCTTTGAAACCGAAGGCACTGACATAGGCGCGGCTTGGCATCTCAACCTTGCCGACGTTGATGTAGTCGAGTCCGTCCGAGACGACCTCCCACACGTTCTTCTGCGGATCAATGCCAGAACGGTTCTGGTCAACGTACGAAATGCTGACGGTTTCACCGACCTTGATATTGCCCTCGGTTGGCTGTTCCTCGCCAACAATCATCTTGAACAGCGTCGTTTTACCGACACCGTTGGGACCGATAACGCCAACTATGCCGTTTGGCGGAAGGCTGAACGACAGATTGTCCATAAGGATCCGGTCATCGAATCCCTTGGTGAGGTCGGTGGTCTCGACCACAATGTTGCCAAGACGTGGTCCCGGCGGAATCTGGATCTCTTCGAAGTCGAGCTTCCGGGTCTTCTCTGCCTCGCTTGCCATCTCGTCATATCGAGTTAGACGAGACTTTGACTTGGCCTGACGGGCTTTCGGATTCGAACGAACCCAGTCGAGCTCTTCGGTCAAGCGTTTGCGGAGCTTGGCATCCTTATTGCCTTCGACCTTGAGGCGCTGCGCCTTGACGTCGAGGTAAGTCGAGTAGTTGCCCTCGTAGGGGTAAGCGTGACCGCGGTCAAGCTCAAGGATCCACTGCGCCACATTGTCCAAGAAGTAGCGATCGTGGGTAATTGCGACAACGCAACCCGGGTACTTCTCAAGATGTTGCTCAAGCCAAAGCACGCTCTCGGCATCCAAGTGGTTGGTCGGCTCGTCCAGGAGCAACAGATCAGGTTGCTGCAGCAACAACTTGCACAGGGCAACACGGCGTCGCTCACCACCGGAGAGCACTGTGACATCGGCATCGGGGGCTGGACAGCGAAGCGCATCCATCGCTTGTTCAAGCTGGGCATCTAGATCCCATGCGTTCAGGCGGTCCAGTTCCTCTTGCAAGGTGCCCATCTCTGCCAACAATTTGTCGTAGTCGGCATCGGGATCGGCCAGCTCCTCGGAGATCTCGTTAAAGCGAGCAATCTTGGCTTTGGTGTCAGCGACTCCATCTTCGACGTTCTCCAGGACGGTCTTGTCTGGGTCGAGCTCGGGCTCCTGCATAAGGATGCCAACCGTAGCCTCGGGGTCGAGGAACGCTTCTCCGTTGGAGAGCTGGTCGATTCCAGCCATGATCTTGAGCAAGCTCGACTTACCCGCACCATTCGGACCGACCACACCAATCTTGGCGCCGTGCAGGAACGAAAGAGTTACATCGTCGAGGATTACTTTGTCACCGTGAGCCTTGCGAGCTTTGTACAGCGTATAAATGAAGTCAGCCATAGTTATCTAGCCTAGTCGTTTGCCAAGCCAGTCGACCATGAGCCTGGGCTACGTGGATTTTGACGCGATGAAGCACTTGCAATTAGTGGCGTAGATCGTCAACCAAATAACTCAAACCACGGACTTAGGTCAAACGAGTGAAAAAACCTCAACGTCCGGGTTACTTGACCTACAAAATATCCATCAACCGTGTAGCTTTATGGCCATGACAACAATATTGCATAACGCAACCCTCATTGATGGAAACGGCGGAGACCCCGTTAAAGACGCTGTCGTTGTTATCGACGACAACAAAATCACCTACGCAGGCGCTGCTAGCGGCGCCCCAGCGGCTGACGACAAGGCAACCAAAGTCGACCTAGGCGGAAACACCATTTGTCCGGGATTCATTGACGTGCACGTGCACTTCTCTCTCCCAGGAACCAAAGGCATTCCTGCCATGGCTGTTTTGACTTCGCCAGAATATCGAGCCATGCAACTGCTCGAGCGCTTCAAGATCACTCTTGAGGCTGGTGTGACAACCGCACGCGACCTGATGGGCGTCGCTCCAGGTGTTCGCGACGCGATCGACCATGGCCTGATTCCGGGACCACGTCTCCACGTATCGAGCAAAATGCTCAGCCAGACTTGTGGCCACGCCGACTTCCATCTCAAATCAGGTATTGATGGTGGCGACGTTATCGGTGGCGAGCTCGTTGACACCGTCGACCAAGCTCGTACGGCAGCTCGTGAGCTGATCCGTGATGGCGTCAACGTCATCAAGGTCGCTTCGTCCGGTGGAGTCAGCACACCGAACGATGACCCGGACTTCCTAGGTGCTCGCCCAGAGATCATCGAAGCCCTGGTCCAGGAGGGACAGGATTACGGCGGAATTCCAGTTGCTGCACACGCCATTGGTTACCCAGGCATCAAGGCTGCCGTTGAGGCTGGCGTTCACTCGGTCGAGCACGGCTACGCACTCGACGATGATCTGCGTAAGCAAATGATAGAGAACGGCCAGTACCTCGTACCGACTCTGATCGAAACACTCAAGGACGATACTGCCACTCCAATGGCAGTTGCCAAGAGCCAGAAGTGGCACAAGATCGCTCAGGATTCAGTTGCCGAATCGGTCAAGGCTGGCGTCAAGATTGCCACCGGCACCGACGCTGGACTGGTTCCGGATCACGGTGACAACCTTGGCGAGCTAGGATGCCTCGTCAAGTTCGGCGGCATGAGCCCCCTCGATGCGATCACCGCCGCCACCAAGCACGGCGCTGAGGTACTCAAGATCGAAGACCAGGTCGGCACCGTTGAGCCAGGCAAGCTTGCTGACATCGTCGTCGTCAAGGGCAACCCACTCGATGACATTGACGGCCTCAAGGACCACGACAACATTTTGCTCGTGGTCAAAGAAGGCAAGTCAGCTATCGACCGAGGAGACTTCGGCTACCCAGCCTAAGCACTTCCCACTCTTGGTGGAGGGGTTCAGCAGATACCAGTTCTGCCGAACCCCTCCATTTATTTAAGACGAGAGCAGAGTCACGATCAGGAACCCTCAGCGTTACGCCGCAACCGTTGCGTCCGAGACTGAAGCATTCGCAGACTGCTGTTTGGGCCTAACCGTTCGATTGACGTGTCGGAACATACTGACCCCTCGACAAAGATCGTGACCAATTGAGTTTGCATAGATCTCGGTACTTGAACGCCTTTGATCGCCCGACTCCCACTCGCGTACCTGGATCGTGCCCGAAACGAATATCGGATCACCCACTCTTAAACTCTCTAGCACGTTGAAAGCCAGACCTTTACGAGTAATCACCGTGTAGTACGACGGCGTTCCATCAACCCATACGCCGGATGCTTGATCGAATTTGCGTGGCTGCACCACCATCCGAAATCTCGCAAGGTCGTTCCCATTGAGCGACACTGACTGCTTCGGCTCCGAAACGACATTGCCCACCAAAGTGGCATTCCCGTTGATCATAATTCCCCCTATTTATTTGAGAGCTCTAGTGAGCTCTTCTCGATACTGAAACTGCATATTTTGATCTTGTTTCTTGATCTTGCAGGCGTTAATCCTGCCGAACTATCAGAACACAAATCAGCTAACTTCGGCTACGAGAAATCTTTGCCCTGGGGATAACTCAACTGCGCGACCGCCTGTGGGAAACTATTTTCTAGCGATGACGCTTGTCCCTGGATCGTCACCGCCAAGCGCCCGTAGCTCAACGGATAGAGCAACTGGTTTCTACCCAGCAGGTTGGGGGTTCGATTCCCTCCGGGCGCGCCGGCTACTCATTTTCGCCACTTCCCGTTGCACTCTGAGAGGAGTATGGTCGGGTTTAAGGCGGAAGGAATGCTCATGACCATAACTATCGTTGGTGGCGGTCTAGCTGGAGCCACTGTAGCTACAGAACTTCGCGACAGTGGCTACACCGAACCCATTGCCCTCTTCGCGTCCGAGGCCCACTTCCCCTATGAACGGCCTCCACTTTCCAAAGGTTTCTTACTTGGAGAGAAACCGCTTAGCTCAGCCTATGTTCACGAGCCAGATTGGTACGCCGCGAACAATGTCGATCTTCATCTGACTACTCCTGTGGTTGAAATTCGACCGACTGATCACGTTTTAGAAACCGCAAATGGAACCCAGCCCTTTGGACAACTTGTTCTTGCCACGGGAGCAAGCCCACGCCCACTCCCAATGGCAGACCATTCGGGCAAGGAGGTCGTCTACCTCCGAACCATGGACGACAGCATGAAGCTTAAAGATCGCCTTGCAAACAAACCCAAGGTTGCCATTATTGGTGCCGGATGGATTGGCCTTGAGGTCGCTGCAGCTGCCCGCGCTGCAGACTGCGAAGTCACCGTCTTCGAATCTGCAGCTAAACCACTCATCGGGGTTCTCGGACCAGAGATCGCTCAGGTATTTGAGGATCTCCATCGAGCACACGGAGTCGACCTCCGATTGGATCATGAGACCACCCAGGCCGATCTTGAAGATGCCGATCTAGTTGTTGTTGGCATCGGAGCTATTCCGGCAACCAAGCTAGCCAAAGAGGCAGGCCTCGACATCGACAATGGTGTCCTCGTCGATGCTCAGCTTCGGACATCACATCCCGATATCTACGCGATTGGCGACATTGCGAATCATGATCATCCGGTTCTGAAACGCCGAATCCGGGTGGAGCATTGGGACACTGCCATAGAGCAGGCGAAGGTGGCAGCCCACAATCTCCTAGGAAAAGACGAGCCTTACGAACGATTCCCCTACTTCTTCACCGACCAATATGACCTGGGGATGGAGTATGTCGGAAGCGTTGGCCCCGAAGGCTACGACGATTTGATCATTGAAGGCGATCTGGCAGACAAGTTCCGAGCTTATTGGCTTCGTCAAGGCAAAGTCGTCGCTGCGATGCACGTCAACGATTGGGACGCCACAGAAGTACTTCGAGCAAGCATCGGCAACAGCCCATCAGCCATCTAGAGCTATCGCGCACATCGACTCCAACAACAGGTCTAGCCTGTGACTATGACCGTAAAGGGCAACTGGTTCGTCATCGTCGGCTACTCGCTGGTAGCAGCTGCCACCCAGCTGCTCTGGCTGACCTTCGCACCAATCACGACAAATGCAGCGGCCTACTACAACACCAGCGAAGGCTCAATCGGCATTTTGTCGATCATCTTCCCGCTCATCTATGTCGTTCTTGCTATTCCCTGCGGACTGTTTTTAGATCGATTCTTGCGGCCCGCACTTGCCTTGGGCGCAATCCTTACCGCATTAGGTGGAGTTATTCGCCTATTCGGTAACGCAGACTTCACGACCGCTGCTGTAGGTCAAATCGTGGTATCGATCGGTCAACCATTGGTCTTGGGAGCCGTGACGGCGATTTGCGTAAGCTACCTGCCCAAGCATCAACGTGCCGCAGGTATTGCTACAGGTTCAGCTGCACTCTTTGCCGGAATGCTGATCGCCTTTATTACAGGTGCTTTGTTCGAGAACGATATTTATATGCTGCTTATTATCCAAGCAACATTTGCTGTGATCGCTGCGATCGTGCTGTGCCTCGGCCTTGCCAGAGAAGGTCCCTTTAGCGACGACACCGAACACTCACTACTTGAGGATCCTGCCGAAGCTGTCAAACATCCGCTACGAACAGTGTGGGGTGACCCAGTCATTCGGCTCTTGGTCCTCATAGTCGCTGTTGGCTTCGGAGTCTTTATTACGATCACGACGTGGCTTCAAGCGTTGCTTGAGCCAGCTGGTATCTCGGTTGAATCAGCAAGCATCATGCTGTTGCTCATGGTCGTGGCGGGAATCATCGGCTCAGCAGTGTTCCCTCCGATGGTCATGAAGCGACATTCACAACCGTCTTGGCTTATGACAGCAATAGTGGTGAGTGCTGTCGGCTGCTTGATTTTGGCCGTCATACCGGGCGACTTCACCGGCATCATCGTCTCAATCGCCTTTGGTTTACTCCTGTTAGCAACTTTGCCGATCGTGCTGGAGATGGTCGAGGTTCGCACGGGCACTGCTGCGAGCACAGCCACCTCACTCGTTTGGCTAGCTGGCAATGCGGGAGGAGTCGTCCTCTCTGCGATCGTGGGCGTCTTTGTCGGCGCTCCCCTCTTTGCCTTTTTACTCACAGGGTTCGTCGCCATCGTCTTTGGCGTTCCGTTAGTGGAACGCCTCAGAGGAATGCTGGCGCAAGAACAAAGCCAATAGTGTTGTTCTAATGTGCGAACTTCACTTCTTGCTCTGAGACTCTCGCGCCTTTCGCTTCTTGGCTTGAGCCAACGCGGCAGCAGTTTGCTTCTGCTTGGACTTGGCCTTATTTTCGCTGGCGTACTCTACGATCTCTGCTAAGCCTCGTTCAATTCCAGCCACGAGCACATCGACATCCGGCGCGTTCTCGCCATCACCAGTCACACCGATGTTGAGATAGTCACCGAACGAGGTAATACCCACAATGATGCGAAATTGGCCCTCGATAGGAATGATCGGCTTGGAGCTCGCGATCTCCTCACCATTCAAGTACATGGGGAACTGCGGACCTGGCACGTTTGTTACCAAAGTTTCTGCCATATATTCGGTTTTACCCGCCACCATCTGGACCACTGCTTCTTCTACTGGAGCAGGAATCAGCTTCTCGGTCGAACGCCGTATTTGATCGCCAATAAGCGGAAGCGTGCTCTTCTTGGAGTGTTTAGTCTCTTTTTTGATTTCACGAATTCGATCCATCGGAGGAATATCGCCAAGCGGTACCGGCAGAGGCAAAAGACCAACTTGGTTATTGGTCTTGAGGTCTCTACGTAGAGAGGTTGGCATGACAGTTCGCAAAGTGCGTCCCTCGGGATCTTCGCCACGAGCACGTAGAAGATCCGTGAAGCCGACAGCGACCGCCGCCATCACAATGTCGTTGATCGTAACCTTCTTAAGCGATCTCTTAGCTGCCTTGATCTCGGTCAGCGGGTACCGACCACTTGCCCAAATACGCTTGGCCGAGACGTCTCCGGTCAGCGAATCGAGCCGGTCTTGCGGCAAGAACATCAAAGCTGAACGAACTGTGTCCGGCAACGTCGAAATAAACATGCCTGTGAGTCGCATCGATTTCTCGGCCACTTTGGCGAGTTTGGCTGCTGTGGCCTCAACTCGTCCACCACTGTCAGTTTCAGCCTTGACTGAACGAGGTGCCACCATCGCCTTGATCGCATCGGTGAGTCGCACATTGCCACCCGGATCCAAGTCGATCAATTGCCCCAGCAAGACCGTCGCACCTTGACCGTCAGCAATTGCGTGATGGATGCGGATCACCATGGTCCACTCGTTAGTCGCATACCCAGTGATCATCGTGACATCCCAAAGCGGTCGGTCAAGATCCATCGGGATTTCGATGATCTCGGAGACGACGGCATCGATGCTGCCACCTGACTTGAGCTTGCGCTGCGTGATGTGGTGCGTTAGGTCAGGCGTCGCATCGATCCACTTGCCCCGCATGAACTTGGTGCGGCTCGGCACAAAACGTTGCGAGAAACTCGGCATAGAGGGAATTCGTTCGGCAAAGAATGACCGCAATTTGGCAACCGTTGGTGCCTTGCCTTCGATACCCACAACCGAGCCCACTGCGAGTGAAGGGCCTGACTGGTCCAGATCGAGGAAACTCTCGTCAAGGGAACTTAAGCGGTCCATGATTGCTCCATCCAACATTCGAGCACATGCGTTGCAACGTCGACTGGTCGCTCCAGTTGAGCCACATGTGCCGTATCGAGGGTGATGACTGTGCTGCCCTTGATATTGCGGGCCGTAGGAATCGCCATACGAGGGTCAACCAATAGGTCTTGAGTACCGAAGAGGGCCAATGTTGGTGCCTTGATCTCGTGCGCAAACTTCCAGGTGTTCTCTGGGTGCCCCGGCAGGTACGCACGCATTAGGCTTCGCGCAGAACCTGCAAGCGACTCATTAACGTTGAAGTTCTTCATCCGCCAACTAGCATCTTTGATTTGAGTCTCAAGCCGTAGCGGATGCTCGACAAAATCCTTCGTATAGACAACTCGTTGCATCCGCTCGATGACTTTCTCAGGACTCGGCGCACCAAAAGCAAACCGCATAGCTTCGGCTACGCCAGGTGTGGACAAGAGCATTACCTGAAACGAGCCTAAGCGAGGCCGAAGATTCGGAACCGCTGGCGAGACGACAGTTAGCGAGCGCACTAGATCAGGGCGAGACCCGGCAATTCGGATCGAGATCGCACCACCCATCGAATTACCAAACAGATCAACTGGCTCGTCAAAACTTTCTTCAATAAATCTAATGACAGTTGCGGTGTGTGCCGCCAAACTGTAATCACGGTCTACCGGAAACGGCGACCTGCCGAAACCGGGAAGATCGGGAGCGTAACCGTTGGCAATCGGAGCCAATAGGAACATCAAGTCAGTCCAGTTAGTGGCTGAACCGCCGAGCCCGTGGACATATACGGCTGTCCGCTTAGCCGGATCGTGAGGACCCGTCGACCGAACGTTTAGCTGTCGCTCGCCGACCTGGATCTGCTCACCCAAGTAGTCCGGAATCGGCAAACCGTTCGTGCCGTTCAACCTCTCGGTGAGCCCTTTAATCAGTTCTGGATAATCAACAGACCCCTCAAGTTGCACATGGGGTTCTACCTGAGAAGTTGACACGAGATGAGCCTACTGGTTTACCCCAGATTTAGGCGGCAACTTCTTGCGTCGGGGTTTCCGCAGTAGCATCCGCGATACCGTGCCTACGTCGCGAGACCATTCCGATGATGAAACCGGCAATCGCCAGGAGCGCGCCAAGCGGAATCAGAATCTCTGGCCTGAGTGCGGCAGATGCCAACAGGGCCAAGACAATGGCGGCAAATATGAAGTGTCCGCCGACAGCTAAGTCCCGACGCTTGATGTGATACGCCGATTCAGTAACACTTCGACTCTGAGAAACAGCGTTACCAAGTACCGCTGCGGCTCCGACAGCCCCCACAATCGATAGCAGCGCGATAAAGATTGCTGCCAAGACCGGTGGGACGTAAGCGACAACCGTGTGCATTGGGACGCTTGGCAACTGGATCGCACCGCCGAACAAGAGCAGAAGACCAAGGTAACCAAGGAACGTGAATACAGCCGTGATGATGGCACCACGGATCACTGCCGGGCGGCTGGTTCCGCCCATTTCACGCAGACCGGGGTTGAGTGCGGTCACAACGAGTACGGCCAGGCCGTAGATCAGGATCTGCCCGAAGCCCACCTGGTTGTAGAAGATGACAGGGTCACCGAGGAATTGGAATGATCCACCGACAACACCGACGACCAGCATCAGCACCGCCACAACACAAAAGATGATCGCTGCAGTCTTAGCCAGGCCTCGTGAGGATCCGCGCCCAAAGGCGACGGCAGCGCCAGCGACGACAATGAACACCACAACCACCCAGTAGTTCAATGTCGAGAAAGCGGCGATCGTCGAGGCGATCCACGATACGAACAAAGCCCCGATCACCAGGAGGATTGCATAGGCGATTGCTGACTCCAGCCCACGAGTGGCGACTCCAGCTTTCGACTCTGATGGAGGACCAAGGTAGACGGAAACAACCGCACCAATGAGGATTGCGAGAATCGCAACAACCGCCCAAGTCAAAGTAAAGCCATGGTGGAATCCGGCGGCTCCCGCAATAGCGACGGACGGCAACAAAGCAACGAGCACCTTGGAGGGCGTGACGCTAGATTGTCCAGCTATTTTTCCGAGTAGCCCGATCTGGGCTACCACGGTTAGGGCGATTGCGGCAGCAGCGATTGCATATAGAGACATCAGTTCCTCCCCACACATCCGTTAGGGGCAGGTTTGCCTTCCATCCGGTCGTTCATCCAGCTAATGGTTTCAGTTCGGGCTGTCCAAAGTAGCGAGTTGTGATCGTCACCTGGATACACCTTCATATCGGCCTTGGTGCCGTTCTCGCATAGAGCTCGGAACGTTGCATAGGTGAATTCGGGGACGATTGCCGTGTCCTGGTCACCTTGCGTGATCAAGAGCGGTGTT
>CAUJDH010000056.1 GCA_963169225.1 Actinomycetota bacterium
AAGAGTTACCTGCTCCCCTGTTTGCGCGGTGAGTTCTTGTTCGATCTCCGCAGTGTGCTGATGTAAACCACCAACCTTATAGGCCGACATCGAGCCCATAACCTCGGTAGCTAGCAGATTAGCGGTTGCCTTACGCCCCGCACCGGAGGTTCCGCTGGCGGCAACAATAACTAGATCGTCGAGCTCGATGAGATTGTTGTTGATCAATGGCGCGTAGGCCAGCTCAATGGCAGTCGCATAGCAGCCTGGGTTAGCAATCCGCGTCGCTTCGGCAATTAGCCTTCTGCGACCTGGAAGCTCAGGCAGACCATAAACCCACGGTTCAGCCATTTCTCCCGAACTGTAGTAGGTGTCCCATGCCTCTGGGTTCTGCAGCCTGTGGTCAGCCCCAAGATCAACAACTTTGACGTTGTTGTTGAGTTGAGTTGTCAAAGCGGCCGATTCGCCATGCGGGATCGCTATGAAAACTACATCCAGAGTGTTCAGTTGGGCGATGTCGACGGAATCAAAAACGACGTCGGCATACTGCGGCAACTGTGGGTGAACCGAAGGCACTGGTTGCCCAGCCTGACTGCCCGCCGCTAGTACCGCGACCTCGAAATTCGGGTGTGCATCAAGCAGGCGCAACAATTCGCCGCCCGCGTATCCGGAGGCACCTACGATTCCAACATCTATTGCCATGTACACAATATACACATATACACAACTCTAGATAGATCTCCGGGCTAACTAACTCCGTCTCAACTACCAAACTGAACCCGGATAGACCAAGGGGTTCACTGGATGATTCCCAAGACCCTAGCCTTCGCCACTGCAGCCGTTCTTGAATTCGCATCTAACTTATTAAAGACTCGGGTGAGATGGGCTTTAACCGTTGCCTCTTCGATAAATGCAATGCTCGCGATATCGCTATTAGAGTGACCTGCGGCCACCAACTGGATGATTTCTCGCTCTCGCAAGGTCAGGTTTTGTGCGCTTGGTCGACTCGCATGCGCAACCAGGGTCCTCGTTACCGCCTGATCTAGATATGCCTGCCCATCAGAGGCGGCACGGATTGCTTGAGCAAGAGTGTCTGGATGCGCGTCCTTCAGCAGATATCCCAATGCCCCTACCTCCATGGCATCCAAAATATTAACTTCCGTCTCCATGCTTGTCAGCACCAAAATCCCCGGTTTGTCTCTGCCAGCCTTCATCAAAATTGCCCGAATTGTGTCCATACCCGATATACCTTCACCTAGATTGAGATCCATGAGAATGACATCGGGCTCATGCTCAAGGGCCAGTTCTTGCGCCTGCTCGCCGGTCGACGCCTCAGCGACAATGTCGAGATCACTGTACGGATTCAAGATCGCCTTAAGTCCGGCTCTAATAATGGGGTGATCGTCCACGATCATGACAGTGATCATGAACTCAACGGTACTTTCGCAAAAACAGTTGTTCCCTCACCAGGTTTTGATGTAACGGTAAGAGTTCCTCCAAAATCATGCATTCGTTCATACATGGTGGCTAAGCCGAACCCTGGCAAGTCCTGTTGTGTCACTGTTCCTCGCCCATTGTCTGAAACATGAACAGATGCGTAGCCTTCATCGACTGTGTAAACGATTGTGGAGACCGAAGCACGGGAATGTCGTTCAACATTGGCAACAGCACCCTGCGCAATTCGAAGCAGGGCAATTTGTGCCGCCAACGAAGTCACTGCATCAGGGTCACCGATCTTGCTTGTAGCCGTCACCCTGATGCTGGTTCGATTTGTCACCTCTGTAGCTATCTGGTCAAGTGCGCTTGCCAATCCGCCATGAGCAAGGCTCGTAGGGGTGAGATCATTAATGACTCGCCTGACCTCGGCCAATTCATTGGCTGCAGTTTCTCTCGCCATGACAATGGTGCCATGTTGCGGATGACCCACATCAGCGACTTCCACGGATCGCAGCAACATCTGAATACTTATGAGACCCTGAGCTGTCGTGTCATGGAGATCTTGAGCAATACGAGCACGTTCCGTCATCTGTCCAGTGGCACGCTCCGCCAATGCTAGCTGCGCTTGAGTATTGCGAAGTTCCTGTAAGACCGCTTCTCGCTCGGCCGACTCCACTTGGATCCGCAGATACAACCACGCACCGGCACATGCAACCATAGCCCCCAAAATTGGGCCAATAACCCCAGCCGGTGTTGCACCGACCTCAGAAGCAAATACCCACACTGCAACGAGCGCCAGCAGGCTAGCGAACAGAATTCCAGCAACGGTTGAGATCGTCCACACCAACAAAATGCACAAAGGAAACAGTAAATAGGCAGCTGACGGCTCGAGCATCACTAAGCCCATCCAGATGATTGATAAGACCAACAACCAAAAGAAGTGAGAACGAGGAAGGAACGCGTCTTCGCGAATCAACAGAACCAAGTAGGCGTTGACGACCACTACGAAGACGACTAGCCCGATGACAGCCCACCACGTCGAGAACCCAATCGCAATATTGACTGCACATACCACAGCCAGTGAGTCAAACAACATCAGTAACGAGACCCACTGGGTGGGACGTGACCACACAGCTGCAGTGGGATCAACGGCAGGTTGAGACGACATTAAATTCAACTTTACCCCAATTAACTGTAGGACTATAGCGACGAAAGTCGTAGAAAATTTGTCGACCTTTTCTCGACGAATCTACCGCTCAATAGCGGCGATATTAGAGATAGAACAGAAACATCCCAACGTGGAGCCAAAAGGAGGTCATCGAATGTTCGTCGCATGGAGAGATCTCAAGTTTGCAAAAGGACGCTTCGCGTTGCTTGCTGTAGTCGTCGCACTGATTACTTTGCTTGTCGGGTTTCTATCGGGCTTAACTGCCGGACTCGGATCGCAGAGCATCTCGGCGGTACAAAGTCTTAACTCCCAGCAGGTCGTCCTCTCAACACCAAGTGGTGGCAATAAAGTGAACTTCACTGGGTCTGCTATCACCGAAGCACAGGCAAGTAAATGGAAGTCGGCATCAGGCGTAACGGATGCTCAGCCGTTAGGAATTGGTCAAGGCCAAGCTCAAGTCGGCTCTTCCAAGGCAAGTATCGCAATCTTTGGCATGAACCAGGGTTCTTCATCCAACATCCCATCACAGAACGGCCACGTTGTACTGTCCGAGACCAACGCCTCGCAGCTAGGGAACGCCCAGACTGGCTCTACGATTGAATTTGGCGGTAGACTATTCATTGTTGAGCGTGTGATTCCGGACCTTTGGTACAGCCATCAGGCAGTCGCATGGACCACCCTCGCCGACTGGCAGCAATACGCTTCGACCACCGGACAGAACGATCCATACGCCACCGCTTTGATTGCCAATAGCACGGGAGACTCTCAAGCAGGAGACGCTGCGGCAGGAGTGACCTCGGTCGGTGGTTTAGCCACTCTTCTAGCCATCGGATCATTTAGTTCAGAGGTTGGATCACTCGGCATGATCATCGGCATGCTTGTCGTGATCTCCGCGGTCGTCATCGGAGCGTTCTTCACTGTGTGGATCATGCAGCGCTCTGCCGATATTGCAGTATTGAAGGCGCTTGGCTCGTCAACCAAAGCACTCCTGATCGATACACTTGGTCAGGCATTCATAGTGCTAACTGTTGGCGTCGGTTTGGGGATCCTGATCACCACAGGTGTTGGAGCGTTACTTGTCGAGTCTGCCGGTAGCACCATTCCCTTTGTGCTCTCGGCGTGGACAACCCTGGCACCAGCCATACTACTTATTGCGACTGGCCTCGTTGGAGCTTGCTTCGCGCTTCGTTCGGTATCTAAAACAGACCCACTAACAGCGTTAGGTGCAAACCGATGATCGAATTCATAGATGTCACTCTCACCTACCCAGACGGCGATCACAGAGTCACAGCACTAAGCAACGTAAGCCTTGTCGCGCCCAGAGGAGAAGTAACTGCCATAACTGGCGCCTCAGGCTCGGGGAAGTCAAGTCTTCTCGCAATAGCCTCCACTCTGACTAAGCCAGATACGGGTCAAGTGTTACTCGACGATGAAGATATCACAGCTCTCTCATCCAAGCAAGCAGCTCGACTTCGTCGCACAAAGATCGGGATTGTGTTCCAGTCGGCAAACTTGATCCCGTCCCTCACTGCACTTGATCAGCTCCTTGTGGTCGACAGGTTGGGAAGTAGCGTGGAAAAGGCCAAGGGCAAAGATCGACTCGAGCGAGCCAAGGAGTTGCTGGAAAAAGTGGGCCTTGCTGGCAACTTTGACAAGCACCCGCACCAACTCTCAGGTGGGCAACGCCAAAGAATCAATATTGCACGAGCCTTAATGAACGAACCAAGCATGCTGGTTGTGGATGAGCCGACCAGCGCATTAGATTCCAAGCTTGGAAGTGAAATCACCGAACTGATCGTCTCGATAACGTGTGAACACAACACAGCCACTATGCTCGTCACGCACGATCGGACACACCTTCCCATGATGAACACAGTCACCGAAATGCGTGACGGCGTCTTAACAGTTGCTACTACGTCGCCGCTGAAGCTGTCAGCATAAATCGCCATCCTGATCCCTCTGACTGAGTGGATCAGAAAAAGGAATTGGAGAAACCATGTTAGGTGCGGCAATTGCCATCATTACCCTTGCTCTCGTCTTCTACTCCATCGGAGTTTGGGCCGAACGAATCCAAGGGATTCTCAAACCATGGCACGCGACCATGTTCGCCTTCGGTTTGGCGTGCGACTCGACTGGAACGTTCCTCATGACCAAGATCGCCGGAGAAAATGCGGCGAGTGGTCAAAGCGCAGGTGGACTGGGAACACTCATGGCCGTAACCGGGAGTCTTGCATTGGCCTTGATGGCAATCCACCTGATCTGGGCGATCATCGTACTCAATCGCAATAAGCAACAGGAGAAAGTAACATTCCATAAATTCAGCATCATCGTGTGGGCAATCTGGCTAATCCCCTACGTAGCTGGTGCAGTTGTCGCCATGGCAGGAGCAAAATAGCCCTTGCCTTTTACGCCTAACTACGTAGTTCGGCACCATACAGCTCAGATGCCTTCGAAATCGCTGATTCCCGGACTCTGTGGACTTCGTCGACATCAAGCGTGCGGTCGCCAGCTCGGAGCCTTAGCGCGAATGCCAGAGACTTCTTACCTTCACCGATTTGATCTCCGCGGTAGATATCGAACAGGCGAACGCTTTCCAGCAAGTCCCCCGCCCCCGCGGCAACTGCCTGCGCTACATCGGATGCTGCAATGAATTCGTCGACAACTAGTGCCAAGTCCTCTTTAGCGACGGGCATCGACGAGACCGTCGGGGCACCGCGCATCGGTTCGGATGCCTCGACTAAACCATCGAGGTCTACCTCGAATGCAGCCGAGCCTTCCGGGAGGCCGAAGTTTTGAGCGACCTGCGGATGAAGTTCACCTACGAAGCCAATAATTTCGCTACCCGCGAGCAATCTAGCGGTACGGCCAGGATGGAACATAGGTGCCTCACCTTGCTCAACCTTGAGATCTACCGCAAGCTCATTGGCCAGGTTACGTACAATCGAGATCGCATCAGACCAATCGAAGTTACGGTAGCTTCCCCACCATCCGTGATTGGTTATCGAGCCAGCAAGTACACCTGCTGCGTGTCGATCTTGAATGGGAAGTAGAGCCTGAAGTGATTCGACATCAGCATCGCTTGGACGAGATTCCACGCCGACGTTAGGAATATTGGGTGTATCGCTTTGAGGCACGAAAACAAGGCCTGTCTCATAGATCGCGACAGAGTCAGCTCCTCGCGACACGTTGAGGCGTGCCGCTGCCAAGAGTCCTGGGATCAATGTTGTACGAAGTCCGGGCTGCTCAGCCGACAACGGATTCGCCAGCGTTACAAGTTTGGACAGTTCTGGAACATCGGCAATCATTGACTGCTCAAGTTCGGCTTCACCCACG
>CAUJDH010000057.1 GCA_963169225.1 Actinomycetota bacterium
GTTGAGTTCGTCGGCAGCCTTTGCACTCACGGGCAGCAATGGGGCGTAGCGCCAAAGTGAATTGGGGCCCGCTTCGATTTGCTCGCGAGTCACTTCGCCATATTCGTACTTGACCTCAAGTGGTCCAAAGCAGTCCATGCAGGCATAAGCCGCGCCAAGGTTGTAGTCCGCGCCACATTCTCGACAGGTCAAGCCAACGGCGGGACCGAAATCGTATTCAGGGGAGGTGACAGTCGCATTGGCGCTATCAACGGGTGTGTTTACAGTCATGATCTTTGAGGCCTTTCCTCATCTCTCTCAATCACCGCGGTTGCGGGCTGAGCCGGATTTGGCACCGCTTCATCTTTTGCCGTTTTGACGGTTGATTGCCAAGAATCTTGTTAACGATCTACACTTGGAAATCTAAGATGATCAGTTGCCGGGGCTTCATTGGGCCGGTCCCTCTGCCCCTCTGGATGAGCGGTATGAAGTTGTAACTGCAACGATAGCCCAGAAGAATCCCGAACGAAAGTAGGGGGTGACCAGAAATGCACAGTGCAGCGAGGCAACTCCTCAAGGAACGCACCTTTGATTCTGGCGACTGGACCCTTGAAGAACTTGTTGGTCTAAAACTGTCTCAGGGCCTCACTATTTCGGTGATTTTGCCCGCTCTCAACGAGGAACTGACGGTCGGCGGGATTGTCTCCGAGATCCGCGAATGGCTCGTTGAGGAATCTACAGCGCGCACAGGGACACCGCTGATCGACGAACTCGTCGTTCTTGATTCAGGTTCCACCGACGACACTTCTCTCGTAGCCGCACAAGCAGGCGCAACGGTGATTCACCGAGACGAGGTGTTTGCAGACATCCCCGCTGTTACAGGCAAAGGTGAAGCCATGTGGCGCGGCCTCGGTGCCACTCAGGGCGATCTTGTTGTGTTCGTTGATGCTGATTTACGCTCCTTTACTTCGTCATATGTCATTGGACTACTTGGTCCCCTCTTGGCGGATCCCAAGATTAACTTCGTCAAGGCTTTCTACGAACGCCCGTTGATCGAGGGCGACCGAATCATCTCTAATGGCGGCGGGCGAGTTACCGAACTTGTCGCACGCCCCTTACTCAATCTCTACTGGCCTGAACTTGCAGGCGTTATGCAACCACTGGCTGGCGAGTACGCGGCCAGGCGCACACTACTCGAGCAACTCCCGTTCCACTGCGGCTACGGGGTGGACATCGCCCTACTGATCGATTCTTGGGATCTCATGGGGATCCGCGGAATCGCCCAAGTTGATCTTGGAACTCGAGTCCACCGCAACCATGACACTCCCAAGCTCGGACGTATGGCTGCCGAAGTCATGCAGACCGCACTTAAACGTGCCGGCATCGAACCCACACCCTCGTCTAGTCACTCCTCACCAAATGAGGGCACCGCATTCCTTGCCCAATTCGAAAATGCCGCCGACTCATACTCGGTCCAACCACATGAGATCGAGGCCATCGAACGTCCTCCTCTAGCCTTAAGCGCTCAGTACCGTGCGCACCGAGCCATGCATACGACGACGTGAGTCACGCAGTCTTCTCAGACGATTGACCAACATCGGCTCGGCCACAACAGCTGCAGGCTTGTCGATGATGTGGTTGAGAATCTGGAAATAACGGATCGGCGAGATCCCAAACTCTCTACTTAAATCAACGTGCTTCTCGCCACGATGGCGATACCAGCGATGCTCAAACTCAAGGATCCGCAGTTCGAGATCGCTCAATTCTTCCCTGCGGACTCCATCTCGCAGATCAACCTCGCGCAAGTCGACAACTTCCACATCGGCTAGTTCCATTGCTTCTCTGTTCATGACATAAAGATGTCACGTGGGTCAGACATTCAGATCAGACATTCGATTGTGCGCGGTAGTATCAACTCATGCAATCGCCAACGTCAGACTCCAGGCGCCTAATGCGCGCCACGGTCATTGGCGTAAGTGGCGCGCTCGTGAGCGCCCTAGGCCACTCTCTTGCAGGTCTCGCTCAGCCGGGACACGAGGTGAACTGGTGGGCTACGCCGATTATTGCGATAGCAATTTCCATCCTCGCTATGATCCTGGCTGAGTCAGAATTCACTTTGGGCCGACTCGTGGGGTTCATGGCGACTACACAGATACTCACCCACGTTGCGCTCTCGCTGGGCACCGGAGCCGGGCATCAACATGGTGCGGGTCATAATGCTGCCGCCAATGCTGGAGGCAGCATCGCAACCTCTCTTGAGGCTTCCCCTGACTACGGGCCAGCGATCATCATGGTGCTCGCGCACATCGTTGTGGGCGCGGCAATCACCTGGATGCTGTATCAAGGTGAGTCGTTGCTGTTTCGCATGCATCGCCAGGTTCCCGGATTCGTCCGCGTACTTACTGGCCGCGGCGTTCCTCGTCACGTTCTTGCACCACACTGGACTCCCTACACAGCTTCTTTTGTCGGCGAACAATCAGAATCGTGGAACGCCACTCAGTTCCATTATCTTGCTGCGGATCCTTGGCGTGGGCCACCTGTTCGAAGCGCATAGCTCATATTGAAGACCTGTCTTTAGCTTGCAACGAAGTTGACTAAATCAATCCGTTGCTAGTTTTCGTAGCGCGTTTTCGAGCTATGCACACCGTTTGATTCCCGATGCACCAAAAGGCTGAACTCTAGCGATCTTCGCTTTAGCCTCAGCCACTGCTTGCATCCATTTCTTATTCAAATCAACGGAAGGTCACATGCCTAATTTCAATAGAAATTTGGCGTTGTCCTCTTCTCGGTTCAAGATCACAGTCGGGCTCGGCCTGGCTGCTTGTCTGACCGCGAGTCTCGTGGCCTGCTCTGGCGGCTCTCAGAGTCAACAGTCAGGCACCGATTCCGCAGCCGCAGTGGTATCCACTCCATCGAGTGATTCGCCATTCAAAGGGACAACGCTCAGCAAACCGTTTAACAAACCGTCAGTGGTCCTTACAGACACTGCCGGTAAGCCTTACTCCATTGCCAAAGACACCAAAGGCAAGGTCACAGTCCTATACATCGGCTACACCAATTGTCCCGACGTATGTCCAACAACGATGGCTGACATTGCAGTTGCACTGCGCAGCCTTCCAAAGGATGTCCGTGACCAAACTCGCGTTGTCATGGTGACGTCGGATCCTGCACGAGATACCTCAAAGCGACTCAAAAGTTGGCTTGGGTTTTTCAATGCTGGATTCGTCGGTCTCACCGGTGACTATCCCGATGTGGCTGAGGCAGCACATCAGGTAGGAGTGCCCATCGAGAAACCAACTCAAGGACCCAATGGCTCTTGGGTGGTTGATCACGGTGCCCAAGTAATTCTCTTCGGGCGAGACGAGAAGGCACACGAAATTCTGACCAGCGGGTTCACTTCCGCTGATCTAGCAAACGACATCAAACTATTAGTAGAAGGAAAAACACCATGAAATTCTCATCATCCAAAACAAATAAAGTGGCCGTGGCAGTTGCGGGAGCGGTTGTCCTCACCGGCGCTTTGGCCGCGTGTGGTTCGGGCAATTCAACCTCGGACAATCCCACCGGTCAGGCCGCTACTTTTACCAACGGAATCATTCCTGAAGCGATGAATGACATGACGGCGCTGTACGGCACCGTGAGCAACCCGAACTCAACAGAGATCAAATTGACCGGGTGCGAGGCCGATATCGCCGGCATGTGCCAGATCCATGAGGTGATCAAAAAGGACGGTAAGGAGACCATGCAAGAACTCGCCAACGGCCTACCAATTCCCGCTAACGGTTCGGTGCAACTCAAGACCGGTAGCTACCACATCATGCTGATGAACCTGAAGTCCAAGCCTGCTGTGGGTACCTCAGTACCTATCAAACTGCGGCTGTCCAACGGCAACATCAATGTGACTGGCACGGTCGAAGCTCGTGTGAAGGAACCCGTTCCTTCGAATTCAATGAACCACGATTCGGCCAGCAACGGCTCTGGACACGGAAACTAACCATGTCCAGCAACTCTCATCCAACAGAATCCGGCGATGGGCCCACGGTGTCCCGCC
>CAUJDH010000058.1 GCA_963169225.1 Actinomycetota bacterium
CGGCTCCTGGATCAGGAGTTCTGAGCCTCCCGCTGCCACTGGTCTACCGCACCTCTTGGCGATGGATGTGCGAGTTCGGCAAGCCACCCCGAGTGACTGGAATTGCGTGTTTGCTGCAATTCGCGTTGCCCCGAGAAGTGAAGTAGGAGCCCAACGCCGAGACGTTCGATAGCTTGTATCAGCTACGGCTGCCATCCAGGCTGTGGTTCTTATTCTTCCGAGAAGCATTGGGGGACGCGACGGGAGCCCATTTGGCGACCAAGTCTTCGAGTTCCTCGGCCATCCAGAAGCTGAACTCGAAAAAAGCTTCCATATCGACGCGGACGATTCCCAGTCCAGCGTGATCAACCAAAACAAGTTTCCTGCCAGCAGATTTGCCTTGAGACATGACGTGATCTCCATTCCAGTGCATCCGCAACGCATACTCTGGTGGAGATGCGGTATTCCCTGCGGTTGACATGGCGGCGGATCCCTCATGCCGCTGTTGATCCTGACGGCCGACAATTGACCGCCCTTCGAGTTCTTAGACGCAACAAGACCGTGCTTTGTTCGCACGATCTTGTCGAATTCGTCAAACTGCTACGGACAGCCAACACGTGCGTCAGGCAGCTCGTCGCACTTGGCGATGGAGTGCGCTCGCCGAAATCCGAGTTTGAACCCGTTGAATCAAGGCTTCCAGCGCCAATGCGTACAATTGCGGGCGAAGGTGCTCCAAAACCTCGTGCCGCGTCGATACCAGAGCCAACTGCGGTTGCACCACAGCGACTCCACGAGCGCGGATGTACCCTCGAGCTTCTGCCGGGGCGAGGGTTCCGACATGGTACTGAACTCGCTGCCAAACCGCTTCGACGCATCCATCCGCGATCTCGTCGGCGATTTGTGGCAGAGTGCTCCGTGAAGTCCAATGTCGCTTGATTAACTGAAACAATCCCATCCTGGTATTCCTTTCCTGCCACAACGGTAGGTCGTTACTAGTGTTGGTCGCAGCCACCCAGATCGGCCAGCAACCCTCACCAGGGCTCAACGGTTCCTTGAGTTCAAAGCGGTCGTTGTCGGTGCCTCGATATCAAGTCTTGTTGGTACTACGCATCGAATCGGGCCGGGGAGTTTCTTCATTCCGAGGCGACGACGACGGCATGTCATGGCTAGGCAAGGTGTAAGCCGTGCCAATTTGACTCATGTGGGGATAGCATGCCTCCCGATCGGGTTGGTCGTACCCAATTCCGACAATTCAGGCGAACCGTATACCTTGCCTATTCCTCTTGACCCTACCGAGTTGATTCCCTAACTTGACAACTTGATGGCGCCGTGCCCAAGTGGTTTAAGGGGGCGGATTGCAAATCCGTTATTCGCCGGTTCGAATCCGGCCGGCGCCTCTTTGGTATCAAAGGACTTGCGACAAATCTCGCACGTCCTTTTTTCGTCGACACTCCAATAACACTCCAGGTCGATCTAGCCTTTCCGTAGCAGCACATCGGGAACATGGAGCTTATCAACGACTCGGTTCATGCTCTGAGCCATGTCGATGTACCGCTTGGTCGTCTCGAAGCTCTTGTGCCGCATTAGCCGCTGGAGTTCGACAGCCGACAGCCGAGCCACGTTCATCGTCGCAAATGCCCGTCTCAGGTCGTGAAACCCGTAATACGGCTCTGCGAGCCCTGCGGCCTTCTGGATCGCATGGAACTCCTGGTAGAGGGTTCTGGGGGAGTGATAGAAAGGGAACACGACAGGCTCGAAACTACGCAACGGACGCAGATGTTCGACAACGACATCGTTCAGGGGGACTATTTCGTCACGCTTGCCCTTGTTGTCACCGTGCCGTGTGATGGCAGTTCCAGCTTCTAGGTCAAGATCCTCGCGACGAAGGGCCAAGATTTCGCCAATTCGCCAACCGGTCATGTAGCCGAAGACGATGACGCCACGCCACCAGTCCGCCGGAGTAAACGGATAATCGGTGGGACGGCCTGCCGCATCGCAGTGCTCGTAGAGCAACGCAAAGTGATCCGGTATGACGTAGCGTTTCAACTTCTCGGGTTCACGAATCATGTGGATACGAGGGACCCTCCCGATGTACCCCCAATCGACAGCGCGAGACATCACCAGCTTGAGGTGACGCAGCTCCTTGTTAACGGTTGCCGGGCTAATTGTTGCCTCACGCCGTCTACTGTCCTCTTGCAGACGCTTAGTCGCGTAATCATCGAAAGTTTGAGACTTGATGGCTTGCAATCGTTTCGGATTCACCAGACGCTCGAAGTGCTTGACAGCCAGCTTTGTTTCTTTGCGGTGCCCAGCTGACGCCCCCTCAAGGACTTTCGAGTCGTATTCTGACCAGAAGTCATCCCAAGTCTTCCGCGCTGTGGACGAGTAGGTCCCTGCGGCTAGCTGTCCTTCGATGCGTCGCAGGTACTTTTGTGCAAGCGATTTTGAGCCAACTCGTTTCGATTTCTTGTATCCATCCGGATCGTACCAGCCGACGGACCACGGGCAATCGTCTTCGCCGAGTTTCTTCTTCTGGCGAGTGTCTTGAAATAGCCAAGCATTCATGATTTTGATTCCTTCAATCTTTGGATAATGGGTTAGATGCTTTCGCGTTCTCGATTGCCGAGTTCTTGCTGTTTCCGAGCGTGCTCGACGGCGTGCTGCTGCTGACAGCGTACGCGCGGTGCCGCCTCACTCCGTTTCTGTGACTTCCGCGGCCATCCTCGCCGCTTCCTTCCACGCTTCGCCTTGGCACCGAGCCTCGGCAACAACTTTTGCTCACCGCGATGCGCGTACACTTGCCAAACATTCTGGCCGGCTCGAATGAACGCAACGGTGTGTCGTCGGATGGTCTTGTGATGCGGTTCACCGAAGTGGTGTCCGCACTGGGGAGACCGGGGCAGGTGCAGATGTCCAGCCCCAAGTACAATGGCCTCTAGCCATGACGTGAACCTCCTTAACAGGTTTGCTTGTGGTTAGAGCCGTCAGGGTGTTGGTAGCACCTTGGCGGTTCGTTTTTGAGTATAGCGAATCTGCTGGTGTTGTCGAATGTTTTTCGGCTGATTGCGTCGGCAGTTCGGTCGATGGTAGACTGTGCATAGCTCGGCAAGGTTTCTGCCCCACCTGCCGAGATAGGCCCGTAAAGGTTTCTGCCCCACCTCCACGGGCCGATTTTATTTCTTGGCATTCACGGCTTCGGTGCTGTGGATTGCTCTCGGTGTAGGTCGCCAACGCCTGCTTCAACAGATCGGCGAGTCCGAGTCTATCGACGATCAACCCACTCTACTTGTCGCGGAAGACGCGGTTCACGCGAGCGATGGCTTTCATCAGTCCGTGGCCGCGCATCGGCTTGTCGGCGTACATCGTGTGCAG
>CAUJDH010000059.1 GCA_963169225.1 Actinomycetota bacterium
GGTCTATGCCCAGACTCGTATTTTGACCAGAAAGCGGCAACAGGGAGTAGTACAAAGATTGCTGCATGTGGAAGTAAGTAGATCGCAACAGCGGCAATGACTACACCGCCGACTGCGCCAAGAGTCATTTGTATGGAGGCTTTGGTTGTGTCGTCTCGACGCAGATGCGTAGACGCGATACACAGTGCGACTGCCGCAGCCCAAAACCCGTGTTCGACACCCGTCAGTTTGGCGATCAGAACCGCAAGACTGACTGCGAGACCGATGCGCATTGAGTCCACTAAGGCAGGCTTGGTTGCTGGCGTAGGGCTTGGCGAGGCGACCTGATTTCGCCGAGGAAAGATCAATAGCGCAGCCACAATAGCCACAGCGGAACCAGCGATCCATCCCGCAGTCTGGACCCATAAGTGAGAAGAATCCCCTGGAGTGAGTAGCGCCAAAAGTAGGCCGAGCTGAGGTCCGACAGATGCGACTGGAACCACGCCTGGGAGTACTCGTGACATGCTGAATGCGGTGACCATAACGAAGGCTGCAATCACTGCAAAGGCAGTGTTGCCGCCAGCTAAAGTGCCGACGATTACACCGACAGCGCCTGCGAGAGTGCCTAGCCCATATGCCACGAGCTTCTCGCGAACAGTACCCCCAAAATCCATGAACCATAGGCACGCCACTACTGAGAATGAGGCAAAGTAGATTGCTGGCGATTCAGGAATTAACCAAAGGATGACAAGGTTGACTAGCAGCAAAGTGATGGCGAATCGGAACGCTGCCGCTGTGGTGACTTTTTGGGAGGATGTCACGAACCAATAGTGGCAGATATTGTGGCATTGAAGCCCGCAGTGAAGATCAGGAAGATCGGCTTATACTGGGATGATGCTCGCCTATTTAGATCATGCTGCCACCACTGCCGTGCGCCCCGAGGCTCAAGCTGCCATGGTTGCGGATCTTGAACGACTAGGGAACCCCTCCAGTCTTCATGCTGCAGGTCGCGATGCGCGCAGGGTGGTCGAGGAGGCACGTGAGTCACTGGCGGTCAATCTGGGAGTCCGCGCTAACGATCTGATCTTCACCTCAGGCGGAACCGAAGGTGACAACCTCGCAATCAAAGGCATGCATGCCAAGCGCATTGCCGAGAATCCTGACCGCAAGTACATCGTTATCTCCGAGATTGAACACCACGCGGTTCTCGACTCAGCGCGCGCTCTTGCCAAGGCGGGGACTGCCGAAGTCGTGTTGGTGCCGGTCACAGCTGACGGTGTTGTTGATCTTGATTGGTTCGTGACTTGGATGGCCGCCAATGCCGAAGAAACCAGCCTTGTGTCGATTATGTCGGTCAACAACGAGACTGGGGTGATTCAGCCAGTCGCCGAGGCGCACAAGATAGCTGCCGAGCATGATGTCCCGTTCCACACTGATGGCGTACAAGGAGCTGCTTGGTTGGAAGTGCCAGGTTCCTGGATGACTGATGGATCGGCTATTGCAATTTCTGGCCATAAGATCGGTGCTCCGGTAGGGGTCGGTGCTTTGGTGCTCAACCAGTTTCCAGTCGCTATTCAAGCTCATGGTGGTGGACAAGAGCCAGAGCGTCGTTCGGGAACCCTGGCAGCCGGACTTGCTGCTTCGCTTGCCGCTGCTTCTGTTGCGGCAAGAGGTGAGCGGGAGGAACTCGGTGGCAGACTGCGCGGTTTGCGCGCAGAGCTTGAACGAGGCATCCTCGACACCGTTCCCGACAGCCAAATCAATGGCTCTGAAGTCGATCGCATCCCTGGGACTTCCAGCGTGAGTATTGCTGGGCTTGAATCCGACGCGCTGTTGCTTTTGCTCGATGCGGCTGGAGTAGCGTGCTCGGCCGGAAGCGCCTGCCAGTCGGGCATTCCGCAACCAAGTCACGTGTTACTTGCTCAAGGGATCGACCCCGCGCTAGCTCGAGGCTCGATCCGATTTAGTCTCGGTTGGACTTCAACCGAAGACGACGTTGCTCGTGGACTGGAGGCGTTGCCTGCAGCGGTCGAGCGTGCTCGCGCAGCTTACGCCTCACGCCACGGCTCCAGGGTGTAGTTAAGGAATCGGAGTAGTCGTGGAATCCAGTAAGACACCCAAACGGAAGCGCGTTGTCGCCGCGATGTCTGGTGGCGTTGACTCCGCCGTCGCAGCAGCACGTGCCGTTGATGCGGGACACGAGGTGGTCGGCGTGCACTTGGCGTTGTCCGAGAACTCCCGCCATGCTGATCCCAACGCCAAGAGCCGAGGCTGCTGCACTTTGTCTGATGAGCGTGATGCCAGGCGCAGTGCTGACATTCTCGGTATTCCTTTCTATACCTGGGACATGGCGGCCGAATTTGCTGATGACGTGCTCGATGATTTCGTTGCCGAATACGCATCTGGTCGCACGCCGAACCCCTGTATGCGCTGCAACGAGAAGATCAAGTTTGCTGCCGTGTTGGACCGCGCTAAAGCTCTGGGGTTTGACGGTGTCGTTACCGGTCACTACGCGCGAATTGAAAGAGGCACTAATGGTGAGCGCGAACTGCACCGCGCCGTCGACCCACTCAAAGACCAATCCTATGTACTAGGCGTGCTTACAGAAGATCAAATCGAGGGTTCCGAATTCCCGCTTGGTGACACCCCAAAAACACAAGTGCGTGAAGAGGCTGCCGAGCGTGGGCTGCTCGTTGCGCGCAAGCCTGATAGTTACGACATCTGCTTCATTCCTGATGGCGACACCGCCGGATTTTTGCGTAAACATTTAGGTGAAGAACCGGGCCAGATTCTGGATGCAGAGACTGGTGAGAGCCTAGGTGAGCACGACGGCGCCTACGCCTATACCATCGGTCAGCGCAAGGGCCTGGGGATCACGGTTCCTACAGATGATGGTTCACCGCGTTATGTGGTGGACGTGGATATCGAAGCTCGCACGGTCATGGTTGGTGCACCGTCGTTGCTTTTCGTAGACGAGATCACTCTCGAGAACATCAAATGGGCGGGTAGTCCGGTTCGACCCGGTTTCATCTGCGGGATTCAAATTCGAGCACACGGAGATGAATATCCGGCCACAGTGACGGCAGTCGAACCGGACTCGCTTTCGATCCGTGTAGACGAACAGATCCGTGCGGTTGCCAAAGGGCAAACACTCGTTATGTACGACGGCACGCGAGTGGTTGGGTCGGGAACGATCTCTGCCACTGGTCGTTCGGCGTAGATTCCGATATGTCCCTTTCGAAGTCCCAAATTCGCTAGTCTGAAGGCATGCTCAGCATTGAGGCGGCCTCGGCGACGGCCATTGGGTCGTTCCCAGGTACTGATGTGCGCGAGATTGCTCGAATCATTGCCGGTGAACTTCCCGACTTTCCAGTCATTCCCGAGCTTCCAAAACGTGGTCCGGGTGCAGACATGATCGGGCGTACTGTTGGGATCCTGGCAGGCACCGCTGCCGAATGGGCCGCCGAGACGACACCGACCGGCTGGCGACTCAGCGGCAATACGACAACCGCTTTGACCGCCGCCACTCGCAAAGCCCAATCGTTTCTCAGCGAGGACCTCGACACGGCCGAGGAGATCTGGTCAAGCTTTGAGGGACCAATCAAAATCGCAATGGCCGGACCGTGGGCGCTGGCATCGTGTCTCGAGCTACCTAACGGCAACCTGGTGATCAGTGATTTGGGTGCTGTGCGCGATCTTGTGCAGGCCTATGACGAGTCAGCGACTGCGCTCATGGGTCAATTGCAACGCCGTTTGCCGAACGCACAGATCGTGGTGCAGCTGGACGAACCAACTGCGCACTCGGTGGTAACCGGTCAGATCCCCACTCAGAGCGGACTAGCCAACCACAGTGCTGTGGACTCCGAGGATGTTCGCCTGGCTCTGTCGAAGGTGATCACTACTTTGCATCGTGCTGATGCGCAGGTTGTGGTTCATAATTGCGATACGAGACCTCCGATTGATCTGTTGCTGCACTCCAAGCCAGATGGGATCGCCCTCGACTTCACTGTTCTTGCCGACGAACCACGGTTCGACGAGACCATCGGTCGCATGATCGACTCAGGTTGCACTTTGATTGCTGGAATCGTCGATGTCAGGCCGACAAGTTATTACGAGCGTCGGCAGTCGATTGTCAACGAGAGCATCAACATTTTGCTCGCGAGGATGTCGCGTATCGGATTCCCGATCGAAGAGATCGTTGACCGGCTCGCTATTTCGCCTGGCTGCGGATTCAGTGCAGATGCGAGCCTTGAAGGTGTCAAGAAGGTTCTGGCTCAGCTTCATGAGTGCACACGAATTTTGAGGGGGATTGAGCCAGCTGAAGACGGCCACGAGAATCTCCTCACTGAAGGACTCTGATGGCTGCTATTCCGACCAAGGCTAAGAAGCGTTGGGCAGAGCTGGTAGACGCTCTCCAAGAGGCTCGAATTCGCTACTACATTGACGATTCGCCGACGATCAGCGATGAAGAATATGACGAGCTATATCGCGAGCTAGTGCAGCTTGAGTCTGATTACGTTGAGTTGGTTACTGGCGATTCACCCACCCAAAGTGTGGGCGGCACCCGCTCGGAGATGTTTGATCCGGTCGAGCATTTGCAGCGTATGATGAGCCTCGACAACGTCTTTAGTGACGAGGAGCTTGAGGCTTGGATCGCTAGGGTTGAGCGCGACTTGGGCGAGTTCACGCCGATGCTATGCGAGCTCAAAGTTGACGGTCTCGCTGTTGATCTTGTGTATCGCCGGGGCCGTTTAGTCTCGCTGGCAACCCGCGGTGATGGTCGTACCGGTGAGGATGTGACCGGTAATGTGCGCTTCATTCCGGCGATTCCAACGGTACTAAAAGCGTCCAAAGGTGGTCCGGCAGTTCCAGATTTACTCGAGGTGCGCGGCGAGGTTTACTTCCCTGTGGCGCAGTTTCACGAGCTTAATCGCCAGATGCAGGAGTCGGGTAAGCCTGCGTTTGCCAACCCGCGAAATGCTGCGGCGGGTAGTTTGCGTCAGCGGGTCGATAAGCGCGAACAAGAGTTCACTGTTGCCGCCGAGCAGGTTATGGCGGCAGAAGCTATGGACAAGTCGGTAGATCGCGCAGTCGGAAAGCGTGATCGGTTGCAGTTCGAGTTTGAGCGGGCAACTGCGCGACTTGAACGATTGCAGCTTGTGGTTCACGGAGTTGGAGCGGTTGAGGGTTACCCGGTGACCTCGCAATCTGGTGCCTATGACGCGTTGGCTTCGTGGGGGTTGCCAGTTTCGGATCTGGCTTTAGTTGCGAAATCCAGTGACGAGGTATTCGCCTTTATCAAGAAATATGGCGAAGAGCGACACTCCGTTGATCATGAGATCGATGGAGTGGTGATCAAGGTTGACGACATCGCCACCCAGGATCGCATGGGTGCCACGGCCCGTGCACCCAGATGGGCAATCGCCTATAAATATCCGCCAGAGGTTGTCACCACCAAACTTATTGACATTCGTGTCAATGTCGGGCGTACCGGGCGAGTGACCCCATTTGGTGTCATGGAGCCTGTGCGGGTATCAGGTACCACGGTTGAGATGGCCACTCTTCACAACGCCAGCGAAGTCAAACGCAAAGGCGTGTTGATTGGTGACACTGTGTTCTTGCGCAAGGCGGGCGAGATCATCCCCGAGATTCTAGGGCCGGTCACTGAGCTGCGTGACGGAACCGAGCGCGAGTTTGAGATGCCAGCTAACTGTCCTTCGTGCGGAACTCCGCTTCGCCCTGAGAAGGAAGGCGATGTCGACCTTCGTTGCGTCAATCATCGTGGTTGTCCGGCTCAGCAACTGCAGCGTCTGATCCACATCGGTTCACGCGGTGGGCTCGATATCGAACACTTGGGCGAGAAATCGGCAGCGGCTTTGGTGGACGAGGGCGTGATCGCGGGTGCCCGCGAACTATTCGAGATCACTGATGGTGATCTACTCAAGACGCAATACTTCACCCGCGAATCCAAAGCGGGTAGCGGCAAGCGCGTCTTGGGTGAAAATGCCAAAGCCCTGCTTGAGCAACTGGAGGTCGCGCGTAACAGGCCGCTGTGGCGAGTACTCGTTGCCTTCTCGATTCGCCATGTGGGACCGACTGCTGCCAGAGCGCTGGCGTCCGAATTCGGCGGTGTCGACCAAATCAAAGAGGCATCTATCGAACGTTTGAATGAGGTCGAAGGTGTCGGTGGTGTGATTGCCGAGGCCGTCCACGAATGGTTCAATGATCCGCTCAACTGGGAGCTCGTGCAGCAGTGGCGAGAGTCTGGGGTCAGCCTTGAGGACGAGACCACTGAACCCACTGAGCCGCAGACGTTAACGGGTCAAACCTTTGTCATAACCGGAACATTAACGGGCATGACTCGGGATGAAGTGGCAGCTATGCTCACTGCTCGTGGTGCCAAAGTCACCAGCTCAGTCTCTAAGAACACCAACTATCTGGTGATGGGTGACAACCCTGGTTCGAAGTACGACAAAGCCGTCAAGCTCGGTGTTCCAGTTCTCGACCTTCAGACTTTGAAAGCCATGCTCAAGGCAGATTCCTAGTGTGCTCAGAGTTAGCTCAATGATGGGGTGAATTTCAGTAAACCGGGGACGCATAGAATGGCTCGGTGACTTCTGAAACTGGGAATACTCTTGATGTCGCGGCAGTTGCTCGGCTCGCGGAATTAGCTCGAATCTCTTTGTCCGACGAGGAACTGCAGCGTTACTCCGGCCAACTTGACCAGATCCTGCACTCCGTGGACAAGGTAGGTGAGGTGGCAGCTGACGACGTCGTTCCGATGTCGCACCCGCAGCCACTAGTCAACGTGACCCGTCCTGATGTGAATAAGCCGTGCGTGGATCGCGAGGAAGTTCTGCGCCAAGCTCCTGCGGTTGAGGATGACAGATTCCGAGTTCCACAGATCTTGGGGGAGGAGTAACCATGTCAGAGTCAGCGATTTCGCTCAACACCGAGTTGATTAAGTCCTCGGCTTCAGCATTGGCTGCCGCTATTGCCCACCGTGAAATTTCGTCCCGAGAAGTCACTGACGCCCATCTGGATCGGATCGAGCAGGTAGACGAACAGGTTCATGCTTTCTTGCACGTTGACGCGGAAGGTGCACGCGCACAAGCCGATGCTGTGGATGCCAAAGTTGCAGCGGGCGACGAACTTCCACCGCTTGCTGGAGTTCCCGTCGGTCTCAAGGACGTGTTCACTCAACGCGGAATTCCGACCACTGCTGGCTCGCGCATCCTCGAGGGATGGCGCCCGCCTTACGATGCGACGGTCACTACCAAGCTCAAAGGGTCCGGTGCTGTGATCCTGGGCAAAACCAATATGGACGAGTTCGCCATGGGGTCTTCCACTGAGCATTCTGGCTATGGCCCGACTCGCAACCCGTGGGACCTCGATCGGATCCCCGGCGGCTCCGGAGGTGGCTCGGCCGCGGCCTTGGCAGCGTTTGAGGCCCCGCTCACCGTTGGAACAGACACAGGCGGATCGATCCGCCAGCCAGCTAGCGTGACTGGAACAGTAGGAACGAAACCGACCTATGGTTCGGTTTCGCGCTTCGGGCTCATCGCACTGGCGTCCTCACTTGATCAAGGTGGCCCGTGCGGTCGCAACGTGGCCGATACCGCGCTCCTGCACCAAGCACTTGCCGGGCATGATGAGCGTGACTCAACTAGCTGGGCTGGTGAATACCCCGATGTAGTAGCTGCAGCAGCTAAGCGCGATGTCAAAGGAATGAAGATCGGTTTGGTCAAGGAACTCTCGGGCGAGGGTTACCAGGCTGGAGTGAGCCAACGCTTTGACGAAGCTGTCAAAGTTCTGACTGATCTGGGTGCCGAGGTTGTGGAGGTCTCGTGCCCCCACTTCGACTATGCACTCGCTGCCTACTACTTGATCTTGCCGAGCGAGGCCTCGTCTAACTTGGCCCGTTTTGATGGCATGCGCTTCGGGCTCCGTGAGGGCGACGATGGCAATCACACCGTTGAGCAAGTTATGGGGCTCACACGCGACGCAGGCTTTGGTGACGAGGCCAAACGTCGCATCATCCTGGGAACCTATGCACTTTCGAGTGGCTATTACGACGCCTACTACGGCCAAGCGCAGAAGGTCCGCACGCTGATAGCACAAGATTTTGCCGCAGCATTCGATCAAGTGGATGTGCTTGTGTCACCGACTGCACCGACCACTGCATTCAAACTGGGCGAGAAGCTCGATGATCCAGTGGCGATGTACCTCAACGATGTGGCAACGATCCCCGTGAACCTCGCAGGTAACTGCGCTATGAGCTTGCCGATCGGCCTTGCTCCTGAAGACGGTCTACCCGTGGGACTCCAGATTATGGCTCCGTCATTTGCCGACGACCGTCTCTACAACGTGGGAGGCGCGGTTGAGTCCGCGCTGGTTGACAGTTGGGGCCACGATCTAATTTCGGAGGTGCCAGCACTATGAGCAACGTAGACCAGAAGGTTCCTTTCACTGAGGCTGTCGAAGCATTCGACCCCTTGCTCGGGTTCGAGGTTCATGTCGAGCTCTCGACTAAATCCAAGATGTTCTGTGCTTGCCCGACTGAGTTCGGTGCGGAGCCAAACACGCAGGTTTGCCCGGTCTGCTTGGGTCTGCCGGGGTCGATGCCAGTGGTGAATCAGGATGCTATTGAGTCGACCATCAAGATTGGTCTGGCGCTCAATTGCAAGATCGCCGAGTCGAGCAGATTCGCGCGCAAGAACTACTTCTATCCAGATATGCCCAAGGATTACCAGATTTCGCAATACGACGAGCCGATCTGTTATGACGGATACCTCGATGTTGAGGTTCCGCTGGAGGATGGAACCAAGAAGTCGGTGCGGGTAGAGATCGAGCGCGTCCATATGGAAGAGGACACCGGCAAGCTCACCCATGCCGGTGGCGCGACTGGTCGCATCCAGGGTGCGGACTATTCGATCGTCGACTACAACCGAGCGGGTGTGCCGCTGATCGAGATCGTGACGAAGGTCGTACCTGACACGGGTGCTCTGGCCCCTGAGGTTGGTCGCGCCTATGTGACGCAGTTGCGTGATCTGGTGCGTGGACTCAAGGTGTCCGACGTTCGGATGGAGCAAGGCTCGTTGCGTTGCGATGCGAACGTTTCGCTGATGCCGGCGGGCACTAGCGAATGGGGAACTCGTACCGAGACCAAGAACGTAAACTCGTTCAAGTCGGTCGAGCAGGCGATCCGGTCAGAGATTGAACGTCAGGCTGCCGTTTTGCAGTCAGGTGGCAAGGTTGTGCAAGAGACACGGCACTATCAGGAGACTTCGGGTACGACCACGAGCGGCCGCGAGAAGACTGATGCCGAGGACTACCGATACTTCCCGGAGCCAGATCTTGTTCCGGTTGAGCCGTCGGCTGAGTGGATTGAGGAGCTTCGTGCAGGTCTACCAGAAGCGCCAGCCAAGCGCGTCGCTCGTCTGCAAGAAGCATGGGGTCTGAGCGACTTCGATATGCAATCGGTTGTCAATGCTGGTGCGCTGGACGTTGTTGAAGAGACCGTTGCTGCTGGCGTCGATCAGGCGGCAGCTCGTAAGTGGTGGCTAGGAGAGCTTGCCCGACGCGCAAATGAACAAGGTGTCGAGATTGATCAGGTTGGTGTTACTCCAGCTGATGTCGCCGGGATCGTTGCACTGATTGACGAAGGCAAGATCAACGACAAGCTTGCCCGTGAGGTGATTGATGGCGTCGCTAGTGGTGAGGGAACCCCGGCAGAGGTCGTGGAAGCTCGCGGACTTGGCGTTGTCTCCGACGATGGCCCGTTGATCGAGGCGATTGATCAAGCCCTGGCCGACAATCCTGATGTGGTCGAGAAGCTGCGTGAAGGCAACATGCAGCCAGTTGGCGTGATCATCGGTGCGGTCATGAAGGCAACGCGTGGTCAGGCAGATGCCGGTCGCGCCCGCGAGCTGATCATCGAACGCCTGGGGTAGCTCTTATGTGTCTCTCTTTGTGACACGACCCTGGCAAGAAGCAGGAACCCTATTTGTGGCATCCCGTTTTAGTTACTCCGTGTGTTTATATGCCCTTGAAAATGCTTCAAGCCGCAACCAGGGCGCAGACTCCCTAGTCTGATTAATAAGACCTTAGGTCGAATTCGAACTACAAAATTCGACCTAAGAAGTCGCACTGTTTACTCCGGGCGGGGGAGAAAGCAGATAAATCGGGATGCGAGCTGTAAACGTTCTCTTGGGCGCGCCTCTGGCAGTAGCTGTGGGGCTCGGTTCCTTGGTGGCTGCGGGAGACCCAAATAGGTCCCATGCGGTTAAAGGAGAAGAGACATACGCCTCACTAGGCGTGCATCCCGTTGCGGCGAATATGCAGCGTGCGACGGTCAAACGTAAGCGAGCATCGGTGTCAGTCAAGGCTACTCAAGTTAATGGCAACCGGGTTCGGGTGCACGTCAAAACCAACGCCAAGCGGACGGTAGTTCGTGCTTACAGCCGGACTGGCAAGAAATTGACCACCAAAACTCTGAAGCACTCCAGTTCACGCAAGTGGGTGAGGGTCACCTTGCCGAAGGCAGCCAATGCAGCTGTTCGGGTAAAAGTTTCGTCCAAGAGGGTCAAGCTTCATAAACGATTGATCTTGCTCTCAAAGGTCAAAGCGACTTCGGTAAGAAGATCCAGCCCTTCTAGTGTCGGCTCATCGTCACCAAGCGCATTCGCCGTGGAGGTTCTTGCTTTAGTGAATAAAGCCAGGTCGGTAGGACGTAAATGTGGCTCCACGACCTATAGCGCCGCTCCTGCTCTCAAGCACAACAGCAAACTAAGTTTGGCGGCACAACGCCATAGCAGTGATATGGCCAAGAACGATTACTTCAGTCACGACGGCAGAAACGGAAGTTCATTTGCTGATCGAGCAACCGCTGCTAATTACAGATGGAGCTTGATTGGCGAGAACATCGCAGCGGGGTACTCGACGGCCGGATCAGTCATGAAAGGTTGGCTTGCCAGCCCGGGTCACTGCGAGAACGTCATGAACCGGTCCTATAAAGAACTAGGTGTCGGTATGGCTAAGCACTCGAACGGTCGGTACGGAACTTACTGGACCCAGATGTTTGGGAAACCGCGCTAGCTACTTCGTTTACGCTTGGCTGTCTTGACTTTGCTAACAGGTGTCGACGGCTTCGCTGCTGCCTTCACCTTCGTCTCGCCAGCTTTCTTTGCCGCTGCTTGTTCCTCGGCAGCAGCGCGAGCTTTGCGGGCTTTGAGAGAATTCCAACGATGGCGCTTGGTGATCTGAGGTTCGGCTAGACGCGACTTTGTTGTCACAGAATCCGTCATCCGCAAAACTTCGTCAGGGTATTCCAGTGGGAGCATGTGAGTGGCAGGGAACAAATGAACCTCAGCGTTGGGAATCTGCTCGCCAAAATCCACGACGTCCATCCATGAAGTCATTCCGTCAAGCTTGCCGGCTGCAACAGCCGCCGGTACGTCGATGAACGAAGGATCGACCTTCTCGTGTTCGCCAGCTGCCGGGAACATGTTGAAGTACCAGCCAAAGTCGCTCTGAGCGAAGGCCTTGAGCCATGGAACGATGTCGTCGGGGTTTGCTTCGGGTCTGATCAGTCCAACTGATTGCAAGGCTTCGACGGTCTGTCGGTTCTTGGGCGCAATCTCCGCTAATACGTTGAGCAACGGAGCCGCTGTTCGTCCAGCATTGGCGACCGCTATGCCTGTGGGTTTACGAAGTGGCTTAGGTACCAATGGAGCGAAACCTGCCTCTAGTGTTCCGCCGCCAACACCAGCGATCAGGACCATTCCCGCTACACGTTCGGGGTACCGTTTAGCCATCTCGACAGTGACATTGACGCCGTAGGACCACGCGACAAAGATCGCATCTTTGATCCCGGCATAGTCCATCAAGCGGACGGTATCGCTGACGTAATCATCGATTCTGATTGCATCAGGATTCTTGGGGGATTCCGAACCAAATGCGCCACGATGGTTGAAGCTATATACGTTGTAACCGCATTTGGAATCCAAAAACCGAGGCCATGCTTCGGGCGGAACACCTAAGCCGTTCGCAATGATCACATTGGGGCCGTCGCCGTGATTCGTCCAACCGACAAGGCTCGTTCCATCCTCAGCGGCAAAGCGGAACGTTGAGTACATCGTTAAATCGTCCCAGATGATCAAAACTTATTTCAAGCGAGTCTTCCAATTTAGGTCAATCTGGCGGGATTCATGTTGCCGCTCGGTTGTCCCAGTCGTGAGTTTCTGTGTGCCAAGTCGTAACCTAGAAGTATGTCGAAATCGCCCAACGTCAAGCCCCGAAGTTCCGATGTCACCGATGGTCTAGAACGCGCGCCAGCACGAGGTATGTTGCGTGCTGTCGGCATGGAAGATGCTGACTTTGATAAGCCGCAGATTGGTGTGGCGTCCTCCTGGAATGAGATCACCCCGTGCAACTTGTCGCTGGATCGGCTAGCCAAGAATGCCAAAGAGGGCGTGTTTCAAGCTGATGGGTTCCCTATGCAGTTCGGCACCATTTCGGTGTCGGATGGAATTTCTATGGGTCACGAGGGCATGCACTTCTCGCTGGTCAGCCGTGAGGTGATTGCTGATTCTGTCGAAGCTGTTATGGAGGCTGAGCGTCTCGACGGCATGGTGACTTTTGCCGGTTGCGATAAGAGCCTGCCTGGAATGTTGATGGCTGCTGCGCGAATCGATGTGGCGAGCGTGTTTGTGTATGCAGGTTCGATTCTGCCAGGCAAGGTCGGCGACCGTGACGTGTCGATCATCGACGCTTTCGAGGCCGTTGGTGCATGTGCTCGTGGTTTGATCACGCGTGAAGAAGTGGACGAAATCGAGCGTGCGATCTGTCCGGGCGAAGGTGCTTGTGGTGGTATGTATACCGCTAACACGATGGCCAGCGCGGCTGAAGCGATGGGTATGTCGCTTCCTGGTTCAGCAGCTCCGCCAGCTGTGGATCGCCGCCGTGACGGTTTCGCCCGTCGCTCAGGCGAGGCTGTTGTCGAGTTGATCCGGCAAGGGATCACCACGCGCGACATCATCACCAAGAAGTCGCTGGAGAACGCGATCACCGTCGTGATGGCATTCGGCGGTTCGACCAACGCCGTGCTGCACTTGCTGGCGATTGCGCACGAGGCAGAAGTTGACCTGACGCTTGACGACTTCCAGCGCATCTCGGACAAGACGCCACTGCTAGCTGACCTCAAACCTTTTGGCCGCTACGTCATGGCAGATGTGGATCGAGTTGGCGGTGTTCCTGTGATCATGCGTGCACTGCTTGACGCTGGTTTGCTGCATGGTGACTGTTTGACTGTCACAGGCAAGACTGTTGCTGAGAATTTGGCTGATATCCAGCCAGTTGATCCCGATGGCGAGATCCTGTTCGCGACCAAGGATGCGCTCGACTCCACTGGCGGAATCACGATTCTGCATGGGTCGCTGGCACCTGAAGGCTGTGTCACCAAGACCGCTGGTGTTGGGGTTCACGAGTTCGAGGGAACTGCGCGCGTGTTCAACCGCGAGCAGGAGGCCATGGCCGCACTTGAGGACGGAACGATCCAGGCCGGCGACGTTGTCGTAATTCGCTACGAAGGCCCCAAGGGTGGCCCGGGTATGCGCGAGATGCTGATGATCACTGGTGCTATTAAGGGTGCTGGTTTGGGTAAGGATGTCCTGCTGATGACTGATGGTCGCTTTAGTGGCGGCACAACTGGTCTCTGTGTTGGTCACGTTGCGCCCGAGGCTTACGACGGTGGTCCGATCGCCTTTGTCGAGGATGGTGACAAGATCACGTTCGACACCACTACACGTGAACTCAACTTGGCTGTAGACGATGCCGAATTGCTTCGCCGCCGCGAGAACTGGGAGCCGCTTCCGATCCGCTATAAGCGCGGTGTACTCAATAAGTATGCCCGTCTCGTAGGCTCTGCCTCCAAAGGCGCAGTCTGCGACTAAGGCGTTTGTGGTAGGTCGCCTGTGACCAGAACCACTGCGCTCGTCACTGATCAACAACAAGAATCGTGTGCTACGCTAACTCTTGTGCGTATTACCAACCTCGTAGTACCGAAGCGCGTCAGCTGAGCATAATCAGCCGACGCGCTACCCTCCGATGCCTCCGGGCCGGGGGGTTTCTTGTTGCTTAGCCCCAACACATGCGATCCATTGAGGGGCGACGCAACGAGAATCAGAACTTTTACGCCAACAACCAGGTGGGACATCCCATCGACCTAGCAAATTAGAGGTAACAAAATGAGCGACACGAACGCGCAGGCTGACGCAGGCGCAGCGACTGGCACTCCCGCCGCCAGCGGCGAGCGGATGACTGGTGCACAAAGTCTCGTCAAGTCACTAGAGCATGCAGGCGTCACTGACGTTTTCGGGATTCCGGGCGGAGCGATTCTGCCCGCCTATGACCCGTTGATGGACTCCAAACAGGTCCGCCACATCCTCGTCCGCCACGAGCAGGGGGCAGGCCATGCCGCCGAGGGTTACGCCTACTCATCCGGCAAAGTCGGTGTGTGTATGGCGACTTCCGGCCCAGGTGCCACCAACCTGGTAACGCCGATTGCCGATGCCTATATGGACTCCGTTCCGATGGTGGCGATCACCGGACAGGTTGCTAGTGCCGCTATTGGTACTGACGCATTCCAAGAGGCTGATATCAGTGGCATCACTATGCCGATCAGCAAGCACAACTTCCTCGTGACGAATCCAGCCGAGATCCCGAATGCAATCAACGAGGCCTTTCATTTGGCTTCAACTGGCCGTCCTGGTCCGGTCCTAGTTGATATCTCGAAAGATGCGCTTGTCTCGGAGACTACGTTCCGGTGGGGTGACGAGCTACGCCTGCCTGGCTACCGTCCCGTTACTAAGCCGCATTCAAAACAGGTTCGCGAGGCAGCCACGCTCATGGCAGAGTCTCGTCAGCCCGTGCTGTACATCGGCGGCGGAGTCGTACGCTCGGGATCAGCTGACAAGTTGATCGAACTTGCTGAACTCACCGGCATCCCTGTCGTGACAACACTGATGGCGCGCGGCGCCTTCCCGGATTCGCACGCGCTCAACCTAGGCATGCCTGGAATGCACGGTACGGTTCCGGCTGTGGGCGCCCTGCAACAGAGCGACCTACTGATCGCGATCGGCACCCGGTTTGACGACCGTGTGACAGGCCACCTGCCATCGTTCGCGCCGAAGGCCAAGGTAATCCACGCCGATATCGACCCAGCTGAGATCGGCAAGAACCGTCACGCCGACATCCCGATCGTGGGTGATGCGCGCGAGGTGATCACCGAACTGGTCGAAGCTGTTAAGGCCGAACAGGCAGCGGGCAAAGTTGGCGATTACGAGGGATGGTGGCGCCAGCTCAACGAATGGCGTGAAGAGTTCCCACTCGGCTACGACGAGCCTCATGAAGGTGTTGCCGCACCGCAGCATGTGATCCAGCGTTTGGGACAGATCGCTGGCCCGGACGCCTACTATGTTGCGGGCGTTGGTCAGCACCAGATGTGGTCCTCGCAGTTCATTCAATACGAAAAGCCAGCTCACTGGATCAACTCCGGTGGACTGGGAACGATGGGCTTCGCGGTTCCCGCGGCCATGGGTGCCAAGGTTGGTTCGCCTAACAGCACTGTGTGGGCGATTGATGGCGACGGCTGCTTCCAGATGACCAATCAGGAGCTTGCCACCTGTGCGATCAATGACATCCCGATCAAGGTTGCCGTGATCAACAACGGCACGCTCGGCATGGTTCGCCAGTGGCAGTCGCTGTTCTACAACGAGCGCTATTCGAATACGGATCTCGAAACTCATATGATTCCCGACTTCGTGAAGCTCGCAGATGCGTACGGATGCCACGGGCTGCGTTGTACCTCGCCGGACGAGATCGATGCCACGATCGAGAAGGCGATGGAACTCAACGATGCTCCAGTCGTTGTTGACTTTGTGGTGCATAAGGACGCCATGGTGTGGCCAATGGTTCCGGCCGGCACCAGTAACGATTTGATCACCGTCGCCAGAGACCTGGCGCCTGCTTGGGATCCGGAGGTTTAATCATGAGTAGGCATACACTTTCGGTTCTCGTAGAGAACAGGCCTGGTGTACTCGCACGCGTGGCGGCACTCTTTAGTCGCCGTGGATTCAACATTGAGTCCCTAGCAGTGGGTCCAACCGAGTCACCCGACGTATCTCGCATGACGATCGCTGTTGAGGTGGCTGAGCTTCCGCTTGAGCAGGTGACCAAGCAGCTCAACAAGTTGGTCAACGTCCTCAAGATCGTCGAACTCGATCCCAATGCGACTGTTACGCGTGAACTGTTGTTAATCAAGGTGAAGGCCGATGTTGACAATCGCTCGAACGTGCTCGAAACGGTTCGATTGTTTCGCGCCAAAGTGGTGGACGTTGCACCTGACACTGTCACGATCGAGGCGACCGGTGACCAGGGCAAGATTCAGGCGCTACTTGCGGTTCTCGAGCCATTCGGAATCCGTGAGATTGTTCAGTCCGGCATGGTTGCGGTTGGTCGTGGTCACAAGTCGATCACGGACAAATCCGTCCGATCCTCGGGCTGAGTGAGGTCAGAGATGACGTGGCTTCTAACTGGCGGTGCGGGCTACATCGGTTCGCACGTTCTTGAGGAACTGCAAGCAGGCGGCACAGACGTGGTGGTGGTCGACGACTTGTCGACTGGACTCGAGTCCCGTGTACCCGACGGCGTTCCTGCCTACTACGTCCCGGTTCAAAAAACTGAGGCGATAGAAGAGATCTTGCGTGAGCACAAGGTGACCGGTGTGATTCACTTCGCGGCCAAAAAGGCCGTGGGGGAGTCGGTCGAGAACCCGATGTACTACTACGAGGAGAACGTCGGCGGTCTCGCCTCGCTGCTGCGTGCCATGGAGCAAGCGGGAACGCGCAATATGGTGTTCTCTTCCTCGGCCGCCGTCTATGGGCAGCCGGACAATCCGGAGGTCAGCGAGGACTCGCCGCTGGTGCCCGAGTCGCCTTATGGCGAGACGAAGGCCGCCGGTGAATGGATGGTTCGCGCATCGGCAGTCTCGCGCGCTCAATCCGAGAATCCGCTGTCGTATTCGTTGTTGCGCTATTTCAATGTGGCCGGCGCCAAGTCGCCCACATTGGGTGATACGAGCGTGGCCAATCTGATCCCGTTGGTGTTCCGTGCGTTGAGCGAGGGCCAAAAGCCCAAAGTGTTTGGCGATGACTACTCAACGCCAGATGGCACCTGCATCCGCGACTACATCCACGTTGTCGACCTGGCTCAAGCTCATGTTGTCGCAGCCCAAGCATGCGAGGCGGCTAGCCCAGGTGGTTTCGGTGCCGCGTACAACATCGGTACCGGCACGGGGAGTTCCGTCCTCGAGGTCTTGGATGAAGTCCGAGCAGTGACCGGTAACGATTTCGAACACGAAATCACCCCGCGCAGGCCAGGGGACCCAGCAGCTTTGGTGGCTGATCCCACCAAAATCAAGACCGAACTCGGCTGGAGTGCCCAGCATGACTTGGCTGACATGGTCAGTTCGGCCTGGGAGGCGTGGCAAGCGCAGCACTAGGACCTAACCCGCTAGCCAGGCGTAACTCGCGTCAGGCGTAATCTAGAACTAACACCAAATTTTGTAGCAGAACTCGTTCATTCACCCACTCAATCGAGGGATGAATGCGGGTCAAAAGAAGGAGACGAGCCAAGTGGCCGAGATGTTTTACGACAAGGACGCAAATCTTCCATTGATCCAGAATCGCAAGGTCGCGATCATCGGATACGGATCACAGGGTCATGCTCACGCGTTGAACCTCCACGAGAGTGGCGTAGATGTCCGCGTTGGTCTTGCTGAGGGTTCGAAGAGCCGCGCCAAGGCTGAAGCTGAAGGCCTGCGTGTTGTCACACCGGCTGTGGCTGCCGAAGAAGCTGACGTCATCATGATCTTGGTTCCAGACCATGTCCAACGTCACGTCTACGCAGAGTCGATCGAGCCGAACCTCAAGCCAGGTAACGCTCTGTTCTTTGCGCATGGCTTCAACATTCGCTTCGACTACATCAAGCCACCGGCTGACGTTGACGTCTGCATGGTTGCGCCAAAGGGGCCAGGCCACTTGGTTCGCCGTGAGTACGAAGCTGGTCGTGGTGTTCCAGCGATCATCGCCGTCGAGCAAGATGCGTCAGGCGAGGCTTGGGATCTGGCTCTGTCCTACGCAGCCGCGATCGGTTCGCTGCGTGCCGGTGGCATCAAGACCACCTTCACCGAAGAGACCGAGACCGACTTGTTCGGTGAGCAGGCTGTTCTATGTGGTGGTGCTTCGCAGCTCGTTCAGTATGGTTTCGAAACTCTCGTTGAGGCTGGCTACCAGCCGGAGGTTGCCTACTTCGAGTGTCTGCACGAGCTCAAGCTGATCGTTGACCTCATGTATGAAGGCGGAATCGCCAAGCAGCGTTGGTCCGTGTCCGACACCGCCGAGTACGGCGACTACGTGTCCGGCCCGCGCGTGATCGACGAGCGCGTCAAAGAGAATATGCGCGAGGTTCTCACCGACATCCAGACCGGTGTGTTTGCCAAGCGCTTCATCGACGACCAAGATAACGGCGCCGAGGAGTTCAAGGAGCTTCGCGCCAAGGGTGAGCAGCACCCGATCGAGGGCACTGGACGCGAGCTTCGCGGTCTTATGGCTTGGGTCGATTCCGACAATGACGACTACACCGAGGGCACTGCTGCTCGTTAGGTAGCGCCCTCGGTTTGAGTCGAACGTGCTCGATTCAAACACC
>CAUJDH010000060.1 GCA_963169225.1 Actinomycetota bacterium
GCGAAAGCTGGCTATGTGTATTGGCACAACATTGAAAGGAACTCAATCGGTCGTGTGAAGGCTAGCGACCACAGTGTTGTAAACAAAGAGTTCATCAGTGATGTCAATGACGACGACTTCTATAGCGGATTGGCCCTAGACGCGCATGCGATTTACTGGACGTCGAACCGTCTGGAAGACAATGAGGATGAACCGGAAATGATTGGTTCTATCAAGAGTGCAGAATTGGCCAAACCAAACGTTGTGAGAACGGTCGTTGATCGCATCAGCCCTTCGGTTCCGTTGGTAATAGCTGGTGGCTCAAAGCCGGCCTCTGCGCCACCAGCAAAGAAGAAACAAACCTTACGCAAGGGTGCTACTCCTAAGTGGATCAAAAAGCGCGGGACAACGGTGATCAACAAACGGGGAGCGACCACGAGGCAAGGCCAACCGGTGAAGGCCAAGATTGGTCTTCGGATCACGCGCGGTGAGATTCGATGCGCAACCGTCAAACGTGGTGCCAAGCGTAAAGTCACCATTCGTACCTACGGAACTTGCTCGTTCCGACTTAAAGTGACGTACACGGCACCGGGCAACTCCAAGTACTACAAGTTCGCCAAGACAAAGACCTATCGCGTTAAACGCTGAGACCGAACCTGTCACCAGGTAACGTCTTGGGTACACCTTGACCAGACCTGAGGAGAAGCACGTGAGTAGTTTTGCAATCACGGTAGTTGGGCACGACAAGCCAGGAATCATTGCGGCTGTCACGAAGGCTTTGGCTGAACATGGCGGCAATGTCGAAGACTCCACTATGACACTCCTCCGCGGCCATTTCGCCTGGACTTTATTGGTCTCGGTTGAGGCAGACCAAACTGAGATTGAAGAGTCAGTTGCGCCGTTTGCATCCGACGACTTGTCAGTCACTGTCTTGCCGATGCCGGAGGCGGGGCATGACGACTTGGGGGCACACGCCAGCTATTGGGTCAACGTTCATGGGGCCGATCGTCCTGGAATCGTTGCGACACTGACCGGAGCGCTCGCCGACCAAGGCGGTAACATCACGAATCTGTCGACGCGGTTGGTGAACGATATGTACGTGCTAGGGATCGACATCGATCTACCTCAGAGCGTAGATGCTGATGCAGTGGCAGCGACCCTCACATCGTTAGCAAGTGACTTGGGCGTGAGTCTGTCGATGAACGCTGCTGATGAGGATGTTCTCTAACCGATGAGCGATTCGGTGAGTCAAGAATCTGAAGCGGAGCAATCGCAGACAATCGTCATGCCGGAGTTGCCCGAAGGTCGCCTGCTCGACACCGTCGTGGCACCTGCCGAAGTACTGAGTAGTCCGTGTGGTGATGCCGACCCGACTGACCCAGAGGTCATCCAATTGGCTGCCGACTTGATCGCATCGATGCGAGTAGCGCCCGGCTGTGTGGGCTTGGCCGCTAATCAAGTGGGAGTGCCGTTGCGTGTATTCAGTCTGGATGTGTCGGAACATCCGAAGACGCGGACTTGTCACGGCGAATTCGTTCTAGTCAACGCTGAGATTTTGGAAGCTACCCGCAATCAGAAGGCTCGCGAGGGTTGTATGTCTGTTCCTGATTTCACTGGCGATGTCAAGCGTGCAACCCGTCTGGTAGTGCGAGGGCAGTTGCCAGTGACTGGCGAATGGGTGGAGTTTCGTACGGATGCTTTCGAAGCTGTTGCTCTGCAGCACGAGATTGATCACACCAACGGCTTCTTGTTTTTGGATCGAGCGGCAGGCGCACACGCGATTCATCCGCGACAGACTTATTTGTAGTCGATCACAGGTCGCGGGCGACATAGACTAAGGTGAATCAACGAACCTTGCCCCAATGGTGGAATCGGTAGACACGCTCGGCTTAAACCCGAGTTCCCTTAACCGGGAGTGCCAGTTCAAGTCTGGCTTGGGGCACTGCGTAGTGCGCGAGGCCAAAGGCCGAGGAACACTCGTACTACTCCTTGTTGGACGAACCTCGATTGACGAGCTTCCAGGTTGCTGGCAGCAACAGGGCAGCGGCAGCGGTTTTGATCAAGTCTCCGACCAAGAACGGCACGACGCCGAGCTGTAGACCCTGGGCCAGATCGACTCCGAGGAAGCCCATGAGCCATGGGAGTCCGAAGGCGTAGATGATGAGCGAGCCAATTGCGATCATTCCGAAGGTGCCAAGGAAGGTTCGGTCTGCGCGGCGACGAGCTAGTGCGCCGACGACGATTGCAGCGACGAGGTAGCCAATGATGTAGCCGAATGACGCGAAAGCCCATCCGGAGGCCTGGTTAGCGAACATGGGAAGCCCGACCATGCCAAGCACCATGAATAGCGCGATGCTAAGCCCTGCCCGTAATGGGCCAAGAGCTGCACCGGTGAGGAGCACAGCGAAGGTAGCTAACGATAGCGGAACGGGGGTGAACCACAGCGGAATTGAAATCCAGCCAGCTACGGTAACAAAAACGGTACCGGCGAGTACCAGAGCGATGTCACGGACACGGCTACCAGGTAAAAGATCAGCAAGGACAGGGGAATGGGAAGCATGCGTTGCACTCATAGCTGCACTTTATATCGCGCATCCTTTAGACTGGTTCTACGGCCTCCATTTGAAAGGTGGGCCGTCACAAGCCAAAACTACGGAGGACTCCATGGCTACCAAGAATCCAGTTATTGCTCGAGCCGAGAAGGCTTATGCGGAGCAGGCTGCGCCTGCGGCTGGTCAAACACCGGCTGCACCAGGCCAAGTTCAAGGTGGCCCGGGCACGCTTCCTCCTGGTTCCCCAGCTGATCTGCAAGCGAACTTCGACCAGCAAGCGCGCGCCGGTGGCTCCACGGCCGCTATGACGCTGCACGACGTCATCATGAAGTCGCTACTGCTGTTCGGTGTCCTCGTTGTGGTTTCGATTATTTCGTGGACGATTAGTGCTGCTAGCCCAGGTATGGGCATGGTGTTCTTAATTGTCGGTTTGATTGGCGGACTGGTTCTCGGACTAGTCAATGCTTTCAAGAAGCAAGTTAGCCCACCTTTAGTGATCGCTTACGCAGCATTCCAGGGACTTCTTGTCGGCGGGATTAGCTACTGGTACCAGGGCTTTGGTGAGCAGTACGGCATGGGCAACATCGTGGCCGTAGCAATCATCTCGACATTTGTAGTGTTCGCCGTCATGCTGGCCCTCTACTCCAAGCGAATCATCAAGGTTACGAACAAGTTCAAGAAGATCATGACCGTTGCCTTGGTCTCATACCTTGGTTTGATTGTCGTTGCAGGAATCACGTGGTTCATTCGTTCGCTGACCGGTGGAGCAGAAGGCCAGATGTTCTTATTCGGTAACGGCCCATTCGGCATCATCATCTCGGTGATCGTCGTTGCACTTGCAGCGTTCACCTTGTGCATGGACTTCGATGCAATCGAACAAGGCATCAACTATGGCGTTCCTGAGCGTGAGTCATGGCGCATGGGCTTCGGTCTGCTGGTGTCGCTGATCTGGCTCTACCTTGAGATCCTCCGACTCCTCGCGATCGTCGCATCTAACCGATAGGTGAGTCATGGGCACGCCTGCGGTGCAAGTTGCTGAGCGCGTCTACAGGTTCCCTACTGTGGGGGACTTCGTCAACACGATGGCGATAGTTCAAAACGATGGTTCAGTCACGCTCATCGACTGCGGTGTAAAGCGGGCTCCGGCACACATCGTCAAAGGGCTGAAGGCAATCGGCAAGCATCCCAATGACGTTCAACGCATTGTGCTGACGCATTCCCACGAAGATCATGCGGGTGGGGCAGCTCAAGTAGTCGAAGATGCCGGACTATCGGGTGTCGATTGCCATGTAGATGAAGCCCAATATGTCGAGACTGGCACGCCGCCACCGCGGGACGAGACGCTTCTGTCTGGCCGAATCTTTCAGCGTTTACCCATCGGTGGGTTCACGGCGACCCCGGTTGCGAATCGTCTGACTGATGGTGAGCTCCTGGATGACGAACTTCGTGTGCATCACACTCCCGGACATACCCCTGGACATATCGCGCTAGTGCATGAGCCTTCGGGAGTGCTGGTGACTGGCGATGCCATTTGGAATATGGCATCACGTCGCACCTGGCCGGTTTCGGCTTTTTGCAGTGACCATCTACTCAATCGCAAGACGGCGCATGTGCTCGGCGAGCTCGAATACCAGACAGTGGCGTTCATTCATGGGCCACATATCGACACTAATGCGCGCGAGACGATTCGCGGATTCCTCAAGAGCAAGGGCTATTGACGTGGCAGGCATCCCTGCCCGCAAAGTTGCTTCGGCCGCCGCAATCGGTGCGGGCGGTCTGATCGCGGCAGGACTAACAGTCGCAGGGGCAGCTTTTGGGCAAGGGCTCTATGCCAAGCGAACGATTGGCGTTCGTAACCAATCAGCACCATACGCTGATGGACTCTACGGGCCTAAAAAGCGTGGTACATCGATTCGGTTTGTCATGTTGGGTGATTCCAGTGCGGCAGGTTTAGGTGCCGATTCGGCGTTAGACACTGTGGGCGCACGGTTGGCCCAGGGACTTGTGGATGCTGCTGACACTCCGGTTCGCTATATCAATATGGCGACTGTTGGTGCCAAGAGTGTGGATCTCGATGAGCAGGTGACGCGTGCGTTGTTGGTGAAGCCGCAAATTGTGACGATCATGATCGGTGCCAACGATGTCACTCATCTGACGCCGCATAAAAGGGCTTGTGATGCTTTGGGAGAAGCAGTCGAACGACTTGTTGTGGCGGGTTCGGAGGTTGTGGTTGGCACATGCCCGGACCTAGGCACGATTCAGCCCTTCCTGGAGCCGTTGCGATCAGTAGCCAAAGTGAGTTCTGGTCAATTGTCTAAGCAGCAAGCTGTCGCAGTGGTTGAGGCAGGCGGCCGTTCGGTTTCACTCGGTTCCTTGTTAGGCCCGCTGTTCGGATCCGAACCACAAGAAATGTTTGCGGCAGACAGGTTTCACCCATCCTCTGCGGGCTATGCAAAAGCTGCCGAAGTTCTACTCCCGTCCATGTTGGACTCACTGGGTCTAGATCCGATTGATACTGATCTGAACAATGAACCGATCGACGAGGGAGTATCGTCGATGACGGTGGCCGCGGAGTTGGCCAATGTTGACGCGGGAACCGAACTAGTGGCGCTGGATGAAGCTGAGCAGCCAGACGGGGATGCCAAATACTGGGTACGTGCATTGCGCCGTGTGCTCAGACCTGTACGGCGAGCTGAGAAGCCTGAACCACTGTCGACTGACGACTACAGTGAAGTCGCGGCGATGTAGCAAGCCCGAGTGATTGTCGGGTTTCCGGTTCTAGGGTTTTGTATTGCAGCACAAAGCTAAGGCATGAGTTTGATGGCGATCTTTCGAGCTTGGAGCAGGATTTCTTCTTCCGGTGTATCTAGGTTCATGGCGATCCATCCGGCGGTATTGAGTGCGAGCAGCGACATGCAGATCCGTAGTTCTTGGTCGTCTGGACCATCGGGGGACTTCAATATCTGACCGAGTTCGCTAATGGCTCCGAGCTGGCCACGCCTCTTTCCAAGAACCGCCGCTACAGCTGAACGGTTGGCGCTGACGAATCTAAAGCCCAGTAGCCCGTTTCGTTGAACAATATCTGCCCAGCGGTTAAAGGCTTCTTTGCGGACTTTGGAGCTGGGAGTTTGCCGTTTAGCCCAGTCGAGAAGTTCGTCAATCAGTGGGATCGATTCGTCGACTAATGCGCGCAGGATCTCTTCTTTCGAGTCGAAGTGGTAGTAGAGCGCGGGTTTTGAGATGTCGACCTGTTGGGCGATTTCGCGCATCGAAGTGGCGTCGTAGCCCTTGTCGGCGAATAGAACGAGGGCAGCTTTCAGTATCTGGTCGTGGGTATTTATGTCTGCCGTCACATCCACGAGGGTAGCGTATTTACTTACCGTTCGGTAAGCTTGAGTCATATGGCTCGGGTTGTCACTCGAAGACTCGCATCGCTTACCTAAATGTATTGGCCGATTCCGGCGGAGAAAGGTCGTGTTGAATGACCGAATCACAGCCTTCAGATATTGCCAAAGCTGAAGCTCACCAGACCGATGAGGCTAACGCTGCCTCATCATCTTCGGAGTTAAGCACTCGCCAGATCTTGTTGGCGATGAGCGGTCTCGTGATCGCCATGTTGCTAGCGCAGCTCGACAACATGATCGTGTCGCCAGCCTTGCCGACGATTGTTGGTGAACTTGGCGGACTCAACCACTTGTCGTGGGTTGTGACTGGGTACATCTTGGCTTCCACCGTGTCGACGCCGATTTGGGGCAAGCTGGGTGACTTACATGGTCACAAGAAGACCTTCATGATCTCGATCACGCTGTTCCTGATCGGGTCGGCGCTGTGCGGTATGGCTCAGGATATGACTCAACTTGTGCTGTTCCGTGCCTTCCAAGGCATAGGTGGCGGTGGCTTAGTCGTTGGCGTCATGTCGGTGATCGGTGTGCTGATTCCGCCGAGGCAGCGCGGCAAATACGTCGGCATCATGATGGCGGTATTCCCGGCAGCCATGATCGCGGGTCCGATGATCGGTGGCTGGATCACCGACAATGTCTCATGGCGTTGGGCCTTCTATGTGAACCTGCCGCTTGGGATTCTGGCTCTGATTGTTATTTGGTCCACCCTGCATCTGGCGCATGACAAGCTCAACACCAAGGTCAAGATGGACTGGGCAGGAATCACGCTCATCATCGTGTGGCTAACCTCGTTGGTGCTGATGATCACTTGGGCCGGGACCGAATACCCGTGGGGTTCTTGGCAAATCATTACCCTCGGGGCGATTGCTCTCGTTGGTTTGATTTGGTTCTTGCGGGTCGAGAGTAAGGCCGCAGACCCGATTATTCCGTTACGGCTCTTTACGAATTCGAACTTCACGATCGCAACTATCCTTGGCTTCGTTGCCGGGTTCGCTATGTTCGGCGGCTTGACGTTCTTGCCACAGTTCCAGCAGTTTGTGCAGGGTGAGTCGGCGACGAACAGCGGTCTGTTGCTTATGCCGATGATGGTGTCGGCCATGGTTGTGTCGCTCGTCGGTGGTCAGATCATGACGCGGACCGGGCACTATAAAGCGCTGCCGATCCTAGGGTCCGGCTTGCTGGCGGTTGGTCTATGGCTGTTCTCAACGATGGAT
>CAUJDH010000061.1 GCA_963169225.1 Actinomycetota bacterium
GTTGTACGCACCCGTTGCCGCAACAGCCAACAGATCCGACGGAGCAAGGTCCGAGGGAAGCCAGCAATCCTTGACCACGATGTCGCCGCTCTCGCAGTGTTTGCCAACCACGCGAGCGAGTTCAAGCGGAGCGTCTGAGGAACGCGATGCAAGCGTTACCGTGTACTCAGCGTCGTAGAGCGCCGTACGAAGGTTGTCACTCATACCGCCGTCTACTGAGACGTACGTTCGGGTCTGGCCATTGTCGAGCTCGATCGACTTGACGGTTCCTACCCGATAGACAGTCATCATGGTTGGCCCCACGATCGCTCGCCCCGGTTCGAACGCCAAGTGCGGAAGACTCAAACCTGCACTCTCGCTTTTAGCCCGGACGATCTCGTGCAAGTCTGCCGCGATCACTTTGGTCTCTAACGGCTCATCTTCACTCGTGTATTTGATACCCAGGCCACCGCCAAGATCAAGCTCTGGCAGCTCAACACCGAGTTCATCACGAATCTGAACTAATAGGCCGACAAGCCTCGAAGCTGCCACTTCGAATCCTGAAGCGACGAAGATCTGCGAGCCAATGTGACTATGCAAACCAACCAATTCAAGATTCGGGACTGCCAGCACCCGAGATACCGCTTCGAGTGCAGTGCCAGAAGCTAGCGAAAACCCGAACTTTTGATCTTCGTGTGCGGTGGCGATGAACTCGTGAGTGTGGGCTTCAACTCCGACAGTCACGCGAATCAATACCTTTGGCTGGACACCCAACTCGGCGGCCAGGAACTCGCAGCGAGCAATGTCTTCAAACGAGTCCAGAACGATTCGACCGACGCCGACTTCAAGAGCACGACGCAGTTCATCTTCTGACTTGTTGTTGCCGTGGAACAGTAACCGTGACGCCGGAACATCAGCTCGCAACGCACACTCGAGCTCACCGCCGGTACACACGTCAATACCTAGCCCTTGCTCGTGAATCCAACGTGCAACGGCCGTCGATAAGAACGCCTTGCCGGCGTAATACACGTTCACTTGATCGTCAACCGATACAGCATCGTCAGCGAATGCCTCGCGATAGTCGCGAGCCCGAGTCTGCAAGTCCGCTACGTCCAAGGCCAAATACGGTGTATCAAATTCGGTGGCAAGATCACGAACATCAAACCCTGCGATTTCCAAGGCACCAGAATCATTGCGGCGCACCGAGGCAGGCCAAATTCCCGCATCGAGGTCGAGGGCAGATTCAGTCGACTCTGGACGAGGAGTTGCGTGATGGGGAACCTCGTCGCCATGTCGAGGTCCAGCCGGATGAGCGCGCATTGTTTAAGGTTACAGGCACGGAAGAGCCATTGAATACCTAGCGAGCCCTTGCCTATTTGCTCTAACGGTAAATACCCCGAATTTTGGCCTGTCTGAGGTTCACCTTGGTGAGCTTTGCACCCTTAAGGTTGGCGTACATCAGGTTTGCTCGTTTGACGTTGGCCCTGCCGAGGTTTGCTTTGGCGAGATTCGAGTGACGCAAGTTAGTTCGCGCCAAACTTGACCTCGACAGATTCGCGCGGGTCAGATCAGAGTTACGCAAGTACGCACCCGACAGATTCGCCCTGCTCAGATTCGTTGACCTAAAGGAAGCCGAGTACCGACTTGGTACGACGTAGCGGCGCTTCGAGCCGACCTCGCCTCTAGTAGATGGCGATTTGGTGCGTGCATTCCTAAGATCAGCACCTGAGAGATCCGCTCCCGCGCATGAGTTCCCGCTGCAATTGTCGTTGATCGGATCTGGCTTCGGTGTTGGGCTGGGAGACGGAGTGGGAGTGGGGGTCGGCGAAGGTTCCGGCTGGTTTTGTGGAGGTGTGATAGCCAGATTGAATGGACCTGTTGCGCCAGTGTAAACCCACTCCTAGGTTCCATCGCTACCACTACCGTCGAGCTTTGCTCGGCCAATTCGATTGCCTGGCTTTGGACCGCTGCCATTGCAATGCACTGGATCCGCGGACGGGTTGAGGCACGTTCCCGCTTCAAACCAGTTGGCCCAATAGAGGTAAGTGTCGTCGATGGCGATGCCGATTGCCGCGCTCGGATACTCATCGGTAACGACACCGTTCAACCAATGCCCGTCAGCATCGCTTGTGTCGGCAATGGTGGCTCGGCCCACTCCACTTGAGAACGGCTCAGTCCAGTACACGTGAGTATCGTTTACAGCGATCCCAATCGGCATGAAAATTCCGGTGACGAAATCTGGGTTTGCCGTGGAAGTATCACCGACATTGACCTGGCCAATTTTCGATCTCCCAGTGTCAGTCCAGTAGAGCTTGTTGCCGCTCAATGCGAGACCACTTGCTTGCTGAATTCCGGTCACAAGGTCGATAGCTTCGCTCGGGTCTTCCAGAGATGCCTTCTTGATTTTGCTGTTGGTACCGCTCAGCGCTACCGTCCAGTAAATATTTGAATCATCCACCGCAACGGCAGCAACGTTTTTGTCACTCTCATCAACCAAGAGTGTGGCATTGTTCGTGTCTGTTAGGGGCGCGGAATAGATCTTGGAAGCGACGAACGGAGCAGCCTCTGTTCCTTCCGACCAATAGAGCGTCGTTGCAGTTACTGCTATGCCCGTTGGGTTTACGGCCGTCGCATTGGCTGTTGCGTCGATGTTAGAGGAATTAGATGTGCTTACTTTTCCAATGCCAGTTTGCGCAGGGATTCCCTCGAAGAGGTCGGTTCCGTGATTGGTCCAATAGAGGTCACGAGTAGTCGAAGCGGATGCTTGTCCCGCCTGAACGCTCACAATCAAGCCCAGAACAAGCGCAAGTGAAGAAACCACGGCTAAGACGCGGAAACTAATTCGACGAGGCAAAGCGACTTTGCTATTCATGGCGAAGGTTTAACATTCGATTTGCATCGGATGCCCACCAACGACCTTCCGCATTACCCTTATGGCTCAAGCATCTGTCAAAAGTTCATCGAACCGTGGGGAAACCAGTAGTTCCATCGAACTACATACGTTCGGGGGCTGTGACGCCTAACAAGGTGAGGCCGTTTCCTAGCACCTGAACAGCAGCGGCACACAGGTTGAGACGCGCAATGTGGAGTGGTTCCAGCTCCTCGTCCGAGCGAGGCAAAACGCGACAGTCGTTGTAGAACTTGTGATACGCAGTTGCGAGATCCTCTAGGTATCGGGCCACGCGATGCGGTTCGCGCAACTCAGCCGCCGAGGCAATGGTGCGAGGGAAGTCGGCCAATGCCCGAATGAGTTCGCCCTCTTGTTCGTGGCTAAGGAGCGTCGGATCAAACGGGATCTCTCCATCACGCCAATTGATACCAAGCTCGGCGGCGTTCCGCAGGACCGAACTAATCCGAGCATGCGCGTACTGAACATAGAACACCGGATTGTCGTTGGTACGTTTCACCAGCAAGCCGAGGTCAAGGGTGAGTGGCGATTCTGCTGGGTAGCGAATCAACGTGTAGCGCGCAGCATCGACACCAACCTCATCCACGAGGTCGGTCAAAGTCACAATCTCACCGGCACGCTTGGACAACCGCACCTCTTGTCCGTCACGCATGGTCTTGACCAGCTGACCAATCAAGATCTCGATGTTCTCGTCTGGGTTGTCGCCGGCGCAAGCGGCTACCGCTTTGAGCCTGCCAACGTATCCATGATGGTCGGCACCGAGCAGGTAGATGTTGCCATCGAATCCGCGGGCACGCTTGTCGATGTAGTACGCGCAGTCGGAGGCGAAGTAGGTGAGCGAGCCGTCGGCTTTGATTAGCACGCGATCTTTGTCATCACCGAAGTCAGTAGTGCGCAACCAAGTGGCACCATCGAGTTCGTAAACATGACCTTGGGCACGGAGCTTGTCGAGCGCACGTTCGACTGCACCCGACTCGTGCAACTCGCGTTCAGAGGACCACACCTGAAATTTGGTGTGAAACTGTTCAAGAGTGTCTTGCTGCTGCTTGAGTTGTAGCGCGTATCCAGCTTCACGGAATGCTTCAAGTTGATCTTGACCCTCGAGCTCGAGAATTCCCGGGTCATTAGCCACGACCTGTTGGGCTAGTCCTTGGATGTAATCGCCCTTGTATCCATCTTCTGGAGTGGGTTCGCCCAATGCGGCAGCCTGAATCGAAGCACCAAAGAGGTTCA
>CAUJDH010000062.1 GCA_963169225.1 Actinomycetota bacterium
CATGCTTACGGACGTTGGTGATCGCTTCTTGAGCGATTCTTAGGAGTTCACTCTCGACAGATACCGGCAGTCGGGTTGCTGTCTCATCCAAGACCAAGTGGACTGTGAGGCCAGTCGAAGTGCCGACCTGGCGCACATAGCTCGAGATAGCAGCGCCCAGTCCGGTTTCCGGTTGAACATCGCTCCGGAGATCAAAAATCGACAGGCGAAGTTCACTAACGACCCGCGAAAGCTCGCCTCGAAGCTCAAGCACTCGCTCCTTCAGGGTGTCGTCGACTGCATCCGCTGCAATGTCATCAACCACGTATCCCAAGGACGCAATTTCCTGAGCGATTCCATCGTGAATCTCGCGAGCCAGTCGGCGGCGTTCCTCAATCGTGGCAATTTCTTGGATTTCGCCAAACAGTCGGGCCGTATCGATCTTGATTGCAGCTTCTTGAGTGATGCTGAACGCCTGGCTGATTCGGGAATCCGTCCAGTGGTCGGGGTCCGGTGAGTCGTACGAGCTTTTAGGGCCTGCAGCCACTACTGCTCCCACGAGATCTTCACCAAGACCGAGCGGTATCACCACATGCCCAGGAGCATTGGTTCCAGGCAAGGCAGTGTCAGTAACCTGTGGGGCATTGGTCTCGCGGGCCGTATCCCATGCGGCCTGGAAGTCGTCAGTAGTCCAAGTAATCGTGTCTGCACCTTTGACGCTTAACGGAAGAAGTCGCTGTTCAGCTGACCACAAGTAGACGACACTAACTTCAGGATCGAGTACAGGCTCGAGATCGGTAAGTAACGAGTACCCAATCGAGACATCGTCGAGCCCACTCGACAGCGACCGGGCTAGCGTGCCTAGTTGCGTGAGGAGTTCCCTCGCGGACTCGTAGTTGCTCAAATGCCAGGCCTCTCGGTTATCTTAGGTTTATGCCGTCAATCGATCTAGTGGATGAAACCTACATTGCCGCAGCGCCGGAGCGCGTTGCAGCAATTGTCCACGAAAAACAGCGTTGGAGCGAATGGTTCCCAAAGATCGAGCTCACGGTGTTTATGGATCGTGATGAGAAAGGGATCCGCTGGTCGGCAAGTGGCGACTATGTAGGTTCCGTCGAACTCTGGGTCGAACCCTTTGGCGACGGCACGATTTTGCACCACTATCTGCGGGTTGACCCCACCGTGTCAGGAACTAATCAAGAGCCTCAGCCATACCCCGATACTTTGGCCGGTCGCCGCCAAGGATCCAAAGAACGGGTCGCCCGAGCAAACCATTGGAAGGCCAAAGCGTGGGCGCTCAAAGATGAGCTTGAGGGCGACCGAAAGGCTGGCGAGAAAGCCTCATGAGGGTTCATATCGTCAGTGACGTGCATGGCCGTGCCGCCGAGTTGAGTGACATTGGTAACGGTGCTGATGTTGTGGTGTGCCTGGGAGACCTGCTGCTGTATCTGGATTATGAGGATCCCACTAAAGGCGCTTTCGCCGAGATTTTTGGACCCGAGGTCACTGCTGAGAACATCCGGTTGCGACTGGCCAAGCGGTTTGACGAGGCGCGCGAACTCGTGACTGATGCGTGGTTCAAGCGAGTGGAACGAACAGGGGAGGACGACCGGTTCGCCTTGATTGAACAAATCGCGGACCGCCAATACGCTGAGATCTTCGAAGCACTCCCTGATGATGCTGTATTCACCTTTGGCAATGTTGATCTTCCACACGTGGCACAGAAGCACATCAAACCAGGGCAGCGCTTCTTCGATGCTGAGGTTGTGGAACTGGACGGAAAGCGGTTCGGGTTTGTTTCAGGTGGACTCGTGTCGCCTTATCGCACTCCCAACGAGGCTCCGGTAGAAGATTTTGATCGCCGCGTACAGCAAGTAGTAAGACAAGCTCAGGAATTGGGCGGGTTGGATGTGCTGTGCGCACATATTCCACCTTCGATTCCCGAGATCACCTTCGATGTGGTGGCAAAGCGGTTTGAGGTTGGTTCTAAGTCGCTTGTGGCAGCGATCGAAGAGCTTCAGCCAACTTTCAATGTGTTTGGGCACGTTCATCAGCCGATGTATCCGCGATATCAACTCGGCCGCACGCAATGCCTCAATGTTGGCCATTTTCGGAGCCGTCGCACTCCATTCGTTCTGGACCTGTAGGGATAGAATAGTTAGATGGCACGAAACGCTGAGAACTCCAAGCAATCCGATCCGAGTGAAGAGGCTCCTTGGTGGCACGAGGATGCGTCGGAGTTCGCAGGTGATGATTCCGAGGCCACTCGTGCCGAGGCAGATGAGACCAGCGAACTACTCAATACCGCGACCCAAGAGGCCGTTCAGTTGGCCTCAACCTTGAGTACTTGGGCCGAGAAGACGGGATTTGCTCCGATTCTGCGTTCTGTTGCCCAACAAGCCATGGACACCGCGCAAGATGCTGCGGGCTCCCTCATGAATTCTGGGGATTCGAGCGATGAGGTGAATGACGATTCCGAAGTGGACGACCTTGTAGGCCAGGAAGTTTCCGAGGTCGATTTGGATATCGAACTGAGCACAGTTGATCTAGCGAGCGACGACTTTAGTCATCTTGATGAAGATCCGGCTGCGGCTGGAGTGGTGCAGTTCAACTCAGCTGATGGCTCTATGGTGGGCGAACACCATATTCATCAATCGGGGGCTACTGGTGAAGTACGCGTTACCTGCGACTACTGCCCGGTCTGTCGTGTCATCGAGTCGCTTGATGATCTGAACCCCGAGACGGCTGCTGCCATTGCCGAAGTCATGGCGGTGGTTACGGATGGCGTGGCAAGCGCGGTCATGGAACTGGTGTTCAAGAACTCTGATTCCGACGAGTAGTCAGAATCTGGCACGTTTTGCTGATAGCCCGCTAGGGCACGCCAACTAGCAACCCCTTGTGCATCCTGGTTGAATCCAACTAGTCCAGATAGGTAACTAGTTCAATGTTCGCCAGTAGAAGGGAAACCCATGTCGCTAGCAGTCGGTATCGATATCGGAGGCACGAAGATTGCGGCAGGCGTTGTCGACGACAATGGCGAGATCATTGATTCAGGCCGAGTCAAGACGCCTCGAGTGGGAATCGGTTCGGTTCAAAGTGCAGTCGTGGAACTCGTTCAAGAGCTCCAGAGCAAGCACGACATCGAAGCTGTCGGCGTTGGGGCGGCCGGTTTCGTCAACGAGTCTAGGTCCGCTGTCCTACTGGCGCCAAACCTTGGCTGGAAGGACATCCCGCTCAAAGAGAACCTCGAATCTCGTCTGAACCTTCGGGTTGTTATCGAGAATGATGCCAATGTCGCCGCCTGGGGCGAGTTCAAATACGGCGCGGGTCGCGGTCTGAGTGACATGGTGTGCATCACGGTGGGAACAGGAATCGGTGGTGGCCTAGTCCTAGGTGGCCAACTGTTCCGAGGCGGTCACGGTGTGGCGGCAGAAATTGGCCACTTGTGTGTTGAGCCCGGTGGGCGTCTCTGTGGCTGTGGCAACCGTGGATGCTGGGAACAATATGCTTCAGGCAACGCTCTCGTGCGTGAAGCGCGCTACTTGGCATCCGAACGCCGCTCGGAAGCAGCCCGGCTGTTGGCGCTTGGCGACGGCACTCCAGAGGGCGTAACAGGCGCCCACGTGACTGAGGCCGCCCAAGCAGGGGACCCGGTAGCGCTCGGGGCTTTTGATTCAGTGGCCCGTTGGCTCGGGGTTGGTATGGCCGATCTAACAGCCGTGCTTGATCCAGGTGTCTTCGTTATTGGCGGCGGTGTTAGTGAAGCTGGCGACTTGCTGCTGGGCGCGGTCAAGCGTGCTTATAAGGATTCTGTATCTGGTAATGATGTGCGACCAATTGCTGAGGTTCGTCTAGCCGAGCTAGGAAATAAGGCCGGCGTCGTAGGCGCAGCCGATCTGACTCGCGTTGATTAGTAGTAACTAGACAACAGCTCCGTCGTCCCAGCCATCTTCATCTTTTTTGTTGGTCGGTGCAGCGCGCACAAATAGCGTGATGAATCCACCAACGAACAGTAGGGCGCACAGTCCTGAAACAACCGGATGCCACCACTGGATGATGACTCCGAAGAAAACGAACAGCAGCGGGCCCAATAAGACGCACGCGATCGCTATACCGCGAACCGGATCTTTGACCTTGATCGGCGGAGCGGGCGGTGGGACGTAGTGGTCGCCAGTTTCGTTGTCGTGTGTCATAGGTCCTACTCAGATTTCTCGGCGAGGACGCGCTCGACGAATTCGGCGGACAGTTCGAAAATCGTCTCGGCGTCATTGTCGAGGGTTGCAACGTGGTAGCTGTCGGTGAGGACGACTTCCTTGGTGTCCTTCGACGAAACATTGGCGAGGATCCAGGCAGAGTTGGATGGCTCGACCACATGGTCGTCGGCACTGCGGAACAACAACAGTGGTTGAGTCACCTTGGCAATGTCTTGTTTGACGGATCGCCACATGGTCTGAAGTTGGTAGGCGGCGGGAAGCGGCAGCAAGGTGTATGCGCCCTCGTCCTGACCTTCCTTTTTGATGTCATTTGAGATGCCAGGGAATGCCGGAACCACGTGACGAATGAACGGCAGCAAGAAGCGATCTGGGCGCTCAGTGTGAACGGCAGCGTTCACGACGACAACGCCAGCGATCCCGTCGCCCTTTTCTTCGGCCAAACGAAGAGAAAGTGAACCGCCCATCGACAGGCCCATGATGAAGATCGTGTCGCATGTCTTGGTGAGTTCGTTATAGGTGTGTTCGATCTCGCCGTACCAGTCTTGCCAGGTGACCTTATTCATGTCTTGCCAGCGCGTGCCGTGGCCGGGGAGGCGCGGAGCACGCACGGTGTATCCCTTATCGGCAAGGTAACGAGCCCATGGCTTGACGGATTTAGGCTGGCCAGTGAAACCATGGCTAACGATGATCCCTACTTTGTTGCCATCGTGGGCAAATGGTTCGGCATCGGGTAGCAGTGGCACAGTTCCTCCTAGAAAATTTGAATCTCTGAAATGGTGTCACACTTCGGTGCCTTGCGCTGGCATTCACCCCATTTAAGCCCCAACTGCGAGTCATTCGGGCAAACGGGTAGTCTTCAACAAGCTGTGTGGGTAGAGTTTGATTCGCACCGCTGATTTCCTGTTTCTTGTCCACGCTGGGTGACCAGAATTAGGTCGTCATGTGTAAACCCGGGCAAACTATGCGGCTACAAGTTGAGGAGGTGGAGTTGTGCTCTATTGGGTATTGAAGTACATCTTCATCGGTCCCATCCTGAAGCTGCTGTACCGCCCCAAAATCAAAGGCAGGGCCAACCTGCCCAAGAGTGGTCCGTACATCCTCGCGGTTAACCACAATTCGTTTCTCGATTCATTTTTCGTGCCACTCGCGGTGGGTCCCAAGGTCACGTACTTGGCTAAAGATGAGTACTTCGTGACTCCAGGAATCAAGGGCTTCTTCATGAAGATGTTCTTCTCGGGGGTTGGACAGGTGCCGATCAACCGCGCAGGTGGTAGCGCAAGCGAAGCAGCACTCAAGACCGGTGTTCGGATCCTGACGGAAGGCAACGTACTGGGTATCTACCCGGAGGGCACCCGGTCACCAGACGGTCGTTTGTACCGCGGTCATACCGGCGTCGCACGGATGGCAATTGAGACTAACGTTCCAGTGATCCCATGTGGCGTCAAAGGTACTCGCGAGATTCAGCCTCCAGGTACCAAAATTCCTAGGATCAAGAGGTACTCGATCGAGTTCGGCGAGCCGATTGACTTTTCACGCTATGAGGGCCAAGAGAGCGACCGCTTTGTGCTGCGTTCCGCAACGGACGAAATCATGTACGAGATTATGCAGATCTCGGGCCAGGAGTACACCGACGAGTACGCCAAGCGCCCGTCACAGCGGGCTTCAAGTGACGATGGGACCGAAGCGTCAAGTAACCTAGATAAGTGACTATTTCTATTGCCGACGGGGTCCCAATTTCGGGTGCTGACATTACGTGGGAGAACCTTCCTGCCGCTCATCAGCCCGAATGGCCGGATGCCCACGTCGTAGACCAAGTAAAAGCAGCGTTGAGCAGTGCGCCTCCGCTGGTATTTGCTGGTGAATGCGACCAACTACAGGCACAGTTGTCACAGGCCGCGTTAGGCGATGCCTTTGTGCTCATGGGTGGCGATTGTGCCGAGACTTTTGAGGCAAACACCGCGAATTCGATCCGTGATCGCCTTAAGACTGTCTTGCAAATGGCTGTTGTACTCACTTACGGCGCTCGTATGCCAGTGGTCAAAGTTGGCCGTATGGCTGGTCAATACTTCAAGCCGCGCTCAGCGCCGACCGAGACCCGTGACGGCGTCGAAGCCGCTTCTTACTTCGGTGACGGAATCAACGCACTGCCCTTCGATCCTGCCTTGCGAGTGCCAAACCCTGAGCGCATGTTGGAGGCTTACAACGCGTCGGCTTCTGCGCTGAACCTAGTGCGTGCGTTCACCCAAGGTGGATACGCGGACCTGCACAATGTGCATTCCTGGAACAAGGACTTTGTGCGTAAAAGTCCGGCAGGCCAACGCTTCGAGAAGATGGGTGGCGAGATTGACCGTGCCCTCGACTTCATGAAGGCATGCGGTGCAGACTCTGACGAGCTTCGCCGCACGGACTTCTATGCAGCACACGAAGCTTTGGTGCTCGACTACGAACGTCCGCTCGTTCGTATCGATTCACGTACCGGAAACCCATACTCGGTGTCCGGTCACTTCCTGTGGATCGGTGAGCGCACCCGCGACCCAGAAGGCGCACACGTTGCGTTCGCAGAGAAGATCCACAATCCGATTGGCGTTAAGCTCGGACCGACCACTACTGCGGATGATGCGATCACTTTGCTTGAGAAGCTAGACCCGAATCGCGAGCCGGGACGAGTCACGTTCATCACACGTATGGGTGCGGACAAGATTCGTGACAACCTGCCTAGTCTGGTTGACCGGGTTGAGAACTCTGACCACCAGGTTCTTTGGGTCACTGATCCGATGCACGGCAATACCAAGACGCTAAGTTCCGGACAAAAAACTCGTCAGTTCGACGATGTCGTCGACGAAGTTCGCGGGTTCTTCGAGGTGCATCATTCACTGGGAACGCATCCAGGTGGCATGCATATCGAACTCACCGGCGATGACGTCACAGAATGCCTAGGTGGATCGTTCGGCATCGAAGAGCACCAGATCGATGAGCGCTACGAGACGGCTTGTGACCCTCGATTGAATCGGGAACAGTCGTTGGAATTGGCCTTCGTCGTGGCCGAGATGCTGGGCGATCGTTAGTTAACTGCCCGAGGGTTAAAGCAACCGTTGACAGCGACTATACGAGAGTCAACGTGACCGTTGACCCTTTAGGAACCGTCGTTCCACCACTGGGATCTTGACTGTAGACGCGGCCGATAACCACCACTGGTAGCTGTCCTTGAGTGATGACTTTGAGCCCAAGCGATTGAAGTCTGGTTACCGCATCGTCTTTGCTCATCGTGACCACATTCGGGACCGTTACAGGCGGTGGCCCTTTTGAGATGACAAGTTCGACAGTGGAACCGCTCTTGACTTTGGTTCCCGATGTTGGGCGCGCTTCGATTGCCGTGCCGCTGGCTATTTTGTCGTCGAAATCTTCAACGATTTGAGCCGTAAGGCTCACGTCTTCGAGTTTGTTCTTCGCGGCTGCTTCAGAGAGTCCAGCTACCTTGGGGACTTTGACATTCTCAGGTCCGGAGGACACGATTGCTCGCACGACCCCTTCGAGTTCTACGCCTTCGCCTGGAGCCGGGTCTGTGCTAATAATGACGCCGCGCTTGACAGTGTCGCTGAACTCTTGACCAGTGACATCAAGGCTGAGGCGCTCTTGAGCCAGCGTGGCTTTGGCTTTGGTCTGTGTCATGCCGACCACCGAAGGAACTGGAACGGACTGAGCTTCAGCCCAACGCCAGGCACCAATTCCGAAGCTGAGGATTAGCGCGAGGATCACCACAGCGGCAATCAAGCCCCGGAACCTGTGTGGCCTAACTAGTCGGCTGTGTTGCGGGTGATCGCTATGGTCTCCGGATTGGCTATCGTCGTCGACACTCGAACCATCTGCCTCGTCACTCTCACCCTCGTCGGCTGGAGGCGGTACCTCTACCTGCGAGGTGAGCTGGGAATCTGGCTGCGCCACGGGTTGCTCGAATTGATGCGGAATCGCGATCGTCTCAAACGTTTCGGAGCCTTGTGGATCTAATGTGCTGCGGATCGCATGAACGTGATGGGAGAAGTCCGCCGCATCGGCATAGCGTTCCTCGGGATCCTTGGCCGTTGCAACTAAGACCAGTTCGTCGATTACCGCAGGTGCGCTTGGATTGGCTTGTGAGGGAGGGGTGACATCGTCATTGACGTGCTGATACGCGACCGACAGTGGAGTAGCACCGACAAATGGCGGTTGGCCCACAACACATTCGTAGAGGATGATGCCGGTCGAATAGACATCTGATCGCTGATCCGCGTGACCGGTCTTGACTTGTTCTGGAGCCAGATAGGCGACGGTCCCTATCAAAACGCCTTGAGTCACCTGGCTGGCAGTGCTGTCCTCGATTGCCCTAGCCAACCCGAAGTCGGCAATCTTCACTTGACCGGTTGTCGAGATCAGAACGTTCTCGGGTTTGACGTCACGGTGAATGAACCCTGCCCGATGCGCGGCTGATAAAGCATCTAAAACCGGCTCGACAATCGACAGTGCGATCGGTGCTGATAGTGGACCTTGGTCGCGCAGCAGGCCACGCAAGGTGGTGCCATCGACGTATTCCATAGCCAGATACACGAGGTCGCCGTCCATGCCCTGGTCGTGAACAGCCACAACCGAAGGATGACTAAAGGTGGCAGCCGACCTAGCCTCGCGTTCGAAGCGGCGAACGAAGTCCGGATCCTCAGCAAGCGAAGGGTGCATGACTTTGATCGCGACAGTTCGATTTAGACGGGTATCGGTAGCCTTATAGACCGTGGCCATGCCACCGCGAGCCACGAACGCCTCGATTTGATAGCGAGAATCGATCAAACGCCCCACTAGGGGGTCGCCGGTCTCGTTCGCAGTCATAGCCCTAAGTCTACGAATCCGTGTCCTGTTTCGGTCGAGACACACACCAAGGGCGAAGGTTTTGCAAAGTGGTTCTTATAGGGGGCACTGCACATGCAACAGACCGGATGCCTCGCCAGGTACGATTCCCCTTATGGCATCTAGCGCCGAGGCCGGGATTCCCGAGCCCAGGAATCCGCAATCAGAGGGTGAAGAACCCCTGTGGCCAGGTTTCGTTTTGCGCATGGTGCTTCCCGGAACAATTGGCACGATCTTGATTGCGCTTGGCGCCTTTGGCGTCGGTTGGCTTCCAGTCGACACTTCAGTTGCTGAGCTACCGGTTATTGATGCACTTAGAGGTACGCCGATCGGCGAGGCCGTCTCTAAATTTGCGGTTGTAGCCGGCATCCTGATCATGATTCAAGCCTGGCTCTTCATCGGCTACGACGTTATGAAGGGGCGGATCCAAGATGTACGCCGCTTGTGGCTGGTGTTGGCTGCTTGGTGTGCGCCGCTACTGTTGACCCCGCCACTATTTAGCCGCGACGTCTACTCATACTTCACTCAAGGGCGTCTTTGGATCGCCGGATTCAACCCGTACCAAGAAGGCACTGCGTCGATCCCAGGATGGTTCAACGACGGTGGCGACCCCATGTGGTCGGAGTCCAAAACCCCGTATGGCCAGTTCTTCTTACTCCTTGAACGGGGAGTGGTGGCGTTCTCCGGACCGCATGCCTACACCGGCGCGATTGTGTTCCGCATCATCGCCTTGATTGGTGTCGCACTCCTGGCCTGGGCAGTTGTCCGGCTTGCGACTTGGTGCGGCATAGAGCCCTCCAAAGCGGTGTGGATGGCAGCACTGAACCCACTCGTGATTTTGCACTTTGTCTCTGGTGCCCACAACGATGCGTTGATGGTTGGCCTTGTCGCCGCTGGTCTGGTGTTAGCGGTTGAACGCTATGCATGGGCTGGTGTGATTTTGGTGACGTTAGCGGGTGCGGTCAAACCGATCGGCCTGTTGGCGTTGCCTTTCGTTGGGCTCATTTGGGCCGGCACAAGGTCGAATTGGTCCAGGCGATTCGCCATGTGGATCGCCACAGGTGCAATAGCAATTGTGATCCTAGGGTTGTTCGGATGGCTGACTGGAACCGGATTCGGTTGGATTAACGCCCTGTCGACGCCAGGTGCCGTGCGTACCTGGTTGTCGCCACCAACGGCAGTTGGTATGAACGTTGGCAACGTAGGTGAGATATTTGGGCTTTCGATCACTGACCAGGCGATCAACTATGCGCGGTTGGCTGGCACAGTTTTGACGGTCTTGATCTTGGCTTGGTTGTGCTTGAAGCCAGAAGGGCGCACTCCGATTCGAGGGGCGGCATTGGGATTCTTCTGGCTCGTGGCGCTGGGACCCATTGTTCAGCCTTGGTATCTGCTGTGGAGTCTGCCGTTGTTTGCCGCCTCGGGTCTTCCGCGATGGCAATTCCGGGTCGCATCGATCGGTACGGTGCTCCTGACGATCTACAGCGGTGTCGGCTCAGGCGGTATGCAAGAAAACTACGGATCCTTATCAGACACGACGCTGTTCATCATCGCGCTCGCATTCTTGATCGCAATGCTGTGGGTATCCAAACGCGAGTGGGCGCTGTTGTTCGGCAAAGTTTCGGCAGCTGGCCTTGTGCCCGTGTCCGATGCCGACAAAGCAAGGGCGCAGCAGGCGACTATGCGCAAGCCTGGTGAAGCTGTAGCTGGTTAGTACCTTTTCAAGGGTTGAGACCGCTACGACCAGTAATTGAGCATCGGCGAACCCCCGTGTTCCTCGCTTCGCTCGTCAACAGACTTCAATCGCTTCGGCATCGAAAGCAAGCTTTCGTGCTCTCAACTCAATCGTCTGTGGCTCGTGCCATACCAATGTTCGCCTCAACTTCAATTACCGGTCGTAGCTCAATCGTCTGTGGCCTGCTCGTTTGGTTACTGAGCGCGGTGGGCTGCCGCTTGGGCTAGTTGCGCAAGAACGCCTGCTGCTTGGGGATCGAGATCTGCGCGGTCGAGAGCTGTGAGGGCTTCGGTTAGGTGCTCTTCGACTTCTTGTTCGGCGCGATCCAAAGCCCCGGTTTCACGGATGGAAGCTCGTACCTCGTCGACATCTTCGGCGGTCAAATCAGGGTTGCCAAGTGAGCGGTCAAGAAGTGCGTTCGTTGCTGGATTGTTGGCTGCATACGCGTAGTCGATCAAGAAGGTGTATTTACCTTCGCGGACATCATCACCAGCTGGTTTGCCGGTCTGCTCCGGGTCGCCAAAAACGCCCATGATGTCGTCGCGAATCTGGAAAGCGACGCCTAGCGGAAGACCGAAGTCGCTCAACGCGCTGACAGTGGACTCGGGTGCGTCAACCCACACCGCCCCTAAATGAAGCGGTCGCTCGATCGTGTACTTAGCGGTTTTGAACTGGGCAACCCGCAAGATCTCGGCGCGGTCATGAGAACGTTGCGCCTGCTGCAGAACATCTAGATATTGGCCAGCGACGACTTCGGTGCGCATATTGTCGTAGACCGGCTTGCCTCGGCTCAAACGTTCGGGATCCAATCCAGATTCGTAATAGGCCTGGTCGGCCCACGCAAGAGCTAAGTCGCCGACAAGAATTGCTGACGCCTCACCGAATGCCTGAGCGGAGCCAAACCAATCGCTGGTGTTGTGTAGGGACTCGAACCGACGGTGGACTGCTGGCTGCCCGCGACGCGTATCGGATTTGTCCATCATGTCGTCGTGAATCAAGGCGCACGCCTGGATGAACTCCAATGAGGCGGCAGCTCTGAGGGCTGAATCGTCATTCGCACCACCGCAACCTCGCCAAGCCCACCAGCAGAAAATAGGTCGAATGCGTTTGCCTGATTTCATGAAGTCCTGCAGTGCGGAGGTGACTTCATTCAGGTTGGGGCTGATTTGAGCTAGCTGCGCTCCACGGGCGGCTAGGAATTCGTCAACTGACGTGTCAACCCGCGCGCGTACATCCTCGATGTCGAGAGGGGATTGGGTTGGCTCCGAAGTCACCTTTACACCTTATATGCTGACTAGATGGCTAACGATGATCTCTCTGGTACTCGGGGTGCTGACGGGTCATCCGTTCGCGTTGTCGATCTGATTACGCAAAGTCGTCCATCAGTTTCATTCGAGTTCTTTCCTCCCAAAACTGATGTGGGTGAACAGAACTTCTGGAGCGCACTCGATGAACTTGCCTTGTTGAAACCAGATTTTGTCTCGGTGACTTATGGTGCTGGTGGATCTACCCGAGACCGGACAGTCGCGATTACCAAAAGAATTGCCACTCAAAGTGACCTAATCCCCGTCGGTCATTTCACGTGCGTTGGGGCAACCAAAGACCAGGTTCGCGAGGTTATCGGCGAGTTCGCACAAGCGGGGGTTTCCAATCTTCTTGCTTTGCGTGGGGATCCACCTGGTGGCCCTTCGACTCCATGGGAACCGACACCAGACGGAATTAACTTCGCCTCTGAGTTGGTGGAGTTAATCAAGTCTGAGGGAGACTTCTGCGTTGGGGTTGCGGCGGCACCAGAGGGCCATCCGGGGTCCGAAAGTATTGATCAAGATGTCCAGGCGATGCTGGCTAAACAAGAGGCTGGCGCAGAGTTCGCCCTCACTCAATTGTTCTTTGAAGCTCGGCATTATTTCGACTTCGTCGAAAAGTGTCAGGCCGCAGGGGTGACGATTCCGATAGTTCCCGGCATTCAGCCAGTCACGAACTTGGGACAGATCGAACGCTTTGCAGAATTGTCTGGGGCTCAATTTCCGCAATATATGCACGATGAACTCATCGAACTCGACGAGTCTGGCGTCGCGCAACGTGGTGCAGAGAATGCGACTGAGCTTTGTCGGGAATTGCTGGCCGGTGGTGCCCCCGGTGTACACATCTTCACGCTCAATCGAACCGAACCTGCGGCGACGATAGTGCGCAATTTAGGTCTCGACCGCTAGGTTGATCCTTGGTCGTTTGCAGGCTTGCGGCGAGCCCGTCGCTTTGCGCGGCCGATAGTTTCGGCAAGAATCTCCGCACCCATGCCTACTCGGTCAAGACCGGCTCCAGGTTGGGCAGAGTCGCCAACTAGGTAGAGCCCCTCGACGGCGGTGTGGATCGTCGGTTTGAGCCATGTGCGTTGCCAACCGTCTGGTGCAGACCCGTAGATCGCGCCGCCAGGTGAACCAGTCTCAGCTTCGATGTCAGCTGGCGTTCTAACCTCGTGCCACAACTCCCGTTCGGCAAGGTTGAGGCCGTGGCCACCGAGTTGTGCAATCGTCAAAGTAGCTGTTGCTTTGGCAAGTTCTGGTTCGCTCCAGTCCAAGCCGCGATAATTGGCATGGTGCCCAAGGGGCCTATGTAGCGGCGCAGGAACCTGAATCGTCAATGCCTCGTGGCCTTGCGGTTGCATGGTTTGGTCCGCGGCCACACTCACACGAATCGTGGGCTCCCACGTTTGTAGTCCAGCTTGCAGCCTGCGTAACTCTTTGTTCGGATCTCTACTCAGATAGACGTTGTCGTGTGCGAGGCCGGCAGTGGTGCCCTTTAGTGCCACCATGATCGTCAACATGCTGTGGGTGGGTTTAACTTGGTTGGCGGTTTCCTCCATAGATTGAAGCGCTTGGTCGCTGCACGCCTCAGCCAGGTTGCGAGTGCTGCCCGACCACACGATGATGTCGGCTTCCAAGGTCGAGCCATCCTGGAGAGTGATTCCAGTGACTTTAGACTCTGAGGTCATGATGTCGGCGACACGGGCATTTCGTCGGATCTCGACTCCTCGCTCCAGGCAGCGATCCTCGAGGGCATCCACCAGCTTATGAATTCCGCCGCCGATCCACCATGTTCCAAAAGTCTGCTCGATATAGGGGAGAGTCAAGTAGGTCGCTGGCGCTGTCCGTGGATCCGCTCCTTGCAGCAGTGCATAGGACTCCACTAGCTGCCGTACATGTGGATCTTTGACCAACTTCTTCGTTATCTTTCGCAGTGACGACCGAGGTGCCAGAGTTTTGCGGGCGTCTCGTTCTGCCGTTACGGCTTTGAGGTCTGCATAGTCGGCAAGTTGCTGCTCGACTAACTGTGGGCGCACGATCTTCCACATCTGAGCTGCACGTTTGGTGAGTGTTCGCCAGTCCTCACCGGTGGATCCGCCTAAAACAGAATCCAGTTCGCGTGCGGCAGCCGTGCCCCCGACACTTGGCAGAAGCACGGAGGTCTCGGGGCCAAAATCTCTGCCTCGTGCTCCACCCGGCCAGTAGTAGCGCGTGCCGTCGGGAATCTCCACAAGATCAATGGAATCCTCAAGTGAGGCGCCTGTTTTGAGGAACAGGTCGCGGTACACGGCGGGGAGTGTGAGCTTAGACGGACCTAGTTCGAAGGTGAAGCCATCTCGGGTATAGCTCCGGACTAATCCCCCTAGTCGATCTGACTGTTCGAGAATAGCTACATCGTGACCTTTGATCGACAAGCGCGCAGCAGAAGCCAAACCGGCCACTCCACCGCCAACCACCACAATTCGAGCCATAGCAAGTGAGTCTAACGATCTATACGCCAGCCGAGCTTACTTGCGAGGTTTTGCCGCAATCTGGCGGTAGATTGAGCAGATGGCCAGACCTAGCTTGCGCGTGATTGCAGGGGACCTTGCGTCGACGATCGTGAATGACACCGTTGCCGTCGCCGAGGCTGCGATCGATCTTGTGCTCCCTGAAGACGGTACTCCTATAGACGAGAATTCCACCCAACCCAAGACAAAGACACCAAGACTGAGCAATGTGCCACGCGTGGCGGTTATCGGTGGTGGTGTGGCGGGAATGGCGGCGGCGCTCCAACTTGCACAACAGGGCAAGAAGGGTGTGAAGGTTACGTTATTTGAGGCGACCTCTGAGCTTGGCGGCAAGGTGAAGCTGCATGAGGTCGCAGGTCACCAATTGGACGCCGGGGCAGAGTCCATGATCGTCGCACGTCCCGAGGCGATCGAGCTGGTCAAGGCAGTAGGACTGGGGCGCGACCTAGTGGCACCTAAGACGACCAGTGCCAGTATTTGGCGGCGAGGGAAACTCCGTCCAATTCCCAAAGGTTTAGTGGGCGGCGTTCCCACGGACTTGCAAGCTTTAGCAGCCAGCGAACTGATGAGTCTCCAAGGACTAATGCGATTGCCCTTGGACCATGTCCTCAATCAAACCGTGATTGAGGACGATGTGTCGCTCGGCGAATACGTCGGGGCCCGATTGGGTCGAGAAGCGGTTGATGCTCTCGTGGATCCGTTGATCGGAGGCGTTTATGCGGGATGGCCGGATGATCTCAGCTTCGAAATGACGATGCCGGCATTGTTCCGCCTAGCTCGTCACGAAAAATCGCTGCTGCAAGCTGCCCAAGAAACCAAGAATGCAGGCGAATCGCAGTCGGGTGATCCTGACGTTCCACTCTTTATGGGGCTCAAGGGAGGTATCGGTCGGCTGATAGCCGCGACACGCACCAAGCTCGAATCCAAGAACGTGAAGGTCCGTACCGAAGCCGTTGTCACTGGCTTGCGACCTTATGAGAACGGATGGCGGCTAGCCGTCAACACCGGTCACAAAGTCGAGCGTCACAATTTTGATGCCGTGATTTTGGCGCTGCCAGCACCTGGCGCAGCCAGACTGTTGCGTAAGCCGAATACGCCGGCATCGTCAATCTTGGACGGGATCAACTACGCAAGTGTCGGACTCGTCACCCTGGTCTACGATCGCAAGCACGTTCCCAGCTCACTTACTGGCTCTGGATTGCTTGTGCCCTCGGATGCAGGTATGGGCACCAAGGCGGCCACTTTCGTGTCCAATAAATGGGGATGGGTCGATAGTGAGGAAGACTTCATCGTTCGGGTGTCGATGGGCCGATTCGGTCAGAGTGATTTGCTGCAAGTCGATGACACCGAACTAGTTAACTTGGCCGGTGATGAGCTCAACTCTATGACCGGATTGCCGACTGAGGTCAAAGCCGCCAACATCACGCGCTGGGGCGGAGCGCTACCGCAGTACGCAGTGGGTCACCGAGGCAGGATGGCAAAGGTGCGTGAACTCCTGGTGGATACTCCCGGAATCGCTGTGTGTGGAGCCGCTTATGACGGGGTTGGTCTAAGTGCCTGTATCAGTTCTGCAAATATTGCAGCAGGACAGATCGCAACCTATGTCAAACAGCAGAAGGAGCTCGCTCGTGGCTGACGAGAGCAAAGACGCCAACGCAACTAAGACCGGCGGGCTCAAGGCCCGCGAGATCAACGAGATGATTCGCTACACGATGTGGTCGGTGTTCAAATTTGATCGTGCCGGCGCCGCAGCCGCAGGACTAAGCGATTCCCAAGCGCTAGGTGAGCAATGGCAGTCGGTAGTTGACGGCGCATCAGATGACTTAACTGTGCGCGGTTGGTATGACGTTGCAGGTTTGCGTGCCGACGCCGATGTCATGCTCTGGGCTCATGCTGAGAACCCGCAGGATCTACAGGACGCCTACCACGCGCTGTTGAAGACTGAAGCGGGTCGATTCTTGGAGCCAGTGTGGTCACAGATGGCCTTGCACCGACCGGCAGAATTCAACAAATCCCATGTTCCTGCCTTCATGGCAGACGAACGGACTCTTGGTTACGTCTGTGTTTACCCGTTTGTTCGCTCCTATGAGTGGTACCTGTTGCCCGACGAAGAACGTCGCGATCTATTGCGTGAACACGGCCAGATGGCTCGCGGCTATCCAGATGTTCGTGCCAATACGGTTCCAGCTTTCGCTTTGGGTGACTACGAATGGATCTTGGCTTTCGAGGCAGACGAGCTAGACCGCATTGTTGACCTTATGCGCCATCTGCGTGCTTCTGGCGCACGTCTTCATGTGCGCGAGGAGATCCCGTTCTACACCGGCCCGTTGAAGACTCCCGTCGAACTACTGGCGAGCTTGCTGTGAGTGCTAGCAATCCGGCCAATGACCAGGCTGCTGGCAAGCAGTACCCCGGTTCCAAGTCCGAGGACGATTGGCGGGCTCAACTGACGCCAGAGGAATACTGGGTGCTCCGTGAGTCTGGAACCGAGCGAGCGTTCACAGGAGAGTATGTGGCTCCGGCAAGTCAAGGTGAGTATTCATGTCGTGCCTGTGGCGAACTCCTGTTTGCCTCAGATGCTCAATTCGAATCGCATTGCGGTTGGCCGTCCTTCTTTACGCCGTTGGCCGGTGACAAAGTCGAGTTGATTGAAGATCGTTCTCTTGGAACCGTTCGCACCGAGGTTCGCTGCGCTAACTGCGGATCTCATTTGGGTCACGTTTTTGAAGGTGAGGGGTACGACACCCCGACCGATCAGCGTTGGTGCATCAACTCGATCAGCATTAGGCATCAGTCTTAAGCGCTAGCACTCCGTCACTACTTCTTCACTTGCCAGATTCCTAACAGGGTGCCGTCATTAGCGACAGCTAGCCGCGCAAGGTCGAGCTTCACGTCTTGAGTGAGCTGACTGTCGCCAGCAACGATCCGCGATATTGGATTCTCGTTTGTTCCCGCTCCCACAAGTAGCGGAGAAATTGTGAGACACACTTCGTCGACCAGGCCAGCGGAAATCAACGAATCGAAAAGGTGCGGGCCACCTTCGCAGAGGATTCGGTTGTAGCCATTCCCAATCAGAGTCTTGACTGCTTGATCCTCTGATGCGTAGATCTCGGGTTGGTTCGAAGGGTCATCAAACATTTTGGCATCGCTGGGGATATTGCCTGAACCACTAACGACGGCGAGTTTAGGAGGCTCGGGTTTGTACAGGTTCGCTCGTGAAGCTCGCTGCTGCTCGCTGTTGGCCGGTGGTCCGTAGTTCTCAGCCAAGGCAGTACCGGAACCAACCAGGATCGCATCACAGGTGGCGCGCAACACTCCAAATACTTCGCGGTCGCTGGGTGTTGAGATCGAATCCGAAAGCTTGTTGTGGCCCCATGCCCCGCCGTCGAGGGAACTGACAAAGTTCACTCGTACACAAGGTTGGCCGTCTGTAGGCCATTCGTAGTGCTTAGCGATGGTCTCTGCGCTGTCCAGCGGTCCAGCCTCGGGGAATAGTGACTTCATGTTTCTATTTGATCAGTATTTTGGCTTTTAGTCATGGCATGCACCCAAGCGGAGTTCAAGCCGGTTAGCCTTGTGTGATGACCGAGCAGCGTGATCCGCAGGGCGACACCGAGCCCCACGAGGAGGAGCACCATGCGCACCTTCCGATCCCCGACGGGCTAGAAAAGGTCAGCGAGGAGATCGCCTCCGACAAAGTGCTTGACGGAGCCATGATCGCCAATGCGATTGGCGGCTGGCGTGGCCTTATTGATAGCGGCTTGCCTTCGCTCGTTTTTGTCATTTTTTATCTCGTCAACGGCAACAATCTGTCGCAGGCGATCTGGGCGGCAATCATCGCTGCGGTGATCGTAGGAATCTTCCGCCTTGCTCGCAAACAGAGTCTGCAGCAGGTGCTCGGTGGATTTGTAGGTATCGGAATTTCGGCGCTAATTGCCAACACCACGGACTCCGCAGTCAACTTCTTCTTGCCGGGCTTGCTCTTGAATGCAGTCTGGGGGCTGGCCGGTGTTATATCGATTTTCGTCAAATGGCCACTAGTTGGCGTTGCCTTGGGGGCCGCGACCGGCGATTTGGGTGAGTGGCGCGAGAACGATGAACTTAAGCGGGCATACACGCAGTCGACTTGGTACTGGGTGATCTTCTTTTGGGGCAAACTAGTGATCCAGCTACCGCTGTACTTTATGGGCCTGGTGGGTGCACTCGGCATTGCCAAGATTGCACTGCACTACCCATTTATGATCCTGTGCGCCTGGCTCACCTACATCAAGGTGCGCGAGCCGATGCGACGGGCAAAAGCGGCAAAGGCAGCCGAATCCGACTGACGAGCCAGGAGTAAACTAGTGCTTCAGACTATAAAAGCAACCGGGAGAGAGCTTCATGTCCGAGACCAATGCAGCAAGTGCGCCAAACCCCAACTCTTTTGGAGCTAAGAGTCAGCTCACAGTAGGGGATCGCGAATTCGAGATCTACCGAATCGATGCGGTTGAGGGCTGGGACAAGCTTCCATTCACGCACAAGGTTCTGCTCGAGAATTTGCTGCGAAACGAGGACGGTGCCAACGTCACCGCTGATCAGATCCGCACGCTGGGTCAGTGGGATGCCTCGGCCGAGCCGACAGACGAGATCCAGTTCAGTCCGGCTCGTGTGATCATGCAGGACTTCACCGGTGTTCCGTGTGTTGTCGACTTGGCGACTATGCGTGAGGCAGTTGCCGAGCTTGGCGGCGATCCGGACAAGATCAACCCACTTGCTCCGGCAGAGCTCGTGATCGACCACTCGGTGATTGCTGATCACTTCGGCAGTCACAATGCGCTGAGTCTCAACGTCGCTCTTGAATACGAACGCAACGCTGAGCGTTACAAGTTCCTGCGCTGGGGGCAGGGTGCCTTCAACGAGTTCAAGGTAGTGCCTCCGGGAACCGGAATCGTGCACCAGGTCAACATCGAACACCTAGCTCGCGTGGTTATGGATCGCAACGGCCAGGCATACCCAGACACCTGTGTGGGCACCGACTCGCACACCACCATGGAGAACGGTCTTGGCGTTCTGGGTTGGGGCGTTGGCGGTATCGAGGCTGAGGCTGCGATGCTTGGCCAGCCAGTCTCGATGTTGATTCCTCGTGTTGTCG
>CAUJDH010000063.1 GCA_963169225.1 Actinomycetota bacterium
TGCATGGACTGCTTTGGACCACTTGAGGTCAAGTACGAATATGGCGAAGTGACTCGCGAGCAAATCGAAGCGGGCCCCAATTCACTTTGGCGCTACGCCCCATTGCTGCCCGTGAGTGCAAAGGCTGCCGACGAACTCAACCTGAACCCAGGCTGGACCCGAATCCTCAAGGCAGACAACCTGGCCAAAGAACTTGGCATGACGTCTCTATGGGTCAAAGACGATAGCGGCAACCCAACGCACTCTTTCAAGGACCGCGTTGTCGCTGTGGCTCAGTCCGCGGCTCGTCGTCTTGGTCTAGGCACACTGTCCTGTGCCAGCACCGGCAACCTTGCACACGCTGTTGCCGCCGCCGCTGCTCGTGCGGGGCAAGAGTCGGTTGTGTTGATTCCTGACAACCTGGAAGACGGCAAAACCGTCACCACAGCAACCTATGGTGGCAAATTGCTAGCGATCCAGGGTAACTATGACGACGTGAATCGCCTGTGCTCTGAGCTGATCGGCGACCCACTCACCAATGATTGGGGTTTCGTCAACGTCAACCTCCGCCCGTATTATGCGGAGGGTTCCAAGACGATGGGCTACGAGATCGCTGAACAGCTCGGATGGCGCCTGCCAGACCAAGTCGTGATTCCGATCGCATCCGGCGCCTTACTGACCAAGGTGGACAAAGCGTTCCGTGAATTGATCAAGCTTGGCTTGGTCGAAGATAAGGAATACACGATCTTTGGGGCTCAGGCCACTGGCTGCTCGCCGGTCTACCAAGCACTCGTGGATGGTCACGAAGTCGTGCGTCCGGTCAAGCCCGCCACGATCGCCAAATCGCTGGCGATTGGCAATCCGGCCGATGGTCCCTATGCGCTCGACGTGGTGCGCCGCACAGGAGGCTACATCGGTTCCGTCAGTGACGACGAAGTTCGTGAAGGTATTCAGGAACTGGCTCACACTGAAGGTGTGTTTGCGGAAACTGCTGGTGGAGTTGTTTTGGCGAGCCTCAAGCAACTGCTCGCCGATGGCAAGCTCGATCCCACCAAAGAGACGGTGATCTTGAATACTGGAGACGGCCTCAAGACCCTCGACGCGGTGATAGATAGAGTTGGCCCCACTGCAAACATTCGTCCAAATGTTGACGACGTACGAGAGGTATTGGCATGAGTGCTGAAGTTTCGGTCAAAGTTCCCACCATCCTGCGCACTTACACCGGCGGTGCAGCCGATGTGACAGTGGATGTCGAGGGTGCTGAAGGTGGTGCCACTCTTGCTGGTGTTATCAACCAGCTCGAGTCCAATTACCCGGGAATCGGTGCGCGGATCCTTGACGAGGATGGAAAGCTCCGTCGTTTTGTCAACATCTATGTGGGCGATGAGGATGTTCGCTTTGCTGATGGTCTCGAAACCGCGACTCCGGCAGGATCCGAAATCTCGGTGATTCCAGCTGTCGCTGGTGGAATGTAGGTACCTGAGGCTTTTAGACCGAACCAAATAAGGCGTCGGTCTACTACATAACTTCGTCGAGCCAATCGAAGACGAACTCCTGGGCTACCTGTGGCCCAATGGGTTGATCGTGCATCGAGGCGCCCATAGCTGCAGTCAAATCAAGGAACTTCTTCTTGTTTGCAGGCACATTTTGTAACCAGTCAAAAGCCTGATGCCCTTGGTCGCCAAAAAATTGGTCGCCCTCGTTGATGGTGATCATGGTTGGAATCTTGATCTTCTTATAGTCCTGTTCGTAGTTGAACGGGATCAGCTTCTCGAGCAGGGCGTAGTAATTGGAAGGTGTCTTATTGGCACGGGCGTCATTTTGTACTTGTTTATCGAAAATCTCGCCACGTTTATACACGCGGAACTGGTCAGCCCGGTTCATCTTGCCCCATGCCTCGGCGAAGCCCTTGTTGACTTCCTCGACCACTTTTTGTTTTTCGGCTTCCGGGATCGAATGAGTCTCTTGAACGGTCTTCATGGATTCTTGGTCGCCCCAAAGTAGCGGCATGCTGTAGGCACCAGGTTCGAGCACGACGGCGTCCAGCTTCAGCTTGGCGGCTGGACGGGCACACAGCATTCCACCGAACGAAATCCCGATGAGCCCAACTTTGCCGACGCTTGGGAAATTGCGGGTCCAGTTGAGAACCGGGCCAACTACTTCGTCCCAGTTGGGTGTGAACGTGATCTGCTGATCAAATAGCAGTGACATCTGTCCGGGACCCTCAAACAGCACAACGTTGTAACCGCGATCCAAAGCTGCGGTGACACCAAACTGCATGGTCTCGACGTTCTGGCCGTCGCTTCCCTCGCTGATGATCACAGTTGGCTTTCGTCCGCTACCGGGTGCGGGAATAAAGTAGACGGGAATTTCGCCGTATTTGGACTTCACTTTCGATGAGACCATCTTGGGTCGGAACGTTGCCATCGCTTTTAGCCAACGATTTTGGCACGTTTGGAAGATCTCTTGCTCACGCCCGGCATTGCTTGTCCCTAGAACGAAAAAGACTTGTTGTGCCGCATACATCGCTGAACGCAAATACCGGTTGCGCATACTGATGGAATGGGCGGATCCAGTGTCCGCTGCGAGCTTCTCGAGTTGATCGGCATATGCGCCGAACTCGTTATAAAAAGTGTCGAAGTCGTCTGTAGTTGGATCGGCAGGGTTGCCGGTTTTCTTATTGATGGTTTGAACTATGCGCATGACCTCGCCCACCTCGGCGGTATGCGAGCTAGCTGCACCGGCGGCAAATAACGCTTGACCGTTGAAGTCTTGTGAAGCGAACAACTGCAACGGGGTCACCTCGTTTTCGCTAACAGTGATGGCTCCGGCGCTTGCAGTGGCTGTCGGATCCGACGACTGGTTACTGCAAGCAACTAGACCTGCTGTACCGGCGACGGCTCCACCTACCAGCGCTGACTTCAATAAAGAACGACGATTGATATCCATAAGATGTAGTTAACTACAGCAGAGGTTCGTGGGAAGTTTCTTCTTACCTATGTCTCGGTCAAAATTCAGGGTTCGAATCGTGCTTGCAATTCTTTGAGACAAACATCTCGCAAGGCATAATTCCCTAGTGGAATCAGTGCGTGACGAGCGTCACACCAAGCGTCGAGATCGACGTGCCCTAAAAATGGGTGTGGTAGTTGCCGCTTCTTTTCTGGTTTCTGGGGCACTCGCGGGTTGTCAGGCGGTCGTTTCAAGTTCCCCTGTCAACGAGACGTACCTAGGCTCGAGTCCAAGTAGTTCTGCGACAACTCAGGCAGCCAAATTGCCCGAAAAAGAAACCCCACAGCGAAGTTTAGAGCGCAAATTAACGGTAGTTGGCACCGGTGATTTGATGATTCATCCGTCCATCGCAGCCGCTGCCGAGCAGTGGGGAAGTTACGCCGAACCGAATTTCTACAACGAGATCTCCAGTGTCGAGAAACGAGTCAAGGCTTCCGATTTGGCTGTCTGTCACGTGGAAACCCCCTTCTCACAGCCTGGTGTCAAGACCCCTTTCCCGCACTATTACGTTCATCCGAATCTGGCCAAAGCAATTGCCCAAGTTGGATTCCGCGAATGTTCAACTGCCAGCAACTGGACTGCTGACAAAGGATTCGTAGGAGCCGAGCGAACAGTCGCGGCTCTCAAGGCGGCTGGAGTTGGCCAGTCTGGCATTCGAATACCCGAAACGAATCCGCCGTTCAAGATCCGAACAATCAAAGGCGTGAAAGTTGCTCATCTGTCCTATACCGATCCGCATGACTCACCGGGGACAAGTGAGCCTGGTTGGGCGGTGAATAACGGAACCCCTGGTGAGATCGCGCATCAAGCTCAGCTGGCTCGCGAACAGGGGGCGGAAGTTGTCATCGTTTCACTTGCTATGGGTGCGATGGGTATGGATTCCACAACCGAAAGCCAAGCGTCAGCAGTAAAAGAGATCACTAAGCATGGCGATGTAAATCTGATCATCGGCCATGGTTCGCACACGGTTCAGCCAGCTGAGAAGGTCAACGGTACCTGGGTTATTTGGCACGGAAACCTGATCTCATCTTTCTTCCCCGATCAACGAAACATGCATGTAGGCCTCCTATCTCAGGTGAAATTGAAGGAGACTTCGCGAGGAGTGTTTGAGGCAGTTTCGGCGACTGGTTACCCGGTTCTTGCTCGACCGGGATCTGGCAAAGTCGTCGATCTTGCTTCGAGTCATTGCTCACCTGGCGAATACGACTGGTATGTCTCGCATTTGCAGCAGTTGGAGGCAAAGGCTGTCTCTCAAGGATTCAAGCTTCGTAAACCATGCGGAGGTTAGGGCCCATAAGGTACGCGAGGATTCCCGGAACCTAACTGGTCAGTTGCACGTCCCAACTCAAATTCACAACAATCCTCTCTAAGGTGAAGTTATGTCACAGCTGGAAGTTGATGTTGCAGTAGTTGGTGCCGGACCAATTGGTTTAGAGGTTGCTGCGATTTTGCAGTCGGAAGGTTTACAGGTTGTGGTGGTTGATGCTGGACCGATCGGCGCAACCATAGCGAACTGCTTCCCGCCCGATACTCGATTTTTCACTTCGCCAGAACGATTGCAATTGTTTGGTCAGGCAATCGATCCGATCAACCAAGAGAAGCTCACAGGTGAGGAGTATCTGTCGTATTTGCGTTCCTATGTTCGTACACACAAGCTCCAGGTTCGGACTTTTGAGCGGGTTGTGGCGATTGAGGAGATTGCTGGGGAGAGCGATCCAAAACCTCGAGCAGCTGAGTATCGACTAACTACTCGGACTCTTTCTGGACGAACCTGCCAGCTCGACGCTAAATATGTCGTGCTTGCGACCGGTGGAACGGATTCACCCAGACGGTTGGGAATCCCGGGGGAAGAACTACCTCACGTTCACAGCCATCTTGGAGATCCGCATCAGTATGCGGGGCGAAGAGTACTAATCGTGGGCGGCCGCAATTCTGCCGCTGAGTCGGCGCTGCGCTGTTATCGAGTTGGAGCGCAAGTTCATATGGTTCATCGGCAGCCGCAGCTTTATGAACGGATCAAGTTCTGGATCAAACCCGAGGTCGAATCTCTCATGCGTGAAGGTCAAATTATCGGCCATCTACCCGATGAGATCGTGCGGATCACTCCCGAGACGGCTGAGCTGGCTTCGGGTGAGTTGCTCGAAGTTGATGACGTGATTTTGCAGATTGGTTTCGACCAAGACAAGATGGTATTCGATCTTGCTGGAATCACATACGGGGGACCCGAGGGTGCGCCCGAATTCGATCAAGACACGATGCGGGCCACGAGGGCCGGCATCTTTGTGGCAGGTACAGCCACTGCGGGTACTCAAGGTGACTTTGGTGTGTTCGTCGAGAACAGTCACGACCACGGAAATCTGATTGCCGCAGCAATAGCTGGCAGGGCGGCTCCTCCGCGAACCCCTGCTAGGCCATTACCTGAGGTCTGAGCCGAGTTTAGTTAGTAGTTTCTACGGCCAAAATTCGATCATCTTGGGATGCTGGGTCGCCTCGTCCGTCGTGGTTGGATGTCGTTACCCACAGCAGTCTGTCGGGTGCGGCAGCAACAGTGCGTAGTCGTCCATAGCCTCGAACGAAGAAATCTTGGCTGTCAGTTGCTGACCCGTCTGTCAGGGTAATTCGCCACAGCCGCTCTCCTCGAAGGCTAGCCATCCACAGCTGGCCGTTGGCAAAAGCCAATCCCGAAGGTGAGGCGTTGGAGACCGGCCAAGTGAGTTCCGGATCAATATACCCTGAGCCTCCGCCTTTTCCTTCGACGTTTGGCCAGCCGTAGTTGCCACCCTTTTGGATCTTGTTGAGCTCATCCGAGTTCGATTGCCCGAACTCACTTGCCCACAGCTGCCCCGAGTCGTCAAAAGCAAGTCCTTGAACATTCCGATGTCCAAGACTCCAAACCCGTGATCCTGTTCGAGGATTGCCTGGAGCCGCAGAACCTGTCTTGGTGATCCGGAGGATTTTGCCGCCGAGTGAGCTATAGGTTTGCGCGAGTTCACCCTCGCCCGCATCGCCAGTGCCGACGTAGAGGTAGCCGTCAGGCCCGAAAGTCATGCGTCCACCGTTGTGAATGAACGCTGAAGGGATCCCGGTGACGATTGGCTTTAGCGAGCCCAGCTTCCCGTCGCGATAGGTGGCTTTGGCGATTCGATTGTCGCTGTTAGTTGTGAAGTAGAAAAAGAGAGTGCGGTCATTGGCGAAGTCTGGTGATACAGCAACTCCGAGTAGCCCACCTTCGCCTTCTGGGTGTGCTTCAGGGATCGTGCCGATTGTCGTGACCTTGCTGTCATTAATTGAGAGCACCTTGCGGGTGTCTCGCTCCGTGGCGATGCCAGTCCCGTCCGGGAGGAATCCCAATCCCCAGGGAGTTTCGAGGTTGCTTGCAATAGTCGAAGTGACTTCGGGAGTGCTACTCGTCTGTTGTTGTGTATTGGTGGCCGTCGGCGAACCTGATGGACTCTCGTTAGTTCCGCAGCCAGCGAGAGTAATCGCCGTCGCTGAGGCAACAACTACAATCCATTTCATTGTTCAAGCATCGCAGGTTTTGGCATTGCGGGGAAGTGTCAGATTTAACTCAGTTCAGCGATGAGCGCCATGATCCGTTGTTTGATTTCGTCGCGTATTTTGCGGACCGCCACTATGTCTTGACCAGCGGGATCGTCTAGCTTCCAATCTTCGTATCGCTTGCCGGGGAAAATCGGGCAGGCGTCGCCACATCCCATAGTGATGACGACATCCGATTCTTGGACTGTGTTGGGTCGTAATAGCTGAGGAGCCGCATCGGCGATGTTGATGCCTTCTTCTTGCATAGCTTGAACAGCAATCTGGTTAACGTGTTTGGCAGGTTCTGAACCGGCCGACAATACGAGAATGCGCTCACCGGCGAGATGGCGGAGGTAACCCGCGGCCATCTGAGATCGCCCGGCATTGTGAACGCAGACAAAGAGAACAGTGGGTTGTTTGGCGGTCAATTGATCCTCACTTTCTTTTTGGGTGTCAAAGATTTTGAATAAAAAACAAGGATGAGCACCATGCCTATTAGTGCACCTACGAGTTGAGCTGCAATAAATGGTGCCACCGAAGTCGGCGAGATGCCGGTGAATGAATCCGTGAACGCGCGCCCGATGGTGACTGCGGGGTTAGCGAACGAAGTGGAAGCTGTGAAGAAGTAGGCAGCTCCGATCCAGGCGGGGATCACGA
>CAUJDH010000064.1 GCA_963169225.1 Actinomycetota bacterium
TTGTACTGTCACGGTAAGCCATAACCGTCACACCATTACGGACCTTGGACTTAGCACCCAGGTCAAGCAGTCGCATGACGTGAGCAGTCGGCGATGCTGATCGAGAGCCATACTTAACACTCTTGGGCGCTGTGGTCCCGTCCCACCAAAACGGAAGGTCGACGTTCACCGGAACTCGGTCTTTGGCAGGCAACGACTTCTGGTAAGCGACGATGTCCTTGATCGTGTCCAAGAATTGACGAGTCAACGTGACGCGGTTGTTCGCCCAGTCAGAGCGCCCCCAAGGCTCAATATCAAAATGGGTCGCCACCAGTTTGGCTTTGGCTGATTTGGCACCACGATTGAAGTCTGTGACATAGCGCTGGATGATCTGGTTGACGTACCGAACCTCTGGTTCCATCCACCTGGGATCCCCCGCAAGCGCTTCAACCACCAGTCCGCGCTTATTGGCAGCATGAATATACGAGCGCAGCTTCTTTGTCGCAGCTTTTTGCGCTGTCACACGCTGCGTCGGATTGGCAATTTCGCTCAAGTCCACGACATAGCTGAGGTCGAGCGACACCGTCTTGATGCCAAATTTTGCTATTGACCCAAATGGCTGAGTCAAGCTCGTCAGAGGCGTAAGATCCAGCCTTCGCCACTCGTAGGCCGACACCGCATTCTTAGACACTCGTTTACTCACCCGCCGGACCTCCTGGCTCGCTGCCGCAGAGAACTGTGACTGTTCAACTTGTGGTGCTGCACTAGAAACTGACGAATCCACCGCAGAAATAGTGGGACTTGGCTTCAAATCCGGCTTCAACACCACGATAGCTAGCAGCGCGAAGGCAACGATTGCCACTACTGCAACCGCTACTCTGTGCCGTGCAAGCCTCGTGAACAAGAGAGCTCCCCACTCATCATTCCGCGAGTTGCTAACTCTAGCCACGATAGGCTTTGCACGAAACTTGAAAAAAGTGCAATGGAGGACGGGGGTACCAATGAATTGGAGTCATCTCGCCGCCGGCTTGGGCATCGCCTCCATCTTCTTCTTCCCGTTCCTAGTCTCACTCGTTGACTTTGTTCCCGCATTCTTGGGCAAGCACCGCAAACCGATCATCACCGAGCCAGGCGGACCCGAATTCGATGACTTCGGGATCCTGATCCCGATCTACGGCAACATCAAATACCTCACCAATCAGAACGCCCTAGCCAGATATGGCGAGCGCGTATATCTATGCACCACAGACCAAGAGTCTGAGGAGTTTTACCGCGACCTCGACGCGCTGAGTGCCGAGCGCGGATTCACTGTGGTCAAGGCGCCTATCGAGACCGAGGCGAGTGATGGCGCCAAGAAGTCGACCACGAGTCCGATCCGTGACCAAATCGTTCGGGCAGCTGTCGAAGAAGTCAAGAATAAGTACGTTGTCGCGATCGATGCTGATACCGTGCCCGACCAACCATTCGAGTTGTTGTTCGGTCAGATGGAGGCCAACCAGTTCGAGATGGTTTCCACCCGGCTATACCCTTCGAATCCTGGCCGGCTAATGGCCAAGTTCCAGGTGATTGAGTATTGGCTGTCGATGAACCTGCGACGCATCATCCCCTGGTTGGTATCTGGCGGCTGTCACGCTGCGACCACTGAGTGTTACCAAGCGGTCATGCGCCGCCACTCGATGTTCTTCCAGGGCAACGATGTTGAGGTCGGTCTGCTTGCCGAAGACCTGGGCTTTCGGGTGGGCCATATCGAGTTCAATGTCGGGACAGAAGTGCCCGACACCTTCAAACCCTGGTGGCGCCAGCGCTTCGCATGGGCAGGCGGCGAGTGGCGTCTGGGTATTGGGAACATCAAGCTAGCTCCGCGGCATCCGCTGTTCTTCTTCTACACCGTAGTCATCATGATCGCGATGTGCCCGTTCCGCTGGTACGCCGTCATCTTCGAACCCTGGCTTATTCCAGTGGTCTACATCATCTACGTTGTGATGATCTCGATCTTGCGGCGGCGAGAATGGACCTGGGTCGTCCTGCTCTACCCGTTCTACGCCACGATCAATTCACTCGTAATGATCCCGCTTGGCGGCTACTCCTACGTCAAGATGTCACTCAAGTACAGCAACTGGGGCTGGATCGACACCCATTTTCGCAAAGCCAAGCCTTCGACATCCGAAACCGACAGCTGACAATCACCTGTTGTTGGAGCTAGCTGCTTAGCTACCCAGCCACCTGACATCCGGGCCACCCAGCTAGCTAACTTCCACCCAGAACATTGGATGCCAAGTCAGCCATTTCAGTCTCGGTAGCTTCGATTGCCTGCTTGCGTTGCTCGACGCTCCCCTCGAGCGAACTCACCTTCTCGCGTGAGGTCTTGATTTTGGTCTGCACTCGCTCCAAGTACTCGACTTGGCGGGCAACGCTTGTGCCATCGCGGTCACCGGCTCGCTTGACGTAGTCTCGGATCACCGCATACGAAATCGGGTCCCCAGCGGTGACGCTCTCAAAGAGCGCGATCATCTCGGGTTCGGCAGACTGCACATACATCTGACGCGCCAATTGGTTGAGCGCCTGCTTGGCTTTTCGCACCTTGGGTGCACGGTCGCTGTAGCGTCTCTCGGTCTGGGCCAGGCTCACCTTCGCGGCCGCTAGCTCTGCTTCTTCTTTGGCCAGTGCCGCAGTCTCTTTGTCGATTCTGTCTTCAAGCACTTGTCGCTTGGTGTCGAACTCGCCCGCTCTGGCTAGACATCCGCCCGGCACCGAACCGTGTTTGGTACCCCAGGGACTCGCGAACAGTGCACCCAAAACGCCACCTGCGTTGTTGCCTTGGTCTAGTGCAGCACGGATCCCACTGTAGAAGCCAAGCTGCATCGTCTTGACCGATGCCACAAGCCCAGTCGCCCAGTCCGGATAGTTCTTCACACCGTGCGAGTTGAAGACCGTTGAACCGGGCATTGTGTGCGAAGTATTGAGCGGGTTGAACGTGGTGCTGCCAGAGACGAAGTGACCGCCCTCTGCAAGCTCCCAACCCACGACCGCGCACACGTTCTGACCGGTCACCGGCCATCCGCCAAGCTGCAAGAACTCGACCGCCCACTGTTCGCGATTTTCGATCTTGGGCTCCTCGTAGAGCGCGATTCCACCTTCGGCACTAGCGACCGGGGTCCGAACCTCGTCGGTGTCTGCCGTCGGTGTTGGGGTGGGGATCGGAGCCGCCGCGGTCATACCGCCGGTGACCAGAGTGCTAGTCATCAATAATGCCGTTAGCGCAAGGACGCTTGCAAACCGACGATTCTTGAGGGCCATCCTCTGAGCTTAACTCGCAAATTGGTCTTGTCACCATTCGAGCGGGGATCCATAGCAGTTGGGGTCCTTAGTAAAGGCGACTCCAGAAGCTAACGTGCTTGTCGACTGGCTCAAGATGGTGCCACATCAACCTGCAGAAGGGCCTGTGGATAACTCTGATGGAAGATCCCAGAATCAGTTAGCGTATTCGAAGCCATGGAGGTGTCCACTACCTGACAATGGCATCCCATTTGCCCCTAATGGGTTTTAGGGATAAAGTCGAACTATGCGAGAAAACGGGGAAAAAATGACGATCGTACAAACGGATCAACGCTCCCGCGTTGTGCTACCAGGTCGAAAAGACGAGTTGTTTCTCATGAACGAGAACAGCGATGGGTCCATCCTGCTTCAACCTGCAGTCGTTGTGAGCGCCGCACAACGTGAATATGACGAAAGTTCTGAACTACAAGAGCTGCTCTCCGACGCACTGGCATCGAAAACTGTGCGCCGTCGACGTCGCTCGAAATAGCTCCAATGGCTAAACCTCACGAGGCGTATTCGGCCAAGGCAGACCAGCAACTCGACGAGTTCGAAACCAACGACCGCGTGCTCTACGGCAAGCTCATGGATGCGTGCGAAATGATCTTCGATGACCAACAACTTGCCCAAGCCAACTCCGCGGCACTGCAGACAGACCTTGGAATCGTCATGGCACTTCCAGTCCGAGGCGCACCTGGGTACCGAGTATTTTGGACAACCAAGATACCCAGAGTCGAGGCTGTATTTAGGTACAAGTCATCAGACGGCTGACCCTACTTGAGAGTCGGAGCCGACTTCCGAGAGAAACTTTAGCCCTCACTCGTTTGCGGATCCTGAAGTTCGGGTTCCTGCTCAGAGTTCCTCGCCCAGCGGATGCAAGTTACCGCAATGACACCAACAACCAACGCCAAGATTGCGCCAAAAAAACCGAACAGCAGACGGCTCGTGGCTGCGACATCGAAGTTTGACCCTGCACCAGTTAAAACAATGACGCCAGCAGTGCTGACGCTGGCACTAATCCAATACGGCTTACCTACCAAGCTCAGGGCCACCGAAGTCGTGATTACCAACATGCCAAGCAGAAGCTGGACCATAAACGGCATAGAGACTTGGACCAACAGAACCGCAAGGCCAGTCCCAACTATCGAGCCGATCATCAGATCACGTGTGGTTTTGAGCGAGCCAATTCCCTTGGCCAGCATCATCGAGAACAGCGGTGCCAAGATCCACGCCCAATGGTACTGCGGGAAGCTGCTGCCAACGAAGTAAGAGATGAGGAACGTTCCAACTGCCAAAGGAACACCGCCAGCAACAGCAACCTTGACAGAGGCCGGTTGCACTTCTGGGTCCTGCTTGGGCTGCGGCGATTCGGCTTCGTCGGTCGGCTTAGCTTCGTCGGTTTCGCTAGCAGCCGCCTCCCTCGACTTGGCGATCCTGGACCGGACAAACAACCCGACGAAAGTTCCCCAAAACCCACCCAACCAAACAAATCCGGCGATTGCCGCGTAGAAGAGCAATCCGTGCGATGACTCTCCAGGCCACGGCAGAATCGCCACACTAACAGCGTTCGAGATCAACATGGCGGTAATGATCGCCGGCTTCAGCCCACCACGTACGCCATAAACAGGGATCAGAACTGTACCGGCAGTGATCACGAGTGCGGTTCCAAAGATCGACGGATGCACAATCACACCCAAGACAAGGAATCCAACAAAGATGGTGATTAGTTCGAGAGCTTCTCTGCGACCGGCGATCAGCGCTGAGATCAGACCAATCATGTAACCGTAGATAGCGATCTTGACCAAATCGTGCCATTGCGTCCAACCAGAGAACAACGCGAAAGGTAAAACTCCTAAAAGGATCGCCAAACCTAAGAACAACGAAATAGCGACTATCCGCTGCGACATTGGTTGCTGACGACCTTTCGATGGGTCGGTCTGGGTGCCTGCCGGATTTGGTTCGGGGGCGCCTGCCGAATCGGATTCGGGGGTGTTCATGTTCCCAGGGTAGTTCGGCCTTGGTCTAGCGGCCAACTGTTACCTTTACTGTTATGCGTTCATCTAAAGATTTCTTCCAGCCCTTAGCCGTCGGCGCACCTGAGCCACTCCGCGAAATACCTGCCAGGCCCAGTCGCGCAATTCACTTCTTCGACCCAAGCAACCCCAAAATGGCTGCCAAGGTTCCCGACATGGTGGGCACGGTCGACGTGCTGCTCGGCAACCTGGAAGACGCCATTAAGGCTGACAATAAAGAAGCCGCGCGCGCGGGGCTGATTGAGATTGGCAAGACCGTCGATTTTGGCCCGA
>CAUJDH010000065.1 GCA_963169225.1 Actinomycetota bacterium
ATCAATCACTGCGATCGTGAGCAGTAGGCCGGTCATGACGAAGCAGATGACCATATAGTGCCGTTTGGCATATCGGTTGTTAAGCAGGTTTGTGACCACAAGTACTACGACGACAGCGACCGTCGCGAGAATGTGTTCGACCATTAAGTGACTCCGCTAAGACTTGTCGGATGTGAAGCGAACGCTCGTTGCTTCAAGTGTGACATCCGGAAAAACACGAGCACCAGCCAGTAGCTCGTTGCCAGCTTCGATCGTGGCACCGTCACCGACAACAACACCTTCGAGTCGCACTCCGTCAGCCACCCGGGCACCTCGACCGATCACACTATCGGTTACTTGTGCATTGGAACCGATCACGGCGTCGTCGAACAAGACACTGCCTTGAACATTTGCTCCCGCTTCGACCCTTGCTCCTGCACCAACAACGGTCCCGTCGCCCACTGTGGCAGTTGGATCCACGTCAGCTCCGTTCAAGATCAAGTTCTCACCCGTCTGTGGAACTGCCGGCGATGGAGCAATTCCTTTGACTAGGTCTTTGGATCCCTGGACGAATGCGAGCGGGGTACCTAAGTCGAGCCAATAACCGGTGTCTACATAACCGATGACTTTGGCGCCGCCTTCTAACAAACCAGGGAAAGTCTCTCGCTCGACTGACACCGGTCGATCAGCAGGAATCGCATCGATAAGGGATCGTTTGAACACATAGCAACCAGCGTTAATCTGGTCTGTCACAATTTCGGCTTCAGTTTCTGGCTTCTCAAGGAACGCCGTAACCTGACCCGCATCGTCGGTGGGAACCAAACCGAATGCGCGCGGATCCTCCACCCGGGTGAGATACAAGGCAACATCCGCATCGGCATCTCGCCAAGCCTGGACTAGTCCGGTGATATCGAGTCCAGTGAGCACATCTCCGTTGAAGATAATCACCGGATCATCAGGTCCGGAATCGAGTGCGGAGGCCACGTTCCGAATACCACCCCCAGTTCCAAGTGGCTCGTCTTCGACTACGTAGCGCATATCGATTCCGAAGTCTGCCCCGTCACCAAAATAGTCCGAGAACACTTCGGCCTTATAGGACGTGCCGAGCACGATCCGAGTAACCCCTGCTTCTTTGGCACGAGCCACTTGATGCTCGGTTACGGGAACTCCCGCGACCGGCAACATCGGCTTTGGCACCGAGATCGTCAAAGGTCGCAATCGCGTCCCTTTGCCTCCGACCAACATCACTGCTTCGAGCATGAACTAACTGTGCCAGACAAACCCCCGCGGCCTCCACCTAGCACGACCCATCACTAAGTTCGCATTACGTAGACTGGTGAGATGCAGTTGAATTCTGGTCCCTTGATTACCTTTTACGCAGCTAACTCGCATTCAGCACAAGCTGCTGCGGTACCGAACCGGGTGGAGCTAAGTCAAGCAACCGTCGACAACTGGATTGCCAAAACATCCAACTTGTTGTCCGATGAGTTCGGATTCGGTCCAGACTTGGCCGGCGAGGCCTCCGCCTCGATCGACCTGCCATTGCATTGGCTCCATTCCGTCTGGTTGGCATCTCTATGGAATCTAGGTGCCTATGTCACAACTAACGAACCGACTGCCAGCATTATCGTCACTGAAGCCGACCAAGTCGAAGCAGCTTTGCAGCGAGCAGGTCGCCATCAAGCCGTAGTCGGATGCACCTTAGGTGACGGATTAGACCCACTTGGCCAAGGTTCTAACGAAGCCGAGCGAACGGTCCCACCTACCGCAATCGACTATTCGCACGATGTACGAATGTTTGCGGACAGTTTCGACTCTGGCTTCACATCCAGCCTTGATGACATCGCGTTTGAAACCGCAAGCGAGAGCTTCACCCATGCCCAGCTTTCGCAATTAGCTGCAGAATTCTTGGCGGCACACGGGACTAAAGCCGGTTCCCGCGTCCTACTCTCCGAGCTTCCGCTCCAACCAACCGAATTCTGGCCAGCTGCGTTCACTCAAAATCCTCAACTAGCTACTGCCGTCACACTAGGATCTCTGATCGCCACCCCCACCCACCAAAGCTCGTCCCGGGCCACGTCTCTCGTACTTTGTCGTGGTTTGGATCCCGAGCAAATTGCGCATATCACTGAGCAAGAACGAGCGATTCCGGTGGCCTAAAAAGGGCGAAACAAGAAGTCAAATTGTCGAGGTCAAGCGAAGAATACCCGGATGAACAGTTCACAATGGGAATTAAGCATGTAAAGAACGCGTCTTTATTTGCGTAAAAATACCGTTCCTCCGCCTTAGTGGATCTAAGATTCTTTAGGGTTGGACGAAACTTCCAAATACACGTCCAACGGCAAAGTCGAAAACGAAAGTAGGCACCGGGTGAGCGACGACGCGAACACCAGTGAGACCCCTGAGGTCTCCGCTGGCAGTGCGGCCTCAGAGGTCACTCCTGAGCCGCACCCCAACAACGCTGCTCAGCCCAAAAAGAAGCGCCATTGGGGCAGGATCTTTGCTGGGTTCGTTGCGATGTGCATTCTGGCCGCAACCGGCGTCTCAGCTTTCGGCTTCTACTTTCTGAATCAGCTCGACATCACAGCCGATCAAAGCGCGAACTGGCAGTCAACCCGCACGGCCCAACCTGGCGATCCGATCAACATCATTCTCATGGGTTCAGACACTCGAGAGGGTAAAAACTCCAAGGGCTACGGAAAACCACACGAAATTGAAGGTGCCCGTAGTGATACAACGATCATCCTTCATGTCTCTGGCGACCGCACTCGTGCTCTCGCTGTCAGCATTCCGCGCGACATGATGGTTAATCTGCCGATGTGTAAAAACAAGCAGGGCGAGATGGTCGGCGGATACCAAGCTCGGATCAACGAAGCTTTCGATCTTGGCGGCCCATCCTGCACGGTCAAAACGATCGAAGAGCAAACTGGAATCAAGGCTGACCACTTCGCCGTTGTTGATTTCGCTGGATTCAAAGGCGTGGTGAACGCACTCGATGGCGTCGAAGTTTGCCTGGAAAAGGCGGTCTACGACAAGGATTCCAAACTGGATCTTCCCGCTGGCAAATCAGTCGTCAAGGGTGAACAAGCATTAGCTTTTGTCCGGGCTCGTAAGGCTCTCTCTGACGGCAGCGACATCAGTCGCATTGAGCGTCAGCAAGAATTCCTCTCCTCCGCCATGCGTAAGGCTATTTCACTCGACACGATCAAGAATCCGGTCAAGCTATATCAAGTTCTGGAAGCCGCCACTAAGACACTGACCGTTGACCCAGGCCTGGCAAGTATGGAAGATATGCAGGAGTTGGCAATAAACCTCTCCGAGCTGCGCCCTGACAGTGTCACTTTTGCCACCGTGCCGTTTGTATACAACGACGATATGGCCACTGTGTCAATGTCTCCGCAGGCAGAAAAACTTTGGAGCGCGATTAAGAACGATCAGCCATGGCCTCC
>CAUJDH010000066.1 GCA_963169225.1 Actinomycetota bacterium
CTGACCTTCCACCTAAGCAACTGCTGAACTTTGAGGATCGCCTGCGTTCACGTTTCGAATGGGGTCTCATCACTGACATTCAGCCGCCGGATCTGGAGACTCGAATTGCGATCTTGAGCAAGAAGGCCGCAACCGAGAGCATTCAAGTTGATCCTCAAGTCCTTGAATTCATTGCCTCGCGAATCTCGACGAATATCCGCGAACTTGAAGGAGCTTTGATCCGAGTTTCGGCATTCGCCAACCTCAACGGTTCACCAGTAACGGTTCCGTTGGCTGAGATGGTTCTGCGGGATCTACTGGCTAACCAACACGGGCCGACAATCACCACCAAGGTGATCATGGAGCAGACTGCAGACTTCTTTGGAATCTCTATGGAAGAACTGTGCTCGAAAGCACGAACCAATCCGTTAGTGCACGCTCGCCAAATCTCGATGTACCTGTGCCGTGACCTCACCGATGATTCGCTGCCAACGATCGGTAAGCACTTTGGCGGCCGCGATCACACCACCGTGATGCATGCGCAGAAGAAAATTACCCAAGAGATGGCTGCTAAGCCCGATGTTTACGATCAAGTGACTCGTTTGACGAGCCTAATCAAGAACGGAATGTAGTTTTCTTTCTTCACTAGCCTTCGAAGCTAAGCCCCGTCCAGTTATTTCTGGTCGGGGCTTAGCTGTTTCCATCACGTTAAGAAACTGTTCAATTACTGCGAGTGATCTAGTTGCCGTACGTTGTCACTTTATGTATTCACAGCCTGTGGATAACTTTGTGAATAACAATCTGAGTTCTGTTTATATCCCTGTGGTTTGCCAGCTGCTAACCGAACCGTCATGTGGAATAGCTAAGCCGTTCACACAGAATCCCAAATTACATAACATGGGTTCCCACATCTCACACTTTTGTAATTTCACGGATTGACCTGCAAAAACGCCACTTATCCACATATTCCACTACACCTACCACCATCACCAACACTTAAAGAAATTAAGATTTTTGGACAGAGAGCGAACTCGACAAAAAGTAATCCGAGGCACTTAGCGCAATTGCCGGTCAGTAACTACAAAATGTGAAAACATGAGTGATCGCCTGGTCTAGCGACTTGTCGTTTGTTAGTTCGGATCACAAATTCGACAAACTGGTTGCAAGTTCGAAGACCAAGAAACAACTCGTTCAAGGAGTAAACAAGTGAAGTTCAGAGTGGAACGCGACGATCTGGCAAATGCAGTGACGTGGGCTGCGCGTGCTTTGCCTAATCGTCCGTCGATTCCTACGCTGTCGGGACTTCTCCTCAATGCCGAGGACGCTGCACTAAGCATTTCCGGATTCGATATGGAGAACGCTTCCAAGGCAGCTGTCGACGCATCAGTTGATGAAGCTGGCTCAGCACTCGTTTCAGGTCGCCTACTCGCCGACATCTCCAAGTCCCTTCCAGCTAAGCCAGTTGTTGTAAGCGTGGAGGGTAATCGAGTCGAGGTCGAGTGTGGTCGTTCGAGCTTTGCACTTCCCACGCTTCCAGTAAACGAGTACCCAAAGCTTCCTGAGATGCCAGATCCCGTCGGTTCATTGCCAGGTGCAAATTTTGCTCACGCAGTGTCCCAAGCTGCTGTAGCTGCGGGCCGCGATGACACTCTTCCCATGTTGCTTGGCGTTCGGATCGAGATCGACGACAACAAAGTGACCATGGCTGCCACGGATCGCTATCGCCTAGCAGTACGCGAACTTACCTGGACCTCACTCAACCCAGGCTTCACCGGCAATGCGCTGGTTCCCGCTCGAGTTCTAGCCGATGCGGCTAAGCAGCTCGTGCAGGCTGACGAGGTACGAATCGCTTATGCACCAGAGACCGCTGGTGAAGGCCTGATGGGATTCGAGGGCGAAGGACGAGCGACCACTACACGTTTGCTCGACGGTGAGTTCCCTAAGTACCGTCAACTACTTCCCGATGAGACGGATACCCTGGCGACCGTCTCAACGTCCGAGCTCATCGAGGCAGTAAAGCGTGTGTCTTTGGTTGCCGAACGCAACACCCCGGTCAAGCTCAACTTCACCGATGGCGAAGTATCGCTCCGCGCTGGTTCAGGTGATGAAGCTCAGGCATCAGAATCGGTGGAGTGCAAGATTGACGGCGAGCCGATTGAGATCGCCTTCAACCCTGGCTACCTACTTGATGGCCTCGGCGCAATCGATACCGAAGATGTCAACGTCGCCTTCACTAATTCGACTCGACCGGCGGTGCTTACGCCAACCTCGAATACTCCAGCCGATAGCTACCAGTACCTACTGATGCCAGTACGCCTGTCTTCCTAGGTTCACATGCTCGTTGACCGCCTCGAACTGCGGGATTTTCGAAGCTATCTGGAGCTCACTCTTGAACTCCGGCCGGGCGTCAATGTTCTCGTAGGTCCTAATGGGATTGGTAAAACCAATGTCATAGAGGCAATCGCTTATATCTCTACTTTGTCTAGCCACCGAGTAGCTCAGGATTTACCGTTGGTGAATCGTGAAGGTGGCCAAGCTACGATCCGGTTGGAATTCGTTCGTGGTGAGGTCACGAGTGACGGTGATATGCCAGCTGCTAGTCGATCCGTAGCGGAGATTGCCGTGATTCCAGGCAGATCCAACCGCTTGCAGATCTCTGGTTCGCCAGTCAAACCTCGTGAACTCGTTGGTCAGTTGCGGACTGTTGTGTTTGCTCCCGAAGACTTGGGATTGGTCAAAGGTGATCCTGCGGCTAGGCGCAAATTTTTAGACGAAGTGCTGATCCAACGTGCGCCGCGTTATTTGGGAATTCGTGCCGACTACGAGCGGGTACTCAAACAACGCAATGCATTGTTGAAGTCGATGTCCAAGTCACGCTTCCGTTCCGGCGGCGAAAGCCATAGTGGTTCAGGTGCGGACGACAATTCGACTTTGAAGATTTGGAACGAGCAATTGGCTGAGCAAGGTGCCGCATTGCTATATGGGCGTCTGGCACTGGTTAGTGAACTTGCGCCACTCATGACTAAGGCTTACGAACAGGTGGCGCCCGGTAAACCAGCCGTGGTTGGCTACCAGGCACGCAGCTTTGTGGATGCCGGAGTATTAGAGCCGGGAGAACCAGTGCCGGTTAATCGCGAAGAATTAGCGAACTTGATCTTGTCGAGTATCGAGGCTAAGTCCAGCGAAGAAATCGCACGAGGTATCACCCTTGTCGGACCGCATCGGGACGACTTAGTTCTCACTGTCGATGGTCTACTGGCAAAGCACTATGCCTCCCATGGTGAATGTTGGTCGGTGGCACTTTCGCTGAGATTGGCTTCGTTTGAACTTATGCGTGGGATCGATAGCGCAGGAGATCCAGTGCTGATCCTCGATGACGTTTTTGCTGAGTTGGACTCTTCGAGGCGAGAGGCGCTGGCCAATTTCGCCGCGGGAGTTGACCAAGCGATCATTACGGCGGCTGTCGCCAATGATGTTCCTGACCAACTAGCAGGCACCACCTTTGTCGTGACCCCAGGAAATGTTGTCCAGGGGGAGGTGAATCGTGGCGAAGAAAGCTGATCTAGTTAGTCAACAGCTTGACCGCATCCGCCGGATCCGGCCCACAATCAAATCAAGCTCAAAGTCTGCGGCGAGCGAATCGACCTCAGCTGGTGATTCGAAGCGTCAAGTTGACGAGTACGTCAACCGAGATGCTGCCGCCAGGGCGAATGCGCCTCGAGATCCGGTCACCCTGGGTGCTGCCGTGGATAGCTTGATTGAGGCTAATCAATGGGGAAAGCACGCTGAGTTGGCGACAGTTATGGCTGACTGGAACGACATTATTGGAGCGGAATATGCCGCCCATGTGAAACCAGTTGGATTTGACGCGGACAAGGCCATATTGATCTTGCAAGCAGATTCCACCGCCTGGGCTACTCAGACTAGGATTTTGTCGGTTGAGATCCTCAAGAAAATCGATGACACGGTTGGCTCAGGTGTTGTGGCATCTCTCGAAATCCGAGGCCCGGAACCAGTACGTAAGCCTGGCGGTAAATATCGGGTCAAAGGCCGAGGACCACGAGATACCTACGGCTAGGATTTTGTTGAAAATACGCCAAAAATGGCGGTTTTTCACCCCGCTAACAAGCGGTCAAAAAGTCCGAATTCAGCCACTATTTTCCGGCCTTCGCGATAGAATCTATGAGTGTCATATGACGCTGGTGATATCACAGTTCTCGAGGGTTTAGAGGCCGTTCGCAAACGGCCTGGAATGTACATCGGCTCCACAGGTGAAAGAGGCCTCCATCACCTGGTGTACGAGGTAGTCGACAACTCCGTAGATGAAGCTCTCGCTGGTCACTGTGATCACATTGAGGTCACGATTCTTGCCGACGGTGCAGTACGTGTTATCGACAATGGACGCGGTATTCCGGTCGGTATTCACGAGAAAGAAGGCCGCCCAGCTGTCGAGGTTGTGCTCACTGTTCTACACGCCGGCGGAAAGTTCGGCGATGGTGGTTACTCGGTTTCTGGTGGTCTGCACGGTGTGGGAATCTCGGTCGTGAATGCGCTCTCAACCCGAGTTGAGGTTGAGATCCAAACCGACGGCTACTTCTGGCGCCAGTCCTACGCTCAAGGTGTTCCTGAGGCGGACTTGGAGAAGGGCGACAAGACCGATAAGACCGGAACAAGTGTCACATTCTGGCCAGATCCAGAAATCTTCGACACCACAGTCTTCGATTTCGAGACGCTCTCACGCCGCTTCCAAGAGATGGCGTTCCTCAATCGCAGTTTGTCAATTCGTCTGACCGATGAGCGGGCAACTGACGAGGTGGATGACGAAGGCAACCCAGTCAAGCTTGAAGCTGCTTATAAGTACGACGGCGGAATCTCGGACTTCGTTAAATATCTCAATGCATCAAAGGGTCCAGCCCACGACAATGTGATTTGGTTTGAAGGCGAAGACACCGATAAGGGTGTGAGTGCCGAGGTTGCCATGCAGTGGACTGGAATGTACTCAGAATCCGTTCACACCTTTGCCAATACGATTGGCACGACTGAGGGTGGAACACACGAGGAGGGCTTCAGAACCGCGCTTACCAGCTTGGTCAACAAGTTCGCTCGTGAGTGGGGAGTTCTCAAAGAGAAGGACACCAACCTGTCCGGCGACGATGTGCGCGAAGGCTTGACTGCGATTGTGTCGGTCAAACTGGCCGAGCCGCAGTTCGAAGGACAAACCAAGACCAAACTGGGAAATACCGAAGCCAAGACTTATGTACAGAAGATCGTTAACGATCAGCTGGGCGAATGGTTTGAACAGAATCCCAAGGAGGGCAAAGAGATCGCCCGCAAGGCAGTGGCTGCTTCAGTTGCTCGAATTGCCGCCCGCAAGGCACGAGATATGGCCCGCAGCCGCA
>CAUJDH010000067.1 GCA_963169225.1 Actinomycetota bacterium
CCTTAGGCATAACAGTCATCCCCTCAAAGAACCAACACTGGCCCCAAAAGTCAGGTGACAATCAAACCCTCAGCAGTCCCGTGCAAAAATGATCTTGTTTTTAATTATTCTTTTCACCCATAAAAACGTTGAGAGCACTAGAGTTTCAACAACTTTGGGGAAATTGACCCGAATGTCGAGAATAGGGCATTTACACCCTTATTTCCTCGCATCTATTCGACAATTAGGTCAGCCTATGCCGCACCCGAGTACAGATCCCAAGCATGTCGCATGGATTCGCGGGCTCGCTTGCGATCCCCCGAGGCGTCGTAAGCTGTCGCAAGGTTGAACCAGGGTCGCCAATTGTCAGGGTTCTGATCAACTAGGTCACGCATGCGCTGGAACTCAGCATCGGCGGCGTCCCGGTCGACCCGACAACCTGACCGAGCGCGGTTCAACATGGCTGGCGACACAGACACTACTCAAACCGGAGTTCCCAAACGATAGCCGACACCTCGTACCGTCTCGATGAGGTCCGTGTCGGCTTTTCGACGAAGGTAATGCACATAAGTGTCGACCGTTCCCTCTTGGACGCTGTTGTCGAACACCTCGGTCAATAATTGTTGCCGAGAGAACGTCACCGCCGGCTGCACGGACAGAACCTCAAGCAACGCCGCCTCTTTCTCGGTAAGCAAAATCCGCCCCGTATAAGGCGATTCAAGGGTCTTGTTGTGTGGGAAGAAAACCCAACTACCGATTTCGATTCCGTTACCGCCACTGCTGTAGTCACGGGTGAGCGCGCGCAGCCTCGCATTGAGTTCAGCGAACTCGAAGGGCTTGACCAAGTAGTCGTTGGAGCCAGCGTCAAGACCTTCGACCTTGTCTACTGTCTCTCCTAATGCGGTGAGAACAAGTACGGGCAATGCATTGTCACGCCCACGTAGCCATGAAACGAAATCGAGACCATCACCGTCCGGAAGCCTCCGATCCACTATCGCAACGGCAAAAACTTCCGTCTCTACGGCACGGAAGGCCGATTCCACGTCAGTCACCAGCGTGACAGACCAATCAAGCTCCAGCGTTTGCTTCGTAGCTGGCCCTAATCGTGGATCATCCTCGATCAAGAGAACTTTTGGACGCGCAGACCCCTGCGATGGTCTAGGCGAGCTGCCGCTACGTTTCATATTGACTACGGTAATGATCGACTTGTTCACTGGTTAACCGTGGGAGCACCACACAGAACGTAGTGCCGTCGGCGTCTGTTCGTTCGACTTCGACAGTTCCAGAATGCCGCGAGAGAACATCGCGTACCAACGCCAACCCGATTCCGTGAGACGAACGCACATCCTGACCGCTGATCCCATCCACAACCGTGGCTCCATGTGCGAACCGCTCGAAGACTCGCTCCGGTTCAATTCCGCGGATGCCGGAACCCTGGTCTTCAACCCGTATCTCGACATTATTTGACTCAGTCGTCATGTAAACGCGAACAGTACTGCCTTGCGGCGAATGACCAATAGCGTTGTCAACTAGCGCACCCAGAGCTCGCCGCAACGGAACATGCGGAACCGGCACAAACACCTCTGCAAAGGTTGATTCCGTCTCCGGAAAATCGAGAATGATCTGACGTCGTTCTGCCAGTAACCTGAAATCATCGTGAACATCGGTGAGTACCGCAGCAAGTCGCGCTGGACGAGCAACTACGCCAGGATCAGTAACCGAAACTAGGAGATCATTTACGATCTCTGTCATCAAGAGAGTCCCCGCACGCAACTCAGCAACAACCGGCTGTAGCTCGCTGTCCTGTCCGACCATCATCTCGAGCTGCTGAGCTCGCACGCTCAGCACAGCCAGCGGAGTGCGCAATTCGTGGCTCGCGTCGCCTACAAAATTGCGTTGGCGGCGCATAGATTCCTCCAATGGTTGCACCGCTCGGCGAGCGAATAACAGCGCTCCGAGTCCCGCCATGACCACTACGCCGACACCCACGACTAGGCCTATTTGAAGTAGGTCCTCCAAATCCAAGTCGTTCAGAGCCAAATCAGAACCCGAGCCGTGGTGTTCTTTGGACTCGATCCAAAAGTAGGCAAGCAGCAAGACTGCACCTGCTAGAACCATTACGGCACTAAGGGCTGCGACTTGAATCCCAATCTTGCGAGCTGCAGTCTTGAAGACTTGGTCGTCAAGATTTGTTGACTGTGGCCGAGACAGCGAGAATCGTGAAACCCGGTTTCTCACTGGCCCGACCCCTTTCTGTATAGCTGCAACCTACCCAGCTCCAGCATAAGCTGCCGAGAATTAGTCCTTTTCTACCTTGAGGATTTGACCTGATGAAGCATCGATGTTGACGTCAAAATCATCACCAGAAGTGTTGACGATCTCTGTCTTCCACATCAGCGTCGAGCCGTCCAGATCCAGCTTGGCCTCATCAAGAGCGCCGGGCACTGCCTTGAGCGCTATGTCGATGGCTCGCCTGATATCAACCTTAGGCGTTTGCTTCTGCGCATCAGAGAGTTTTTCGTCTTTCTCACTCTTGATGGCACCGGTTGCACGATCGATGTAGAACTTCTTGCCCGCATCATTTGCGCCACGAATGACAACTTCCCAGACATTCGTCTTGTCTTCACACTCCGCTTCAATCTTGACGGCTGTTCCAGGCGCCTTCTTTAGAGCGATATCGGCAGCTTGTATCGGGGACAAATAGGAGGTAGGGGTTGAAACGGTCGCAGTTGGCGTACCCGCTTTGGCCTTGGCTGTTGAATTCGATGCCGAAGTAGTCGACGTTGTACTAGATGATGCGACTGGTGATGCCGAAATTGACGAACATCCCTCTCCATCCTTGGACTCATCGGACTCCCCTGAGCAACCGCTCAAAGTCAAGGCGACCGCCGTCAGGCCACCGAATGCGATTAGCGCGGTTCTGTTCTTCTTCAACATCAAATTACCCATTCCACTTGGTTTGTTGTGGCACGCGTCGAAAAGTTCGGTCTACGTACGCTCACGTTTAGCTGTCATATTCAGAATGACAATTGGGCACTAAGAAACTTCAAAGAAACCGGACGTCTGCAAGTCTTTCTTTCGCAGCAGACTAGGCGGAGTACAGATCCCAGGCATGCCGCATCGCCTCACGGGCGCGCTTGCGATCCCCTGCGGCATCGTAGGCGGTCGCGAGGTTGAACCACGGTCGCCAATCGTCAGGGTTTTGATCAACAAGGATGCGCATGCGTTGAAACTCCGCATCGGCAGCTTCACGATCCACCCGACCACCCGGAGTGCGGGCCAAAATGTCTGGTGGCAGTTCACCTGCTTGTTCGAGCTCGTAAGCCATGGTTTGCGTGTGTCGCCCAAATTCAAACTCGCGCCAGATGATCCAGGCTCCAAGAACCGCCAGCACCCACAGGCCAATACCGATACCTATAGCCAGCCCATCTCCGGTGGCTACAAAGGCGTAACCAAAGCCCACGGTAATCACTAGGTAGATCGCAAGGATTACTCCGAGCAGGATCGCGGTACTTTTGGCTCGCATATTAGTGCTGGTTCAAGCCGGTTTAGAGGCCGAGCAGATGTTCAAGACCGAAGGTGAGACCAGGGCGGTTCACAACCTCGCGAACGGCAAGTACAACACCTGGCATGAATGACTCACGGTTCATCGAGTCGTGACGAATCGTCAGCAGTTCGCCGGACGTTCCGAAGATCACCTCTTGATGAGCGATCATCCCGCGCGAACGGATGGCATGGATCGGCACCTCACCAACGACAGCTCCGCGCGCGCCCTCAAGCGACTCGACCGTGGCATCTGGCGCAGGCTCAAGTCCCGCTTCGTTACGAGCCTCGGTGATCAGCTCTGCGGTGCGACGAGCCGTACCCGAGGGTGCGTCGGCCTTATCGGGGTGGTGAAGTTCAACAATTTCAACCGATTCGAAATGAGGTGCAGCCAGCTCAGAGAACTTCATCATGAGCACAGCAGCGATGCCAAAGTTCGGTGCGATCACGACGCCAACGCTGGAGTTGCCAGCCAGCAGCTTCTCAACCTCAGCAATGCGCGCCGGGTCGAATCCGGAGGTCCCTACCACCACATTGACGCCCTGCGAGATACACGCGTCGAGATTCTGCATGACGACGCCGGGGTGAGTGAAGTCGACAGCAACCTGAGCACCAGCCGCACCCAATTGCGCAAGGTCATCGCCTTGATCGAGTTCAGCAACAAGCTCAAGCCCGTCTGCCTCTTGCACGGCCTGAACGACCTGCGAACCCATGCGTCCTTGCGCACCGATAACTGCTACCCGAACCATCTTGGCCTCCTTGAGATGTGCACCAAACCTACGCCACGGCGCTGGGCGGAACTAAACAACGGCTGACGTGTCGAACTTCATCCTACGATCAAACGGACCAACAGCGGTCAACGTCAACGGCTTCGTCAGCAAGTCGCGAGCGACCGAATTGACAGCATCGAGATCAACGGAATCGATCCGTTCGTGAATGTCGGATGCCAACAACAACTCGCCAGTAATCAATTCGGAGCGACCAAGGCGACTCATGCGCGCTTGGGCATCCTCAGTGGCCAGAATGCTGGCACCACGAAGCTGACTCTTGGCATCCTCAACCTCATTACCGCCAAGCCCCCTGGACGCAACATCAGCCAGCACTTCGCGGATCACGCTGACAGTCTGCTTAGCTTTCTCGGGCCTGGTCCCGGCATAGACGCCAAACGCACCCGTGTCAGTGAACGTGGCGCGGAAGCTTTGCACACTATAAACAAGTCCGTGCTTCTCGCGCACCTCTTGGAACAGGCGACTCGACATACCCGACCCGATGGCGGTGTCGAGGACAGACAGCGCCCAGAACCGCTCATCACGAATCGGAAAAGCCGGAACACCGAGCACGAGGTGCGCTTGTTCGGTTGGGCGTTTGATGATGTGCGACCCCGGCTCAGACCGGTCTCGACGCGAACCCAACCCAGCCGACACAACTCTGGGCGGAATCGGCTCAGCGTCAAAGCCTGCAACCCAAGTACCCATGTGCTTTTTGACATAGCGAACGAACTGCGCGTGGTCCACTGCCCCAGCAGCACTAACAACGATCTTGCTGGGCACATAGTGCTTGCGATAGTGCGCAACGACCGTGCGGCGATCCATCTGGGCAATCGTCTCGACGGTTCCAAGGATCGGATCGGCTAGCGGCGTGTGTGCAAACATCCGTTTGGACCAACCTTGCTGTGCCACATCGCCCGGATCGTCCTCGTACATAGCGATCTCTTCCAACACAACAGGACGTTCAGTTTCGTACTCGTCCTTAGTGATCGTCGAACTGGTCACCATATCGGACAGCACATCGACCGCGAGTTCAGTGTCGCGTTCGAGTACTCGCGCATGGAAGCAAGTGCAGTCCTTGGAAGTGAATGCGTTGAGGTCACCACCAACCGTTTCGATCGCGGCCGAAATCTCAAACGCGGTGCGTTTCTTAGTTCCCTTGAACAGCAGATGCTCCAAGAAGTGAGTGGCACCGGCCGATTTGGGGGTCTCATCTCGCGAACCCACACCAACCCAAAAACCGAGCGCGACCGAGTTGGAACCCGGAACGTGCTCGGTCATAACCCGCATGCCACCTGACAGAACGGTCCGTTTGATAACGGAACCGTCCTTGCCAGAGTGCAGCGTGCGAGTTGAAGTTTTGGTTGGCATTGAGCTTGACTAACGCTTAGGCGTTGGCTGGCTCAGAGACGGACGACTCTTCGTCTTCAAGCACAGGAGCCAGCGACAGCTTGCCGCGATCATCCACATCCTTGATTTGAACCTGAATCTTCTGACCAACGCTCACGACATCGTCAACCGAATCGATGCGCTTGCCACCGACAAGCTTCTTGACCTCGGTGATGTGCAGCAGACCGTCGGTACCAGGAACCAGCGAGATGAACGCACCGAAGTTGGTGGTCTTCACAACGGTTCCGAGGTAACGCTCGCCCACTGTTGGTAGCGTCGGGTTGGCGATCTGGTTGATCGTCTCGCGAGCAGCCTCAGCAGCCTCGCCAGTCGTCGCACCGATGAACACAGTTCCGTCATCATCGATCGAGATGTCAGCGCCAGTGTCCTCTTGGATCTGGTTGATCATCTTGCCCTTAGGTCCAATGACCTCACCAATCTTGGCAACCGGAATGTTGACCGTGATGATGCGTGGAGCCAACGGGTTCATTTCGTCCGGAGCGTCGATTGCCTCAGTCATGACATCGAGGATCGCAACGCGGGCGTCGTATGCCTGCTTGAGTGCACCAGCGAGAACCGAAGCGGGAATACCGTCGAGCTTGGTGTCGAGCTGAAGTGCCGTCACGAAGTCCTTGGTACCAGCGACCTTGAAGTCCATATCGCCATAGGCATCCTCAGCTCCGAGGATGTCAGTGAGTGCTACGTACTCGGTCTTACCGTCGACCTCATCGGAGATCAGACCCATGGCAATACCGGCAACCGGAGCCTTGAGCGGAACACCAGCGTTGAGCAGCGCCATCGTTGAGGCACAAACCGAACCCATGGAGGTCGAACCGTTTGAACCAAAGGCCTCGGAGACCTGACGGATCGCATACGGGAACTCTTCACGACTTGGAAGCACCGGAACGAGAGCACGCTCAGCGAGTGCACCGTGACCGATTTCGCGACGCTTGGGCGAACCCACACGACCGGTTTCACCAACTGAGAACGGCGGGAAGTTGTAGTGGTGCATGTAGCGCTTGGACTTGGCAGCACCCAGAACATCCAACTGCTGCTCGAGCTTGAGCATGTTGAGTGTGGTGACGCCCAAGATCTGGGTTTCGCCACGCTCGAAAATCGCCGAACCATGCACGCGCGGGATCACGTCGACCTCGGCGCTCAGGGTACGGATGTCAGCTAGGCCACGGCCATCGATGCGAACCTTGTCACGAAGAACACGCTGGCGAACCAGCTTCTTCGAAAGAGCATTGAGCGCCCCGCCGATCTCCTTTTCGCGACCCTCGAACTGACCGCCCAGTTGCTCGACAACCTCTGCCTTGATCTCGGACAAACGTGCCTCACGATCCTGCTTATCGGCGATCGTCATGGCTTCGCTGACCTGCTCAGAAGCGGCCGCTTGCACAGCCTCGAACACATCGTCTTCGTAGTCTAAGAACACTGGGTACTCACGGGTTTCCTTGGCAGCAACGGCGGCAAGCTCCGACTGTGCTTCACACAGTGTGCGGATGAAGCCCTTCGCTGCATCGAGACCGTCAGCCACAACTTCTTCGGTCGGAGCACTCTGGCCACCGGCGACGAGTTCAATCGTGCGTTCGGTTGCTTCTGCCTCGACCATCATGATGGCGACGTCGTCTTCAACGATGCGGCCCGCCACGACCATGTCAAACACGGCCTCTTCCAGCTCGGTGTTGGTCGGGAATGCAACCCACTGGCCACGGATCAAAGCAACGCGAACGCCACCGATCGGACCGGTAAACGGAACGCCCGATAGGACTGTCGACATAGAAGCGGCATTGATCGCCAGCACGTCGTAGAGGTGCTCGGGATTGAGAGCCATAACGGTCTCAACAACCTGAACCTCGTTACGCAGTCCCTTGATGAAGCTCGGGCGAAGCGGACGGTCGATCAGACGGCAAGTCAGGATTGCGTCTTCGCTTGGACGTCCTTCGCGGCGGAAGAACGAACCTGGAATACGACCGGCAGCGTACATGCGCTCCTCGACATCAACCGTTAGCGGGAAGAAGTCGAAGCCTTCGCGTGGGCTTTTTCCGATCGTGGTTGCCGACAAGATCATGGTGTCGTCATCTAGATAGGCAACGGCGCAACCACTTGCCTGCTGGGCCAAACGGCCAGTTTCGAATTTGATAGTGCGAGTGCCAAACGATCCATTATCAATAACGGCTTCAGCGGTTTTAATTTCGGGCCCTTCCATAGGTGCCTCTCCTTCATAATTGAGAGAGGCCCTGGCCTTGCATTTTCCTTGCCAGCGATGTCCGGCCTTCGATCGAAGTACCCGCGAAATCTTGTGCCGCGAGGACCACTACCGAGGACCGACAAATACCCAGCGAGGGTGGCAGCCAGTGCCTCTCGCTGGTTTTAGCGGCGAATACCGAGTCGTTCGATAAGTTCGCGGTAACGAGTGATGTCTGTTGCAGCCAAGTAGTTGAGCAGACGGCGACGACGACCGACGAGCAGAAGCAAACCACGACGTGAGTGGTGATCGTGCTTGTGATCTTTAAGGTGCTCGGTCAGTTGCTTGATGCGGTGCGACAGGATTGCAACCTGAACTTCAGGGCTTCCGGTGTCACCAGGAGTCGTTGCGTACTCTTCAATGAGCTTGGTCTTTGTTGCAGCGTCAATTGACATTTATTTCTTTTCCTTCGAGCGCGATCAGATCACGGACCTTGTGTCTCATGAATTTTCGTCGGAACCAGCTGGTTTGTTTGTCGGCAAGATTGCCGCTAACCCCTAGCTGTCAACCGGGCACTCGTCCAGTTGCCGTTCTTTAAGACTAACAGAGTTAGTTTGAGCAAGGAACCCCGTGGTCTAGGGTTAGTTCTAGCTCGTTGGCCAATAATCTGGCTAAGAAATCAGCAACGACGAACGGTGGCGACTCGAAGTGTCCGCAGATCCCCTCATGCCATGGCCGCAGTCAATATGGCCACCTGTAGATCTCAATCTCCAAGGCGAATTCGTCACCATTCAGCCTTACTCCACTGGTGACGGAGCGGAATTGCTTGAGGCACTCGATAATGACGAATGTTGGACGCACATCCCCAATCGCCCATCTACCGAAGACGAGTGGGATGAGGAGGTCCACAATGCCCACATAAGCGGGCGTAGACTTCCACTCGTTATTCGCCGCAGCTCAGGTCGATCCGTAATCGGTACTTCTTCCTATTACGAACCCGATCCATCGCATGCCGGGGTTTGCGTTGGCTACACGACTTTCAGCCCCGAGGTCTGGGCAACTTCATGCACCCTTGAAACAAAACTTCTCATGTTGGGTTACGCATTTGAGCAGTTAGATATGGCTCGAGTTCAACTCAAGACGGACAACTTGAATCTTCGGTCACAAGCAGCGATGCGCAAGTGGGGAGCCGCCTATGAAGGCACCCTGCGTATGCACAAACGACGATCCAACGGAACCTTGCGAGACAGCGTCGTCTTCTCCGTCATAGCACCTGAATGGCCTGAGGTGAAAGCCAATCTAGAGGTGCTCATTTCTGCCCGAGCGGCTAGTTCTTAGCGGCCTTCTTCGTTGGCCGTTTTTTAGCTACAGCTTTCTTCGCTGTCGTTTTCTTGGCCACGGCCTTTTTAGCTACTGCTTTTTTAGCCGGGCGTTTTTTGGTGGCTTGTTTCTTAGCAGCAACCTTCTTGGCCACTTCAGTTGACTTCTCGGGCTCAGGATTCACGATGTTGTCGGCAATGTTGTTCCACACGAGGTTGAATCGTTCCTCATCGAAGCCTGACTTACTGTGGAGCCATCCTTCATAGCGGCCAGTCTCATCAACATGGGTGTATTGACCGATGACGTCGAGGTGATCTCCCAGATAAACCCCTCCAACTCGGCCCCACACCTGGCTCAAAGTCGGCACAACACCATCGTTGCTGCTTGAGGTCAAAGCAAACGGTAGCTGCTCTTGCACCATGGCACGCAGTTCCTCTGCCGGACTCGGGAACGGATATTGCCGTGATTCGCGCGATGCCAGACGATAAATCAAGCCGAACATGACGTTAGTCGTGGACTCGTAAATACTTCCAGCTGAGGCACCCGGTAGCGGCGGGAATCCAGGAGGTGGCGCTGCTGTCACATGGCTGACGTAATCAACAGTGTCACGATCAAGTACCGCGGCGTTAAACAAGTCGATTGCCTCTGGGGTCAGCTGCAACATGGCACCTTGGTCACTTGCCATTTCTTGCAGATACCCGAAAAGTTCATCACTTTGTTCCGGACGAACATGTCGAAGCATGTTCTCGGCAAAAGAATCAACAAGAGTGTCTGTCTGACCAAAACGATCACCGAACCTTGCAAGCTTAGTAATTGCTCTAGCGCCCATCCACGTACCAACCCGGCCAGGGTGGCTCGTCACAAACGTAGCCAGAAGGTAAAGCAAATACCGCCCATTCATGGAGGTGAAGAAGCTCGCCATTGGAGTTCCAAAATGCGGGGTCGCAAGGCTGATTGCTGAGCGAGTGAGCTCCCCTACCTGTTCCTCGCGATCATCGGGCACAAGCTTGACGCCTGGCGAGAGCAGCAGACGAACATCAAGTCCACCGGTGGAGTGACCAACAAAACTGATGGACTCGGCTCCAAAACCTCCGGTAGCCTCTACAGCCTCCATCAGATCGACGGCACGTTTGCGAATAGAAGACGTTGGCGCCGTATTGAGCTCGATGATCTCCGCGTCAAATCCGCGTTCGGCCAAGGCTTCTGCCAGAACTTCCGGGACTCGACGAAAGTACGACATTGAACCAAGCTCATCGAACCCGAAAAATCCTGGAACCAGATAAACCTTATGCATCAAACGAACCTCTCGTTGCACCATGCCGTAAACGGCCAAAGATCAAATACTTCACACCAGTGTAAGGAATGTCAGTTGCTGACTGCGGAAGCCTACGCGGTTCTTGAAGTAGCCAACTCAGATACGTTCACCCTCGTAAGCCATGGCGATTGAAACCCCGCAAAAAGACGCGTACTACTACGGATAAGCCATCTCGCAACAAACAGGAGCCAAACCATGGCATTTGCCGACTACCAATACGAGATCTATTTCAGTGCACTCGCCGGAAGAATTTCTGACTTCCCCATGGATTACGAAACCCTTGAACGCCGCGCATCCGCTGCCATGGACCCCTCCTTGTTGTCATATGTCGCTGGAGGTGCTGGCGACGAATCCACCCAGCGCCGCAATGTCAAGGCATTCGACAACTGGGGTTTAGTTCCCCGCATGCTGGTCGGTGCCACCGAAAGAGATCTGACAGTCGAGGCATGGGGCATGAGCTTTCCGAGCCCACTATTCATGGCGCCAGTTGGCGTCGTGGGACTAGCAACTGGGGACCGTCATGGCGACATAGCGGTTGCTCAGGCATCGGCCGCGACCGGAGTGCCTTCGCACTTCTCCACTCTGATGGAGGACTCGCTTGAAGATGTGGCGGCCAATCTAGGTGACACCCCTGGGTTCTTCCAGCTGTACACGCCCAAAAACCGTGACCTTGCAGCTAGCTTCGTGGAGCGAGCCGAGAAGGCAGGTTACAAGGGCATCACCGTCACGCTCGACACATGGGTTCCTGGTTGGCGGCCACGCGATCTCGCTACCGGAAACTTCCCGCAGCTGCGCGGCCATGTGCTCAAGAACTACACAACTGACCCGGTGTTCCAAGAACTCACAGGCGGAAGCGAAGACCCCCAAGTGATTGTCGGAACTTGGGCATCCGTGTTCGGTAATTCATTGACCTGGGAAGACCTGGACTGGTTGCGCTCGCTGACCAAACTACCGCTGATCCTCAAAGGTATTACGCATCCTGATGACGCCAACCGCGCCATTGACGCTGGTGTCGACGGCATCTACTGTTCGAACCATGGTGGCCGTCAAGCTAACGGTGGCCTGAGTTCACTTGAGATGCTCCCCTCGGTGCTCGAATCCGTGGACAACCGAGTGCCTGTTCTATTTGATTCCGGTATCCGATCCGGAAGCGATGTCGTCAAGGCAATCGGTCTAGGCGCGACCATGGTCGGGCTTGGTCGGCCTTATGTGTACGCGCTATCACTTGGCGGTGTTCCCGGACTCGTTCACCAGCTGCGTGCGACTCTGGCCGAAGCCGATTTGCTGATGGCCATCAACGGCTACCCAAACTTGGCTGCCGTGCGAGAAAACGTGCAACCAGCGAACTAGGCCGGCGGCCTGGTCGTACTCAACGTTCGCTACATGCCAAGGATTTCGCGGCTACGCTGAACATCAAGTTCTACTTGAGCAGTCAAAGCTTCGACAGTGTTGTATTTCTCTTGGTCACGCAGTCGTTCAACGAAATCGATTGCACAATGCTTGCCGTAGAGGTCTAACTCAGCATCATCAAATGCAAAGGCTTCGATCCGCCTCTCTTCACCATCGAAGGTCGGGTTCGTTCCCACACTGATCGCTGCCGGATGAATCTCGCGACCCGGTCCGTGGGGGTCGACGATGATCCTGCCGACATAGACCCCGTCATTGGGAATCGCTGCCAATTCCTCATAGTCAATGTTGGCAGTTGGGAAGCCCATCTCGCGTCCGCGCGCATCTCCAGCCACAACTGGGCCTTCGACTCGATGCGGTCTAGCCAAATACTTCGCAGCGGATGTCACATCGCCTTCTTCGATCAGCTCGCGAATATAGGTCGAACTCGTGGGAATCTCACGCTTGCGATCATTACTGTCAATCAAGTCGATCACTGTTACTTCGAATCCAAACCGCTTTCCGAGCCGTTCCAGTTCGTTGACATCACCCAAAGCTTTACGTCCGAAGCGGAAGTTAGCGCCAACAACCACATGAGCCGCGTGGAGCGAGTCAACTAGCACTTGACGAACAAACTTCTCAGGCGACAAGTGCGCCACATCTTCGTCGAAGTTGAGCACAGCGAGAGCATCCACGCCGACAGACTCGATCAGTTCTGCACGGAACTCAAGGTTCGTGAGGCGTTTGGGCGGCACTGCGCGCTTGATCACCTCAGCCGGATTGGGCCAAATCGTCAGCACCACACTCAATAAGCCTTGCTGCTGAGCAATCTCACGAGTGACCCTCATAAGTTCACGATGACCAAGGTGAACTCCGTCGAAGACGCCAATGGTTACGACAGACGCGGGCCAATCCTCGGGGATCTCATTCTGGTCACTCCAAAACTTCACGATCCCACTCTCTCACTTGCCGCATTACTTCGCCTCACCGAGCACCACTACGAAAGTCGCGGTGCATTTCTTGGCTATAAGTGCAGTTATCTACCGCAACTTTGGCGAACCCAACGAATGATTGCCTAGTTTGGCCAGACAATCTTGGGGGCAATAGCCCGCTCACTGTATTCGGCGACGCCAAGTGCTCGCCCGTCCGCATCCAGCACGCCCAACAGCGTCCCTGACGCCGCGGTTGCACGGACACTCTCGGCGACTACTTCCGGCGATACTTTGCCACCATTGCCAAATTTGCGGGCATTGTCTTGGTCGAGAGTGATGCAGTGAAACAAAGCTGGCAATGCGTGTTCCATGCTCATGATCGTCGGCTCTTTCTCTAGCTGTTCTATCGACAGCGAGTCATCGAGTGTGAATTCCCCTACCCTTGTCCGACGCAAACTGGTCAAAATTCCCCCGACGCCAAGCTCCTCACCCAAGTCACGGGCAATAGCTCGAATATAGGTACCTGAGGAACAGGCGACGCTCACATCAATATCAACTACTGGCATACCCATATGTTCATTTGCCTGCACCGAATGAACGGTGAGTTCCTCAATCGTCACCTGGCGGGCAGGGAGCTCGACCGATTCGCCTCGGCGCATCTTCTCGTAGGCACGCTCCCCATCAACTTTGATCGCGCTGACAGAACTTGGTCGCTGGTGGATCTCTCCCACCATCGCGGACAGATTCGCCCTGGCCGCTGTCTCAAGTTCAGTAGTCAGTTCAACTGGCGTGGTTAATGAAACGTCACCCTCAGCGTCGTCAGTGCTAGTCATCAGTCCCAGACGAATCGTGGCATCGTAGGCCTTACCGGCATCCGACACGTAACCCATTAGTCGTGTACCTTGACCAACTCCACACACAAGAACGCCGGTCGCCATGGGGTCGAGTGTCCCGGAGTGCCCCACTTTGCGGGTACCAAAAATCCTGCGTAATTTGCCAACGACATCGTGCGAAGTCCAATCGGCAGGCTTGTCTACGATGACTAAGCCAGACGGTGAATCCAATCTAGTCGTCATAAGGGTTGGCGTCACCAGCAAACTGTCCGCCCTCGCGGCGCTTAGCCAGAGCCTCGTCCGACTGCCTGGCTTGCTCAAGCAAAGAGTCGATCTTAGCTGCCTCAGCGGGCACCGCATCAGCCACGAATTCGATCGACGGCGTGTGACGAACACCCGTCGCCTTACCGACCTCAGAACGAATCATTCCTTTGGCAGACTCAAGTGCTGCGGCAGTCTCATCAGCTTGCGTCTGATCACCGAAAACGGTGTAGTAGACCTTCGCCTCACGCAAGTCGTTCGTGATGTGCGCATCGGTGATTGTAATAAAACCTAGTCTGGGGTCTTTGACCTTGAACTCGAGGGTCTCGGCCACCACGACCTTGATCCGATCCGCCAATCGCCGCGCACGCGGAGATACGTCGCTCATCTCAATGCCCTACTTCTTGTCCCTGGGGATCTCTTGCATCTCGTATACCTCGATCACGTCATCAACCTTGATGTCGTTGAACGTGCCGAGCCCAATACCGCACTCGTATCCGTCCTTGACTTCGGTTGCGTCATCTTTGAAACGCTTAAGCGAGGCAATCTGCAGGTTGTCTGCGACCACTGTCCCATCACGCACGAGGCGTGCCTTAGCGTTACGTCGAATGAGTCCGTTGCGTACCAAGCAACCAGCAATGTTTCCGTGCTTGGAAGAACGGAACACTTCGCGTACCTCAGCGGAACCAAGTTCAGCTTCTTTGTACTCAGGCTTGAGCATGCCGGTCAACGCTGCTTCGACATCGTCAATCACTTGGTAGATGATGCTGTAGAAGCGAATGTCAACACCCTCACGGTCGGCAACCTCACGGGCCTTGCCTTCTGTACGAACGTTGAATCCGACCACAACTGCATCGGACGCCACAGCCAAGTTGACATTGGCCTCGGTGATGGCGCCAACACCGCGGTCAATGATGCGCAACGACACATCATCGCCAACATCGATCTTGAGCAGCGCATCCTCGAGGGCTTCAACCGAACCGGACACGTCACCCTTGAGGATGAGGTTGAGCTCTTGATGCTCGCCCGATTCGAGATGTTTGAGGAACTCTTCGAGGCTGCGCTTGCCGCGACGCTTCGACAGCTGAGCATTTCGCTCGCGTGCCTGGCGTGTATTTGCAATTTGGCGAGCCTTACGATCCTCGTCTACGACGAGCACGGAGTCACCCGCATTGGGAACAGACGTCAGACCGAGTACCAAAACCGGACGTGACGGGCCAGCCTCGTCAATCGTGTCGCCGTTTTCATCAAGCATGGCGCGAACGCGACCGAACGCACCACCGGCGACAATCGACGCACCCGGACGGAGTGTTCCACGCTGAACCAATACGGTAGCGACGGGGCCGCGACCACGGTCTAGGTGTGCTTCGATCGCAACACCTTGCGCATCCTGGTTCGGGTTGGCAGTCAGTTCTAGTGCAGCATCTGCCGTCAACAGAACTGCCTCAAGTAGCTCTTCAATACCCTGACCTTGTTTGGCAGATACATCCACAAACAGGGTGTCGCCACCAAACTCCTCGGCCACCAAGCCGTATTCGGTGAGCTGAGTACGAACCTTCATCGGATCTGAGTCAGGCTTATCGACCTTGTTGACAGCAACCACAATCGGAACCTCGGCGGCAACCGCGTGGTTGAGCGCCTCAATGGTTTGTGGTTTGACACCGTCGTCGGCTGCGACCACGAGGATCGCGAGGTCGGTCACCTTGGCACCACGGGCACGCATAGCAGTAAATGCCTCGTGACCAGGGGTATCGATGAACGTGATCGGTCGTTCGTTGTCAGCACCCTTGTGCGCGATGATCTGGTACGCACCAATGTGCTGGGTGATACCGCCGGCCTCGCGATCGATGACATTCGTCTTACGGATCGCGTCGAGCAAACGGGTTTTACCGTGATCGACGTGACCCATAACGGTGACAACGGGTGGGCGAACAACCTGATCATCGGCTGAACCTTCGTCTTCACCGAATTCGAGATTGAAGCCTTCAAGCAGTTCGCGGTCTTCGTCCTCTGGTGAGACAACTTCCACGTTGTAATTGAGCTCTTCACCCAACAGCATGAGCGTGTCTTCGTTGACCGACTCAGTTGCCGTGACCATTTCGCCCAATTTGAACAAAGCGGTCACCAATGCTGCCGGATCGGCATTGATCTTGTCGGCAAATTCAGTCAGTGAGGCACCACGCGCGAGACGGACAGTCTCGCCGTCGCCCTGCGGCATTCTGGTTTCGCCAATAACTGGCGCCGCCATATTGTCGAACTCTTGGCGCTTCGCCCTTTTCGACTTACGTCCTCGTGCCGGACGACCGCGACCACCTGGGCCGCCACGTCCACCGGGACCACCAGGTCCACCTCGGCCACCGGGACCGCCGCCCCGGCCTTGGAATCCACCACGACCACCTGGGCCACCGCCTTGACCACCGGGGCTGCCACCTTGCCCACCACCGGAGTCACCTGGACGCGAACCTGTGGTGTACGGACCACGACCGCGTCCGTCACGATCTCCGCCACGGCCGCCGGGGCCTCCACCTGGTCGACCACGACCGGGCGCTGGGCGCTGCGGACGCTGCTGCGGCATGCTTGCCGGATTCGGACGTGGCGCACCTGCGACTCCACCTGCGCGCATCCCACTGGCACTACCGAACGGGTTATTGCCTGGGCGCGGACCAGCAGGACGCGAACCTTGCTGTGGCGAGAATGGGTTATTGCCTGGGCGCGGACCAGCTGGCTTCGGTCCTGGAGTCGGCTTTGGTCCCTCGCTAGCTGCGGGGGCTGCTTCGTTGGGGGTTTCGGCACTGGGGGTTTCGCCTTCTGCGGGCGCTGGAGCCGCCGCAGCTTTGGGGGCTGCAGGCGCTTCTGGAGCAACTGGCGAGTCAGACTCAACGGGAGCCTCGGGACTAGCCTCAGCTGCTTCCTTGGCTGCTGTCTTCTTAGCGGGAGCCTTCTTCGCTGCCTTCTTGGCAGCTGGCTTCTCTTCAGCTGGTTTTGCATCTGGGAACGCATCACGAAGCCTGCGCTCAACTGGTGCTTCAATTGTCGACGATGCCGACTTTACGTATTCTCCAAGCTCTTGGAGCTTGGCAAGAGCTTCTTTACTCGTAATTCCGAGCTCTTTAGCTACCTGGTGTACTCGGGCCTTAGCCACTTCTCTCCATCCTTAGACCCGGATGGAATCCAGGTCTAGCTATACAAAATTAGGGGTCATCGGTTCGCACTCATCGAACGTTCATCCCAAAGCTCCTCAGCCATTGGCGGTCTTCGGCCTGAAAATCTGGCCAGATCTCTTAGTCACCAGCAGAAAATAAAGCCCTTGAATTCGGCAAAATCTTGACGATCACTACCGACTGTCTAGTCTATACGAGAGGTGATCAAGGAATGATTTAGGCCTCGGGCGAGCCGGAATCTAGATCGGATTCCTGGTTCTCTGAATCCGAATGAATATCGATACGCCAGCCGGTCAAACGTGCTGCTAAGCGCGCATTTTGTCCCTCACGACCAATAGCCAGAGACAGCTGATAGTCAGGAACCTCTACCCAGGCCGACTTTGTCTCTTCGTCAATCACCTCAACGCGTGTCACCTTGGCAGGCGACAACGCATTGGCCACGAAAACGGCCGGATCTTCATCCCAATCCACAATGTCGATTTTCTCGCCTTGTAATTCAGTAGTGACAGCCCGAGCACGCTGTCCGTTGGGACCGATACAAGCACCCTTGGCATTGACCGACGGATCGTTAGATTTGACGGCAATCTTGCTGCGATGCCCAGCCTCACGTGCAATCGACACGATCTCGACTGTTCTGTCGGCAATCTCGGGACTTTCGAGTCGGAAGAGATTACGCACCAGCTCTGGATGCGTACGCGACAAGATAAATTCCGGACCCTTGGGGCCTTTCTTGATCGTGGTCAACACGGCTTTGATGCGGGTACCGTGCTCGTAGCTGTCTGCCGGCACCTGTTCTGATGCAGGAATCACACCCTCAACCGAACCCAAATCAACCTTGATGTCACGAGGATCGCTGGACTGTTGAATCACACCCGAGACAATGTCGCCTTCACGTCCCTGAAACTCGGCGATCGTCGCATTGTCGTCAGACTCACGAAGTCGCTGCATCAACACATTTCGCGCAGTATTCGCGGCAATACGCCCAAAATCGTCAGGGGTGTCATCGAACTCACGCGGGCTACCATCGGAGTTCACCGCATCGTCTGGGTCAATCGCCCACACCGTGAATTGACCCTTGTCCACGTCAAGCTCTACCCGTGCGTCTCTGAACGAGCCGTCAGTGTGGTGATAGGCAACGAGGAGCGCCTGCTCAATACTCGATACGAGGTGAGGCCACGATAGACCCCTCTCGTCAGCAAGGGATCTCAAGGCGGATGCGTCGATATGCATTGTCGATCCCTTCTATGTTCTTGTAACCGCTGTTAGCGGAGTGTCTTTCGACCCCACCTATGGAACCAGTTTTACTACTTGCGGTTGAACTCGATCTCCACAGTTGCCCTAGCGATATCGTCCAACGGAATCTCTAGCGTATCGGTGTTCACATCAAGAGTCACGGTGGTGTCGCCATTTTCGAGGACCCGACCCTTGATCTCCGATTCATCATGGAGCCGAACCGACACCAATCGTCCCTTCGCACGGCGCCAATGACGCGCCAAAGTAAGTGGTCGATCAACACCTGGCGAAGTCACTTCGAGAACGTAGGCACCTGAAATCGGATCCTCCTCATCGAGCTTCTCGGAGATCACCCGTGAGACCGCCGCTACCTTGTCAAGATCCAATGCCTCGTCAGAGTCTGCATCCAATGCGATGACAACTCGCGTTCGTTTGCCTGCGGGCGTCAGCTTCACACTGTCGAGGTAGAGCTCCTCACCCTCCACAATGGGTGTGATCAATTCTGCAACGCGAATCTCACTTTGACTCGACATGGCTCTCCTCTTAGTCCGCCGGGAAGCTGAACGAAAATTCCCTGGTTGGCTCCCAGGATACGGTCAACGGGGATTACCCTAGTTAGGTGAGTCGCTATCCGATCCCAAATATGCCGGTGAAGTCCGACACTGTTCAGAAGGCTCACGTGTCTAGGCGAAGCGTGGTTCAAACATCGCTTCTGTTGCCAGTTGGCCTTATCGGGGGGTCTGCCCTACTGGCTGGATGTGGAATCTCGATTGGTGGCGACGCTGGTACCGGCGAGGATCCTGACAAGCTGATTAAGGATGCCGTCGGCAATGAACTCGCATTGATTCAAGCAATCGGTGCCGCCAACTACACAGGCAATACCGAACTGTCCAAAAGGTTCCAACACCTCATCGACATTCACACCGCCCACGCGAAAGCTCTCGACCCCAATGCTGCACTCAGTGCCGCTACTTCCACTACGGTCAAGATGTCTCCAACAACAGCTTTATCTCGCGTTCGAGCCGCACAGCGCACTGCGATGACCAATCAGAAATCCCTCGCCTTACAAGCAGCTGCCGGCGATTTGGCATTCACTCTGTCAATCATCTGCGCCTCAGAAGCACAGTGTTCGGCACAATTGGCAGGGATGAGCGCATGACAGACTTCTCCTCTGATCAGATCGGCGCACTCCAAGACACTTTGCAGGGCGAATACGCAGCCATCTACGCTTACGGAGTTATCGGCGCTCGTTCCGTAGGAGAAGATCAACGCCTAAAAGGCCTTCGAGCCATGCGCACCCACACTGCCTTGCGCGACTGGTTGCGAGAGCAGTTGAATGCATCGGGTACCGCTGCTGTTCCCGCGGCACCTTCGTATCAACTGCCTAATCCCATCACTGACAATAAGACGGCCGCCAAAGCCGCCGCCACGATCGAGAATCGGCTGGCTAGATCATGGGCCGCACTAGCAGCACGCACACCAATCACCGATGACAATGTGACAAGTCGCCAATACGCCGTCAACACCTCTATGGAGTGCGGTACGCGCGCAGTTAGCTGGGGTTCAGGAGTACAAGCGTTTCCCCACTAGAGCAAAAAGTTGCTAGGGTCGAAGTGTTGGCGTGGGAACGCTGACATAAGCCCAATGAGAACCGATCAGTTACTAGTGAGGATCAATCATGCCGATTCGTCGTCGACCAGTTTTGCGGACCGCAGCCGTTGTAGGAACCGCCACCGCAGTGAACCGCAAGGTGAACGAAAAATACGATGATAAAGAGCAAGCTCAACAGCAAGCCGCTCAACAAGCTCCACCCGCAGATGTTCCACCGACTGCCGCTCCCGCTGCCGCACCCGAGGCAAATGCTGCTGGAGACGAATTGATTGAGCAACTCTCGAAACTCGCATCCCTCAAAGATGCTGGCGCTTTGACTGAAGAAGAGTTCACAGCCGCCAAAGCCAAACTACTTGGCTAAGGCATCAATACAAGCTGTTAATCCAGGAAGGACTGGACAGCAGCCAACGCTTCGCTGGGTGCGACCTCTTTGCGCTCGTCGGTTCGTCGGTCACGCACCTCGACTAAACCTTCTTCGAGCTTGCGTCCGACCACCACAATTACCGGCATACCGAGAAGTTCGGCATCCTTGAACTTGACTCCCGGCGAAACTTTGGGGCGATCGTCGTAAAGCACGGTCAAACCAGCTATATCGAATTCGTCAGCCAATGCCTGGGCAGCCTCGAAGACGGCATCATCTTTACCTGTCGCCACCAAATGAACCTGCGCTGGCGCGACTTCGGGTGGCCAAATCAGACCGATATCGTCATGACTCTGCTCAGCAATTGCAGCAACAGCACGTGAGACACCAACACCATATGAACCCATCGTGACAACTGTTTGCTTGCCATTTTGATCAAGCACCTGTAGATCGAGCGCTTCGGCATATTTAGTACCAAGCTGGAAGATGTGACCAATCTCGATTCCCCGAGCGAGAGTGAGCGCTCCTCCACAGTCGGGACAAGGGTCGCCCTCACGAACATCGGCCACATCTATAGTGCCGTCTGGAGTGAAATCACGTCCTGCAACACGACCATAGGTATGGTGGTTCTCGTGATTAGCGCCAGAGATCCATACCGTGCCATCGACCACTCGCGGGTCGACCAGATATTTGATCTTGGTAATGGATTCCTCCCCCAAGATTTGCGGGCCAATATAACCAGCGACTAGCGCCGGATATTTGGTCAAGTCGTCGTCGGTCATAGTTCGCATCTCAGCAGGTGCTAGAACCGCCTCAAGGCGTCGCTCATCGACATCTCGGTTACCTGGAACCCCAATTACCAGCGGCTCCTCGGTTCCGTCCGGGTTGGTCACGATCAACGCAACGTTCTTGAGCGTGTCAGCCGCGGTCCAAGGATCCGATTCACGCTTGGTTGCCGAATCCGAGTTCGAGAACTCGACAAGCGATTCGATTGTCGTCGTATCTGGTGTCGGGTGAATCGCCGGCTCGGGTAGCGCCTCTCCCTCATCGACGACTGGTACCGAGACCGTCACCGCTTCAATATTTGCCGCATAGTCACAGTTAGCGCACCGAACAAAGGTGTCTTCGCCGTTTTCGCCGGTAGCGAGAAACTCCTCGCTTGCCGATCCACCCATAGCCCCCGAGGTAGCCGAGACGATCACATAGTCGAGTCCGAGGCGGTCGAAGATGGCGATATAGGCATCACGATGCGCGAGGTAGCTGGCCTCCAGCCCTGCCTGATCAATGTCGAACGAGTACGAATCCTTCATCACAAATTCGCGTCCGCGCAAAATACCCGCACGGGGACGAGCTTCGTCGCGGTACTTCGTTTGGATTTGATACAGCGAAACCGGAAGATCCTTATAGGAGGAATACTCGCCCTTGACTAAGAGCGTGAACATTTCCTCGTGAGTCGGTCCGAGCAAATAGTCGGACTCTTTACGATCCTTGAGGCGGAACAGATTGTCACCGTATTCCTCCCAACGACCCGTCGCCTCGTATGCCTCGCGCGGGAGCAGAGCCGGGAAGTGAACTTCTTGCGCTCCAGAACGATCCATCTCTTCTCGCACGATCCGCTCAACGTTACGTAGCACTTGATAGCCCAGCGGCAACCAAGTGAAAATGCCAGGAGCGACGCGGCGCACGTACCCCGCGCGCACCAATAACTTATGGCTAGGGACTTCTGCATCTGCAGGGTCTTCACGCAAAGTGCGCAGGAACAGGTTCGACATTGTCGTGATCACGGCTATACCTTACGAGACAGTGACCACTGCTGGGCCAGTGGAATCAGAGTCGGAGTCGAGGTCGCCTGCCTCGGCGATCTTCATGGCTTCCTCGATGAGGGTCTCCACGATCTGCGACTCAGGCACGGTTTTAATCACTTCGCCCTTGACGAAAATCTGTCCCTTGCCGTTACCGGAAGCAACTCCCAAGTCTGCATCACGAGCTTCACCTGGACCATTGACGACGCAGCCCATAACAGCCACGCGTAGCGGCACATCAAGGCCGTCGAGACCTGCAGTCACTTGTTCAGCCAAAGTGTAAACATCAACTTGGGCCCGACCACATGACGGACAAGAAACAATCTCTAGCCCACGCTCGCGAAGGTTCAGCGATTCGAGGATCCCAATGCCGACCTTGACCTCCTCCTCAGGAGGAGCCGACAAGGACACCCGAATAGTGTCACCGATCCCTTCACTTAGCAAAGCACCGAAGGCGACCGACGACTTGATCGTTCCTTGGAATGCAGGACCGGCCTCTGTCACGCCAAGGTGTAGTGGGTAGTCACACTGCGCGGCAAGCAGGCGGTAGGCCTTAACCATCACCACCGGATCGTGGTGCTTTACCGAGATTTTGATGTCACGAAAGTCGTGTTCCTCGAACAGGCTCGCCTCCCACAGCGCTGACTCAGCGAGTGCCTCCGGGGTCGCGCGGCCGTACTTCTCCATGATCCGTTTATCGAGCGAACCAGCATTAACACCAATGCGAATCGGAGTGCCGGTGTCTTTGGCGGCCCTAGCGATCTCGCCAACTCGACCATCGAATTCACGGATGTTGCCCGGGTTGACTCGGACGGCGGCGCACCCAGCATCCATGGCCGCAAAGATGTACTTGGGTTGAAAGTGGATGTCTGCGATAACTGGGATGCCCGACTTCTTGGCAATCGGAGCCAAAGCTTCGGCATCGTCCTGACTGGGAACTGCGACGCGAACCACCTGGCAACCAGTCGCCGTAAGTTGCGCGATTTGCTGCAAGGTGGAATCCACATCGGCGGTGACCGTTGTTGTCATCGACTGCACGCTAACTGGGGCATCGCCACCCACCTCAATCGGGTGAGTTGGGTGCCTCAATAGCAATTTGCGTGACTTGCGGCGTTCGGCCAAAGTCTCCGGTGGAAACTCGGGAAGACCAAGAGAAATGTCCATCTAACTAGTATCTCACCTTCGAGTATTTATCTCGCTAAGCCTCGCATCTGGGGCGAAGAGTGTGACCCAAGGGTCACTTGGCCGTTACCCCAAAGATATGGGATTAACGATGTCTGCATACACCAACAAGATGCCCATTCCCATAAGAAGGAAAGCAACGCCGTATGCCAAAGGCAGGGCCTTGGCGACATCGACTGGGCCAGGATCCGGTCGACCGCGAAGTTTCGCAAACTGGCGGCGCAAACCTTCCCACAAGGCACCAGCCACATGACCACCATCAAGAGGTAGCAGCGGAATCAAGTTGAATAAGAACAAGAACAGATTGAGCGAGGCCAAAATGCCAAGCATTTGTGCGACTCGCCATTCCGCTGGTACCTGCTCTTCAGCCGCTACTTCGCCACTGATTCGACCAACACCCACAACGCCGACTGGCCCATTGGGGTCGCGTTCATCTCCCGCGAACGCTGCTTGAGCGACCCCAGCAATTTTCTGTGGGAAGGCGATGATCGCTTGCGCCGACCTGATGGTGAGATCCCACATGTATCCCGGCACCGCAGTCACGGATTGACGTTCTGCCTGAATCTGCGGCGAGATTCCGAGGAATCCTTGCGGCTTGACTTCACTTGTTGTCTGACCATCGACCACCACTTGCCGATTGACCTGCGCAACATCGATCGTCAAGGTCTGTACCTGTCCGTTACGGTCGATCTCTACCGGCACCGGGCCTGCCGGAGTAGAACGAATGAGTTCAGACAACTGGGACCAATCGCTAACAGCTTGACCGTTATAGCCGACGATCGTGTCCCCTGGCTTGATACCTGCTTGAGCCGCAGGACCAGGGAGCTGCTTTCCTGAATCAGCTTGTTGCCCACCGTTTTTAGTACCCGAAAATTCGCTTGCCGTATAAGTTTCTGGAACCCGTTCAAGAGTCGTTGACGCAACCGGCGTACCGAACCCGACCAGAACAATCGAGAATAAAATCGCGGCCAAGATCAAGTTCATCACTGGACCGCCCATCATGACGACAAGCTTCTTGGGGACCGAAAGGTTGTAGAACGTGCGCTTCTCGTCTTCAGGTGTCAGCACCTCTGCTTGGCTAACCTTCCGGGCCTCCTCGACTAATGTTCCAATCCGTCCGGTAGACGACGCTTTGACCTTGCCGTCGGGCCCAGGAGGGAACATGCCGATCATCCGGATATAACCGCCGGCTGGAATCCACTTCACGCCGACTTCGGTCTCGCCTTTTTGACGCGACCACATGGTCGGACCGAACCCAACCATAAACTGAGTGACTTTGACGCCAAACTTTTTGGCTGGCATGAAGTGCCCCAGCTCGTGCCAAGCGATTGAGAACAAAATCCCAAAAACCATAAAGAGGATGCCAAGGATGAACAACATCAGCTAGCCACTCCTCTCGCCGTATCCCGCGCCCATAATTCAGCTTCCAAGACTGCACTCAAACTCAAGTCTGAGTCTTTGACGTAGCTAGCGCCGGTTGCGTTGGCCACCTCCGCCGTAGCTGAGCTGGCGTTTGCCACGTGCGTATCTAAGACTTCTCGCACAGTGGGAACGATCCGGGTAAACGCTAAATTCCCAGCCAAAAAGCTTGCAACGCACTCTTCGTTCGCCGCATTGAATACAGCTGGCGCAGTCCCAGCCAATGAACCGGCATATCTGGCAAGATCAACCGCGGGGAATGCCTCATTGTCGAGCGGCTCAAAAGTCCATTCAGCGGCTTCGCCCCAGTTGATCGGTGAGATTGCACGCGGCAATCGCTCCGGCCAACTCAACCCGAGTGCTATCGGTAACCGCATATCTGGCGGACTTGCTTGCGCAATAGTGGAGCCGTCTACAAACTCAACCATGGAGTGGATGATCGATTGCGGATGCACCACCACCTTGATGGCCTCGTAATCGATACCGAACAACAGATGCGCCTCGATGACTTCCAACCCTTTGTTCATCAGGCTGGCCGAGTTGATCGTGACGACTGGCCCCATATCCCAGGTCGGATGGTTGAGTGCTTCTGCTGGAGATACCTCGGCGAGCTCGGCGCTCTTACGTCCACGGAACGGTCCCCCTGAGGCGGTTAGAACCAGAGCCTTGACCTCGCTCGGGGTGCCTGACCGCAGACATTGAGCGAGTGCGGAATGTTCTGAGTCAACGGGCACTATTTGACCTGCCCGAGCAGTCCGCGTCACAAGCGATCCACCCACCACGAGCGATTCTTTATTAGCTAGAGCTAGTGTCGCGCCCGACTCCAGCGCCGCCAAGGTGGGTTCCAAACCAACTGATCCTGTGATGCCGTTAAGTACGACATCAGCCCCCATAGCTGCTACTTCAGTGGCAGCCTCCGGGCCGCCAATGATCTTGCCAGTGAATGGTGCGACCTGCGCAGAACGAGTATCGCGGATCAGGTTGTCGGTAAGCAGGAAGGCGCTTTCTTCGCTCGCAACTGCCACCAACTGCGGTCGAAACTCTAGAATTTGATCCACCAAAGTGTCGATATTGGCACCGCCAGCCGACAATCCGACAACGTCAAATTGCCCCCGATTGCGACGTATGACATCGAGCGCCTGCGTTCCGATCGAACCGGTGGAACCCAGAAGCGCAACGGAGCGGCGATTGGCCGAGACAGAATTACTCATCAGGAATAAGTCTAGCCCCGCCCACTACATATCTTGGCAAGGCTTGGCTCAACCAATTCTCCACTTCACAAAGCTTCGATGAGGTTTAGCTGTCGATATCAAAGTCGGTAAGCACGAGCACATGCTCTTCGGTGTAGTCGAACATGGCACTTCGCACACCTTCGCGGCCTCTCCCGGAGTCTTTGACTCCACCGTATGGCATCTCATCAGCGCGAAAAGATGGCACATCTCCCACGATAACTCCGCCCACTTCCAGGTCCCGAAAAGCCTGCTGCGCAATTTCCAAGCTATGCGTAAACACTCCAACTTGCAGACCGAAGCGAGAGCTATTAACTCGGTCGAATGCCTCCGCCACAGTAGAAAACCGCGCAACATACATCACTGGACCAAAGACCTCGTTTTGCGCGAGCGTCGATTCAGACGGAACATTGGCCAGCACTGTCGGCTCAACGAAAGCACCCTTGCTGGTTCCTCCGGCAAGCACCTCGGCTCCCGAATCAACAGCATCATCGATCCATTCTTGAATTCGCACCCCAGATCCTTCATCGATGACCGGACCCACAATCGAATCTTCCGAAACGGCATCCATCGCCTCAACCCGGCTCACTATTCGACTCGTCAAACCGTCGGCGATACTTTCGTGAATCAGCACTCGTTGCACGCTTATGCATGACTGACCACCCTGGTAGTTGGCAAAGGTCGCGATTCGCTCCGCAGCCCACTCAAGGTCGATTTCAGAGTTAAAGTCTTCGCACACCACTGCAGCAGCATCGCCACCAAGTTCCAGAGTGACGTGCTTATCAGGCACAGCTTCGATGATGTGGCGGCCTACAACATCCGAACCCGTAAAGCTGATAACTGGGAGGCGTGGATCTTGAACTAGTTGCATCGTTCCATCACTACCCACAGGCAGAACGCTCACCGCCCCCGCAGGCAAATTAGTCTCGGCGATGATTCGCCCCAGGAGTTCTGCAGAAGCGGGAGTTCGCGGCGACGGCTTGATGATAATCGGCGCTCCCACTGCAATGGCCGGAGCCAGCTTGTGAATCACTAGATTCAGCGGGAAATTGAACGGAGCAATACCGAGGATCGGACCGCGCGGGTAACGACGAATGAACGCTACCCGGCTCTTACCCGATTTATCCGCCTCTAGGTCAAGTCGTTCGTCCGCTATCTTGGTTGCTTCTTTTACCGCTGCCCGAACGGTACTTACAGCCCGGTTTGTTTCAGCTCGTGCCCAGATCAGAGGCTTACCGGTTTCCGCGTTAATGATCTTGGCAATATCTTCAAGTTCATCTTCCAGTTGGTTAGCAAGGTACTCAAGTGCAGCGACTCGCTGTTCGACCGGAGTATCGCGGAACTCTTTGGCTACTGCCGTTGCAGCGGCTACAGCCTGCTCAACATCGTCGGCCGTCGGGATCGCAAACTCGGCAATTACAGTGCCGGTTCTGGGAGAAACGACTTGGCCACGCTCGCCTGTTGAGCGTGCTTCGCCAGCCACCCAAAACGGAATCACCACATCGTTCGAGACCATATTCCGACTATATCGACGTGAGCTAGTACGTAGCCAACCATTCCTCGAATGTGGGGCCGACACCTGGCACATCTTTGGGCGGTAGCAACGACCCCGACTTCATGGCACCCATACCCGGCGGCGAGATACGCAAAAATTTAGCCTTAATACCTTGGTTGTCGGCAATCGCCACGACAAGATCAGCCAAGTCACGTTCTTCCGGTCCAGCGATGACAACACCGTCGGGCTGTGGTTGACCCGTCGCCACTAAAGCAATCTGCTTGGCGACAGCAACAGCTGCGGCTGGCCTGGAAATAAAAGGTGGGGTGATAACCACCGGGCCGAATTTCGCCGTCTTCAAGATGGTCTCTGCCAACTCGTACCACTGAGTGGAACGCACAATCGTATGCGGAACGTTGCTGTTCAGTACCGCTTGTTCTTGAGCAGCCTTGCCCGCGTAATAGCCGTATTTCTGGCCTTCTGAATAGGTGGCGTTATAGATCGACACCGTAACCAAATGTGGAACACCTTGAGTCTGGACAGCCTCAACGATGTTCCTAGAAGCGGTCCCAAAGAACTTGACCGCCTTGGACTTAACTCGCGTTTCGATATTCGTCGCGTCGACCGCTACATCAGCACCTGCAAGTGCCTCGGCAAGACCCTCGCCAGTTAGAACATCCACTCCAGTCGAACGGCTGGCCGCAACCACATCATGCCCATCCGCTTTGAGCGCCTGCACGATAAGAGAACCAATCACACCATTACCGCCAAGAACAATTACTCGCATACCTCCACTTTAGCGATTGACAAAGAGAGGGATCAAAAATTCTTAACATCTATGGCGATTTCTCACTCCCAAAGAAGACCAGTTAGTCATGTAGATTGAACTGGTGAACTTGGAGTCCTCACCAACTGTCGCGATCGTCGACGACGATAAATTCACACGAGCACTCTTGGCCGGAATTCTCGACTCTGCCGGGTATCAAATCACCGAATACGAGAATGGCGGAACATTTCTCAAGTCGACAGCGACAAGCGTCCCCGACTCAGTGCTACTTGATCTTGAGCTCGGGCTAGGGCCTACCGGCGTTGATGTAATCCGAGAACTAGCTAAACGAGGAATCGATACCCAAATAGTCGTGCTCACCACGCATCGAACTCCTCGCTTGGCTGCGCCTGGAGAAGATCATGAACTCCAGGGCCTTCCTTATTTGGTAAAAGCTGATGTAACTCCTGATTCGATTCTGAGTGCCTTAGCTGGAACGGCAACCATCAATGAATCATCGTCGAGTTCGTTGCCTCGAATCACCCGCCAACAAATCGACCTTCTGAAAGCCTTGGCTGACGGCAAAACAGCCGAACAAATTGCCGTTGAGCGCGGCTCCACCGTTCGAGCTGTGCACAAGCTCACGCAACGGCTCTATGCAAGCTTAGGCATAGATCAAAGCGCAACAGATGCACGAACCGTGGCCGTAACCATGTATCGAACAGGCCAAGTGACATCAACCTCGGACACTTCAACTTGATGAGAATCTGTCCGCGCCACCGCTAAGTACACAAACTCACGACGTAGACGTGAGAATCCTTCCAGTAAGTAACGAACCACCATTGTCTTGCGCAGCAAAGTTCAGCTGATCGACATCCATATTGAGAGATGTCAGCCCAAAACCCCATTGATGCGGCTTGTCCATTCCAACACCATTGTCTGAAATAGAAACAGCAATCCAGTCATCAGATTCACTGACGATAACAATATGGACAGATTGCGCACCACCATGTCGCACTGCGTTCGAAATTCCCTCACGCATCATCTCGGTAGCAGTCCGACAAGCCTCTTCCGTCTCATTCAGTTTAACTGCGGCCTCTGGCGTCAGGTCAATGTGTAGATCGATCGCCGCTCCCCAGGAATTAAGTAGTTCATCCACCACAATCTCAATCTCTTCGCGACCTGACACAGTGTCAAGTTCTTCTAATTGGCGTGCAAGCACAAACACTTCATCGGCGACAGCGTCGACCTGAGTAAGCCGATTAGATTCATCGGATTCTGGGCTAGCAACTTTTTGGTCGGCAATCCATTCCAACTTGAGAGCAATCGCCGACAGTCGCGACTGCACATCCCCATGCAATTGCCTCGCTAAAGTCAATCGCAACCTCTCCAATGCCACCTGCTTCTTACCAACTTCATGCTCCAGTAGATGGGTGAGATCAGTCAAACTCGTAATCATGAGGCGTTGACTCTTGACCGCACTGAATCCGATTGTGACAAGCAAAATGATCGTGAAAATTGTGAAAAACGTCGCTCCAAAAGAGATTGAAACTCTGG
>CAUJDH010000068.1 GCA_963169225.1 Actinomycetota bacterium
GTTGGGGTCGGTAGCAAGCACGACCTCTTGAATCGACTCATCTGACAGACGGGACAGGAGCTCGCGGATGCGGAGGTCCTCGGGGCCAATGCCATCGATCGGGCTGATCGCACCACCGAGCACATGGTAGACACCGCGATACTCACGAGTGCGCTCGATCGCTACAACGTCCTTGGGTTCCTCGACCACACAAATCAATGCACGATTGCGACGATCATCCTGACAAATACGGCACAGCTCTTCTTCGCTGATGTTGCCGCACTCATCACAGAAGCGAACCTTGGCTTTGACCTCTTGGATCGCTGTAATCAGTCCGGCAACATCGTCTGGCTCAGCTTGCAGCACGTAGAAGGCCATGCGCTGTGCGCTCTTGGGACCGACCCCCGGCAAGCGACCGAATTCGGCAACCAGGTCGGCAATCGCACCGTCGAACACTGTTGATCCTCTTTACCTTGTTGTACGCCTATTGTGAGTTACGCGTCTTCTTCTGAGATCGCAACTGCATCAAGTTTGTTGACTAGGAGTTCTATCGAATCGAGTTCCTCTACATCCTCAGAGTCTGCCAGGGGCTCAGCCGACTCGTCGGTGTCCTGGGCGATCATTCCCTCTGCAGCGGGGCCGCTAACATCTGCACCTGCGCCGCCTGCCACTTCCATGACAACGCGCACGTTGGTGCCAAGAGTGGACGAGACTGCGGCCGTCACCTTCTCTGCGTGAGGACTGTTGGCGAACCGCTTGATCGTTCCAGCATCAGAATGCCCGATAGCCACGGTATTGCCATCAACACTTTGTGGCGTTGCGTCAACCACCATCATCCACGCAACCCGCGAATCGTTCTTGATCGTGTCGAGCACAGAGGGCCACAGGGCTTGAAGCTGCGCCACTGTCAGCTCGGCCTCTGGCGCATCGGAGCCAGCCGTGTGGTTGGCAGGCTTCTCAGCCTCGTCCGACTTGACTGGTTCCGAAGCAGATTCCGCTGCGGCCGCGGACTTTTTACCTGGCCTAGGAGGCGGGCCATCGAATGCGTCTTTGCCAACAGCAGCCTTTTTCGCTGGGGCCTTCTTGGCAGCAGGCTTCGTCGGCGGTTGGTCGGATGCCAGCTCGTTAGCGACATTGGAAGGCTTGACTGGTGGTGCATTCTCAGATGTCGAAGGCGCTACCTCAGAGAGTTTTGGCGGTGGGCCATCAGCACTCTTGCTGGCAGGCTTAGTCGGCGCTGCAGCTGATGCGGTCGAATCGGTTGCTGACTTGGCAGACGAAGTCGGAGTCGAGGAAGCCGGAGCCGGCGCTACGGCAGTCGCAGGAACCACCATCGGCTGAACAGCGGCTATCTCACTCGGCGACAAAAGCAACTTGGCCATGATCAACTCGAGCTGAAGCTTAGGTGCGGTTGCCCCGCGCAACTTGGACAGGCCGTCGTTCACCACATCCGATGCCCGGATCAAACGTGGCAGACCAAACTGTGCTGCCTGTTTGGTGAGCTCAGCGACAAGTTCCGGTGGGCCGTCAACCAAACCAGCATCGTTGGCATCATCCACCTGTGACACGATCAGCAAATCACGCAGCCGATCCAGGACGTCGGTGACAAACCGACGCGGGTCGTGGCCGGTCTCTATGACGGTGTCGACCAAGTGAAACATCGTCGAACCATCACCGACGGCAAGCGCTGACATTAGGTCATCAAGTAGAGCTGTGTCGGTCACGCCGAGCTGCTTTTGCGCATCAGTAGCCGTTAGTCCCTGCGAACCGGCGCCCGCGAGTAGCTGACCCAAGATCGACAGCGAATCGCGCACCGAACCGCCAGCGGCACGAGCCACCAGCGAGAGTGCCTGGTCATCTACTTTGACGCCCTCTTGTTTGCAGATCCACGCAAGGTGGGACTGCAAAGTGCGGGCCGGAACTAAACGGAAGTTGTACTGGTGCGTGCGCGAGCGGATCGTGCCGATGATCTTGTCCGGTTCGGTCGTCGCAAACACGAAACGTAGATGCGGCGGCGGCTCTTCGACAAGCTTGAGCAAAGCGTTGGCTGCTCCCGGTCCGAGCTGGTGCGCCTCATCAATGATGTAGATTTTGTATTTGCTGACCGCCGGCGCGTAGACAGCCTTCTCGCGCAGATCGCGGGCATCGTCAACGAGCCCATGGGTTGCGGCATCAAGCTCGATCACGTCGATCGAACCGCCACCTTCAGGGGCCAAGTCGATGCAACTATTGCACTGGCCGCACGGGTCCGAGGTCGGGCCGTTCACGCAGTTGAGCGAGCGAGCCAAAATACGTGCGCTGGAAGTCTTGCCACATCCGCGTGGACCAGAGAATAGGTAGGCGTGATGAACCTTGTCATTGTCGAGCGCACGGCCTAGTGGCTCAACAACATGCTCTTGGCCAATTACCTCGTCGAGGCGACTTGGCCGGTATTTGCGGTAAAGAGCAAGGGACATTCCGCTAGCTTATGCGCTGGCGACGACATTGCTCAGGAGAACACCGAGATTTGGCGGGTTCAAGGGTGAAGGTAGGACATCGGAGAGAACTCATTCTATGAGAGCAGAATTCGCACAATAACAGTGCGGAGATATAAAAGGACCCCCCGCGCACCCGCCAGAGCTCGCGTACCCTTGCTGGCTTCCGCCCCTGGGGGATTTACAAGATGACGCCACACGAGGGGTCTGGGATTACTTTACGCTGTGGGCTCCGGGACGGCAACGCGGTGTCGCGGGTTTAAGAGCAAGCAGGTAATCTCGTGTACGGAGGATTCGCCTAGTGGCCTATGGCGCTCGCTTGGAAAGCGGGTTGAGTTAACGCTCTCAGGGGTTCGAATCCCCTATCCTCCGCCAGAAGAATCAGGGTGCCGAGCTTGTCTCGGTGCCCTGATTTTCTTGGTGATGGCACCGGGGATTCGAACCCGTGAGGGCGTGCGCGTCAATGAGGAAGTCCAGTGGACTTCCGAATAGCGTACGGGCGAATCGAACCAACGGTGAGATGAGCCGGAGCTAGATTTGGCCATCGGCCAAATCTGCCGAATCCCCTATCCTCCGCTGATGACAATGAGCCAGGCTTTGGCCGGGCTCATTGTCATTTTCGGATGTTTTGATGGGGATTCGAGACAGCTACCTGGGCAGCCCTGTCTCGTATTCTTCGTCAAGTCCGTGCGGGGTCTTCTCCCAACGATGGGGGTCACGCACCATTTGGAATAGAGCTCGCCAGGCAGCGAACGAGTGCAACACCCAATACACGGGCAGGAAAACAGCAAACACTGCAATCCGCCAGCCATATCTGAAATATGAGGTAATGGCGGCGGACACGATCATCATCAGATTGCCGTAGAGCATGTTGATGACTCCAGCGATGATCAACCACTCCGGCAAATCCAGGCCGATAAATTGCACTCCGATGTACGTGATGAGTGTGGTCGCCAAAGCAATCGGGTAGAGCAAAAATGCCAACGGGGTTCCAAGGATCAACCCAACATTGCCGATCATCCCTCGAAACCCGGTTTTCTTCCAAAACTCGATGGGATGGCGAGTATTCACAGCAGCCGTCACCATGTAGCCCTTGATCCAACGGGTTCGTTGGCGGATCCAAGCTTTGGTCTGTGAGCACGCTTCTTCCCAGGTCACCGACTGGATCGTCGAGACTCGTAAACCGTCAGCCGCAGCACGCAAACCTAGATCAGCATCTTCGGTCACGTTATAGGGATCCCATCCCCCGAGTTCGCGAAGCTCTTGGGTGCGAAAGTGGTTCGAAGTTCCGCCGAGCGGGAGCGGTATTCCTGAGTGGTCGAGTCCGGGGAGCATCGCATCAAACCAGTGCGAGTATTCGACGGCAAACATCCGCGTGATCACGTTGTAGTCAGCATTGAAATAGTTGAGTGCAGCCTGAGTACACACCAGTTTGTTAGCATTCGGATCAAGGTAAGCTCGCTCGAATTCGTCTTGCCGGAACTCGTGAACAGCCTGGTGCAGTTGGTCTGACTCTGGGTGATCTTCCGCATCGAAGATCACGATGAATTCGCCGTTGGCAAAAGTTAACCCGTAGTTGCATGCGCGAGGTTTGGTCTGTGGCTCTCCTCGCGGAACCACAAGGATGCGGACGTATTCTGGCGGGCTCGCGTTGCGAGTTGTCTCGATGGTGTCGACGTCTTCTTCTTCAAGCAAGATCAAGACTTCGAGCTTGGAGTGAGGATAGTCCAAGTCGTCGAGGTTGTTGATGACGTTCTTGATGATATTGGCTTCGTTGAATGCAGGCACCAGGATTGTGTACAGCGGGAGGTCATCCTCGCCCAAATTCGGTTCCCAACGCACCGGCAGGTCCCGGTCGAACCTTTCGCGTGCCACGCCCAGCTGAAACCGCTCAATGTGTGCGCGTCGGAACGGCCATCGAATTGCTGCGAAGGATTTGAACGAGACGCTCACGAAGAACGCGATATTTGCTGCCGCGAGCAAGATCATCATGCCTAATGGCGGCTTGACGATGATGGTGATGGCAAGGAGGATAGCGAGTCCGATCGGAATAGCCTTCTGCCACCAGGTGAGGCCCGAAATCGCTGAGGATTCTGGTCGCGAATACGCAAGTTCGTCCGCTGAGAGGGTGAGAAGTTCTTCTCGACACGCAATTGCCACTGTTTGCCAGATGTCCCAGTCAGGCGTGGTGCGCACTTCGACGTCCGTCACGTCGTAACCTCGTTTGGCTCGCTCAATAAGCTCGTCAGTCGGCGGCACTGACGTCGCGATGATGAGGGTCTTGTCGCGGAGCCGCCAGGGAACCCACCCTTGGTCGACGAGTTGGCGCGGGTCGTATTGCCGGACTAAAGCCGCGTCAGCAGGAAACTCGACAAGATCGAGGAACGGAGCATTCCACGCAACCGACAGCGCCGAATACAACTCGATGCGACCAATTGCACCCGACAAAATGAGGTGCCGCCCAAGCAGGCCGCCCTGCTCACCTTGCGCGCGGATCGCATCGTCGAGTTGCTGTTGCGTAATCAGGCCTTCGGAAAGGAGCACCTCCCCGATCATCGGTGTTCGAGTCATTGCCTCACCAACCTGTAGACCGAATGTGTAGGAGTTTGATAGACCAAACGATAGTTCTCAAATCGGTCTGGATGCTCGAGCATCGCACGATAAACCTGATCGACCGGCCCAGAGTCATCTAGCGCTTCTGTCTCGGTGTTGACGAAAATCCATTCAGCATGACTTGTCGGTTCCTGAAGTGCTTGGTCAAATAGGTCGCCTGTAGATCGGTTGTAGTACTGGTCTAGCCGGACTCCAATCATCGGCAAGATTGCGTTGTTTCGAGCAGTCTCATCCATCAAGATGTTTCCTCCTTGATACTGCTCTCCCATCCATTTGCCGGCTTCTCTTGCTTGCTTCCCAGATTCCTCTGAGAGAACGGCTTCGGCAATTACCGCTGACCGTTGTGACAGATCTTGAGCCCACCACACGTTTTGGGCAATGATGACGGCGAGTGTTGTGCCAGCAACTAACCACACGCTCGCTCGAGATCGCCGAGCCCACTTCGAGGTTCTAAGAAAGTCGATAAGTATGCCCGCTAGCAATACCAGCACTGGTATTGCGGACAGCGCAAAACGGTTGTTCCACCAAGTTGTTGGGAGGCTGTGGTCGTTGTTTATTGCTGTTTGTCCGAGAAATAGACTCAGGATTGAAAATGCCGCCGGCGTCGCGGTCAGCCAGATCACTAGGGCTTGGCGACTGAGGCCTCGAGTCAAGATCAAAACGATGGACCCAATAAACGCGAGAACGATGAGCGCAATACCTGCGGCCTCCAGTACTGACCAGCCATATACCGAAAATGTCAGGCCAGCGTTACCCTTCGTTGTAAGTAGCCCCGACTCAGAGATATTTCGTTGTTGGGTTGCCGCCGAATATTCACCGAACATGAACTCCAATGGGTTTCCGTAAAGCGCGAAGTTATAGCTCACCCACCAGAGCGCACAGGCCGCAGGAATGACCGCGAAACTTAAAGTCATCCTGACTGCGTACCGAATATCACGCCACTTGTTCCATGATGCCCAGGCCACGAACAGGCTGCCCGTACCGACCAACGCCCATCCCTCGTACCGCGACAACACAGACATACCTGCTGGGATGCCGGCGAATACCGCCAGCTCGCCGCCACTGAGCTTGCGGTCGCTACTAATCCATCCCGAGATGCCCGCAACTGCACCAAGCATTGTCGCGATAAGCACGGGTTCAGTCAGCGCCGTTGTGTAGGTATACAGGATCGACGGGTTCGCCAAAAAGAAGATGACCACGAAAAGGCGAGCCATCCGCCGCATTCCGAAGCGTGCTGCGATTCGGTAGAGAGCCGCAACAGATGCGGCCAGACACAGCATGCCCAAAACACAAGCACCCCACCCGGTGCTCCACATCGGGAGCCAAATCACTAGGGGCACGAGCAGTAGATGCGGCACCGGCAGCCAGACTGTTCCAAGCTGCTGGAAACCTGGCGCCTTGCTGTCGAAGATTCTCCGAGCGATGGTGAGGTGGCTCTGTGCATCCGAGTACCACAGATTAGAGCCGTTGCGGGTCGTGTAAATACATGCGGCAAGACCAACAACTAACGCTATCCAGGTAACGACCAAGGTCCCTGGTACCCGTCGCCCAAAGAGTGGTGAGTCTAGCGACTCCCAGCGGTCGTGAAGCCAGCGGTTCATCGGATTCCCTAGCAGGGCCTACAGTCCATCTGCTTCGTTAAAGGCTTGTTCGTCTGCTCGTTCTTGCGCGTCAACATAGTTGGCGATCTTCTTGCGCGATCGTCGAACGGACAAGTACCGCCAAAGTCCGAGGGCGACGAACAACAAGATCACCAAAAGCACCCACCAGACAACTGAGCTGTATTCGCCGGTGACTGATTCCTGAGGAATGACTGAGTTGCTATTGAGTGCAGTGGGTTGCTCACCTGGCTGGGCGAGCAGAATGTCATCCCCCAGGCTGTTCCACCCACCAGAACGGGAGTAGGCGTTCTCTGCGAGTGAAAGAGACAACTTGTGGGCTTCTGCATTGCTCGATTCGTTGGGCGCAAAGGAGCCGAGCATGATCAAGTTTCGGTTGTCGCTTGCAAAAGCCTGTAGCGCAGCATAAGGGGCATTGACTCCAACACCAAATTGCATGTCTTGCGAGGCTAGCGACCTGAACTCGGTAAGCCGAAGTGGCGAACTCAGATCGTTTGACGCTGCATCGCCTGCTCCGACGACCAGAGCAGTTGCTGAGGTTCCCACTACGTCGTTGAACGGCACCACCTCTACAGTCAACTGTCGTGAGTTTGCACGCTGTAACGAGGCCACCAGCAATGCAGCCTCGACGGCACCTTGACTCGCCGAAGTCCCATCAGCAAAGGCGACGGGCAATGTTCCACCCAGTGCCTGCGGGAATCGTTTGAAGCCTTGCTGGAGAGTTTGGCCCCGTTTTGCGATGACTTGGCTTTGCCCGCCGTCAAGAGTTAGTCCCATGGGGATCGCACGTTGGTTCACGCTGCAATTGCCGCCAGCTGGGACTGACGACATGACTATTCGTAGTCCGTTCTGGGCCTCGATTGCAGTGTTGGGCACGGCTGCCGTGTAGTCGATAGCAGTTGACTTATCGAGAACCTGCGAGGCAATCAAGGAGTCGTTCCAGTACGTATTGAGCGTCGCCGTTGCATTGTCGGGAATCGCGGTGTGGGTTCCCACAATGCGCACAGTCGCGTCACCGATGCCGCCACCGAATTGAGATTGGTCAGCACCAACGTAGATCGACTGGGTGCCCCAACCATCGAGGCTAGGCTGCGAGTTACCCAACATCTTGAAGCTCTGAACTAAATCTTCAGTTGAGTCGATCTGTTGGGTCAAACCTTTAGTAGTGGCCGAACCTGCGAGCGGTAGCTGCTTGCCTCCGAGCGCGGTAGCAGCCTGGGCGAGTTCAGATCCTTGACCAGAGATGTTGAGCTGGGGTAGACCGCTATTGGTAGAGATCGAGGTGGAAACTGGATTTTCAGCGTCGGTGATAGAAATGACGCGAGCACCAGGAATACTTGTAATCCGCCGATCCAAAGCGCCAGTGCTTAACCGGACTTGGGCGTCGGATTCAAGCACGTGGGTGGCAGCACTTACCGCGGCAAGCCCCGCTTCCACGAGTTCCTGTGATGCGTCCGTCGGAATCAGGACATTTACGCCATTGACTCCCGGTGTCAGGAAGTCTGCAACCGTCTGGGGTGGGGTCTGGCTTCCGGTGAAGTCCACACTGACATCTTCAAGCCCAATTTGTTGATCATTGGCAGCGCAATAGTCGTTCTGCAAATCCGAAACGACATAGCTGAGTCCTACAGTGAGCTTGCCGTTTGTAACTGTCGGATTAGAGAGGGTCGCACTGAACGTGTCTGCCGCTGCGGGCCCCAAATAGACGCGTTGACCTCCTGCGTAGACGGCGACAGTTCCCGAACGCAGAGTGGCACCGTTGTTGCTCTCCGGTGCTGTGATCCGACCTCGGATCGCGCGAGGAGTGAGTCCATCGGCCACCGGAACTACGGCTGTCTGTGACGAATTGTTTGAGGCGGACATGCCGACATTGACTGGGATATATGCCGCGCTAGCAGGCGAGGCTGTTGCCGTGCCCATGAAGAGGGTTGCAGCTCCAACAGCGATCACTGTGAGTATCGCAAGTGGGTTCGTGGTGCGACGTTCCCAGAGCTTGGTGATCACAGTAACCCCTTTGATCATTTGTGAATGAAGCAGGAGAGAGCTGTCATGTCAGCCCGACTCGCTAAGAAAATGACTATTTCAGACCAAGGTTATGTCAGAGAGGACTGTGTTCTCTTGTTCAGACATAGGACAAGGCTCCGAATAATCCCTTTCCGTCGCCAGCTCTTAACCGGATTAAAGAGTTGGGCCCCGAGATTAATCTCGGGGCCCCACTTGTTGCCTTAAGGCAAAAGTACTAGATGCGTTCGCGTCGACGAACTGTGAATACTACAGCTCCACCGATGATCACGAAGGCCATACCGACCACTGCGATCAACATGGTGTTGTCGGCACCGGTCTTGGGATGCTCGTCGCCACCATTGTTAGATCCACCACCCTTTACGGTAATGATCGTGGAGTAGGACTTGGTTGCACCGTCTTTGGTACCGGTCACAACAGCCTCGTAACGTCCAGCATTGTTGAGGGTCGCTTGCGCAGACCAGCTGCCGTCATCTTGCACAGGGGCGGTTGGGCCGGAGATGGATCCGCCCATTGGCTCACCCGAGCTGGTCAACGGAACAAAGTGGGCGGTGGCACTTCCGGCTGCTGCAGAGACATTTGTCCTGGCGCTAACCAGACTGGCGGATTGGCCATCAATTGTCCCAGCGCTATTGTTTACTGCACCATCAAAACCGCCGGCGGACACATTCAGCGTGAAGGGCTCACCTGCGGCAGGGGTGGAATTCGACACAGTCAATACGCCTGGGGTCGGCGGGTAGTCTGCAAGAGCAGGGGCGGCGGCTAGACCAATCATGGCCAGCAGGCCGACGATTACTCCGATGGATTTCTTGATCATGCGCTTTTCCTCCGCACTTGAACTGTCTAACAAATTTCTTACAACACTCGTTTGTTGAGAGTAACACATAGAAACTAGGGTTTCCCACCCTGTTTTCAAACTATTCGGCTATTTGGAACCAGTACTTTTGAGCACTGGATTGACCTTTTCTAAGAACATCCTGGCCAAGAAACTATAGTTTTCTGGTCTTTCACCAACGGCTGGACCGGAACGCGAGGCTGGTTCTCTGACCCAGGCTCCTCAAGAACAATCTGTAATTTCGCAGCCATTCGTGGCTTCAAATTGGTCGCCACCGCTATTCCTGGACGTCCGTTTTCTCGGGTCGGCGTATATGAAACCGGTTTACCGTCAAGCTCGACGGACTTCACCTGCGCACCCATAGGCAGCAACACCATTTGGCTCAAGAGGGTCGACCCTCTGGCATTCTTGCCCTTCTGGGCATCTTGGCGGTCATCCACATAGTTGGGAAGGGCAACCCCGCGTGGAATCGAATTGAGCAAGGTGGTGGTGATTTCGCTGGTGGCAACTCCGCTCTGACATTGCTGCAGGTTGTATTGGAGCGTGCGTTGCAGGTAGTACTCCATTTTGTTGCCGCCCATATTGTTGACCACGAGGAAGGCATACGGGCCAGGGCGAGTGTCGATAGTCCCTGAGATCGGCCAAGGTTCGAGCTTCTGTTCAATCTGAGAGTCAGCACTATAAACGAGCACCCGGCCTTCGCTGGCCGCACGGGCCATCGGCGAGGCCAATACAAGCGGGGACTGACTACCCGATGCCAGCTTGTTGTACAGCGAGCGCACAGTGTCTACCTGTAGCTCTTTGCGGGTCGCATTGTCGTTGGCGTAGTCCACGTAGATCTGGTTGGTGAGGTAATCAACAATCGCCTGGCCCGACAGCTGCTTGCCGTTGGGGAGTTTGATCGGTCCAGTGGCCTTGGTGAGATACCCCAAGGTAGTGACATCAATTGCTATCGCACCGTCGAGTTGTTCACCGGTTTGCTTCTTCCACCCCGCGATCCATTGTTGGGCGGCGTAAGGGAAGTGTGGCGACAGGTTCATGCCTGACCAGTAAGCCGCGTTGTCGCCATAGGTCGCCCGGTAGTCAACCCCAAGATCAACTAAGGGTTTGTTGAAGTTTGTGAGATCACTATTGGTGCCAGTTTTGACAAGATTTAGCTTGCCTTTATTTGCTTTGATGATCCCGTAAGTACCAAGGAATCCGCCGGTGCCTCGCGCCTCGGCCGGGCTGGTCACACCAAGGAAGTAGCTCTGTGGACCGTCTGCTCCGAGCATGAGCGGCATAACGTCCACCGCAGTGCGTAACCCTGCTACCTGGCCTTGGAGTTGATGAAGCCTCGCGTTGACTGGCTCGGTTCGGCTGGCAACCACACCCAAGACACCGTCAACTGGGGCCGAATTTGCTTCTTGCACCGAGTTGATCATTGATCGGTCAGCCACGGCAAGCGGTGTTTGCATCTTCGCCAAGAGGTCCAGATTGAAGGCGCCGTTAGTTGAGCGCAGCTTGCCACTCGAGAATTCGGCTGCCGCCTTGACCAGCGGGTCAAGTGCGCCTTGCGCCGCAACCTGCGAAGCACTCGTGGTTGCGCTTACCGCGCGCACCGAGTTACCGAGGAACGGAACCTTACCTGCCGCCCACCACACTGGGCCAGAAGTCCAGAAGGCTGCTTGCGAAGTCCCTTCAGAGACTTGGCTCATGCTTTGGGTGATCGCGGGGTCCGCCAGTTTGCCCAATTCGGTTGGGTTTGACATGGAGCTCTGAAGCGCAGCCATGCCCTTCTCAGCCGTTTGCGAGGCACGCACAGCCATGAACGCGCTAAAGGCCAACCAAATCGCTGCCAGAATCGCCACCAGAACAACGACCAGGACAATCCGTTTAATGATTCTTTTGCGCTTACGGCTTCGGCCCCGCTTGGACCGGTGACCTTGTCGAGTGTCACCAGACATGTAGGTGCGCGCGTAGTCGCGAGACTGTCTGCTCGAATCGGTCATGGTTGCGAGTCTAAAACGAGTTCGACGGCTTCACCTAGGGTTGCCACCGATTCGTCAATGGATTCTGCCGCAAATTGGTGCAGTTCTGACCCAAGCACATGCGGGTCAGGGATGTCGTTGGCACCCCAACGCCGGTCCGGACTCGGTTCGGCCTCGGGTGCTACTCCCCTGGCAGCATCTAGCTCACGCACCAACCAATGCAACCGACCTAAAGAATCAGCCGGTAGCGGGTCGGTCATGGTTTCGGGGTGTTTGAAGTCTGGGACGATGGTCTCGCCGCGCGCCTTAGCCAGGGCCGTAGACAGGACCGGCCCGTTGGCGATCCACCGCGCGTACCTGGCGGCTTGAGGTAGCGAGAAGATTCGCTGCCGAACAGTCGGGGCCAGCAAGATCGCCTCCGAGACGTGCGACTCAGCTGCGGTCACCACCAGATCCGCCTCATTCAAGATCTCTGTGGTCAACGGCCGCGAGGCATGACCAGGTAAATCTAAGCCAAGCGCCGCGAGTGTGTGGGGGCAAGCCGGGCTACCGTCAACGGCGTGGGTGCCCGCACTTGTCACTACGACACTGGCCGAGCTATCTAACTGCCACTGAGCTGACCGAACCGTGAGCGCTTCTTGAGCTGCCGGCGACCGACAGATGTTCATCGTGCACACGGTCACGATGCTGAACTGAGTCATCGAACCAAAGTCACTTATTGATCTTTACTCGTCAGATCAGAGACATTGAGGTCGTTAGGCTGTTGTGCGGCGGCTGGTTGGTTAGCTTGCTCTTTGGCAGCAGCCTTCTGCGCCTTCTTATGCGCCCTGAGCGTCTTCTTGTCGCCATAAGCTTGGCCGTACCCGTAGCCATAGCCATAGTCGTACCCATAGCCGCCGCGCTTTTTGACTGGGACAGCGTTAAGTACAGTTCCCAGCAGATTGCCTTTGACACTTGCGATTGCCGCGACACCTGCTTCCACATGGTCGCGGGTTGCTTCTCCGTGACGGGCAACGAGAATTGCACCATCGGCGAATCCGGACACCACTGCCGCATCAGTGACAGCGAGCAGCGGCGAGGAGTCGATAATCGTGATATCGAAAGTGTTTTTGAGGGTCGCGAGCGTCTCGGCCATGTTTCGCGAACCCAGAATCTCGCTGGGGTTGGGAGGAAGCGGTCCTGGTGGGAGCACATGCAGCAGACCACGGTTCCACTCTTGAGCTGCTTGCTCCAACGGAATCTCGCCAGAGAGCACATTGGTAAGACCCACCGAACCGTCAATTTCGAGGGTCTGCACAACACGTGGGCGACGAAGATCAGCCTCAACAAGACACACTTTGTGCCCTGCCTGGGCATAGGCAACGGCGAGGTTACATGCGGTCGTCGTCTTACCTTCACCAGGTGAAGTCGAAGTCACAACAATGACCTTGGGTGGGTTGTCGACATCAACGAACTTCATATTGGTACGGATCATCCGGTAGCCCTCAGACATGACCGATGTGGTGTCGAGTGCAGTAAGCGAACGACCCTTGGCATTGGAGTCGAATAGGACAACACCGAGCGTTGGTGCGCCGGTAATCTCTTCAAGTTCGTTAGGGGTTTTAACCGTGCGGTCCAGGCTGTGGCGCAGGAAGGCCCATGCGACTCCCAGACCCAGACCGAGCAGGAATCCAAGTGCAAGGTTGACCGTGGTGCGAGGTGACGATGGCGATGCAGGCGGGAGCGCCGGCTGAGTCAAAGTGACCTTGACCGGTGGTGTTGCTTTGCGCTTGGGGGTCTCTAGCTTCTCGATAGCCTTAGCCAATTCCTCTGAGGTGGCATTCGCTATTTGAGAGGCGAGCTGAGGCGAAGGGTCGGTAGCGGAAACATCGAGCAGGACGGTCTGAGGCGGGTTAGTAGCCGAAACCTTGGTCGCTAACTGCTGAGTCGAATACGGCAGGCCTAGCTCTTGGATCACAGGCTCCAGAACGTCCGGACTGGTCACGATCTCGGTATAAGACTTGACCCGCTGTTGGGCAAACTGAGCTCCGGAGAGGGCGTTGCTGTCGTCAGCGGCTGACGAAGAAAGCGCCACAAATGACTGTGCAGTTGCGGTGTACTGTTTGGTCGCTGTGAACGTAAATGCAGCCGCCACAATGACACCAAGGGCAGTGATCACAATGATCGATACCAGCCGGCGACGAATCACGTGCAGGTAGTCAGTCAGGGTCACAGGGTGCCTTTCGTGGAGATTGTTAGACCTTGACAATCATTACATATGTCTAGTTGCAACAATCTCGA
>CAUJDH010000069.1 GCA_963169225.1 Actinomycetota bacterium
GATGGTGTCGTCGCCTCTGAGGGTGAGGAACGTTCCAACAAGGAGATCTTGCGCGACATCGTAGCCACGTTCAACGAGGCACGGCCCGACCAAGAAGCGACTACGGATGCACTGTTGATCGTCGCTGAGTACACCCCTACACGCAACGGATGGCGAGTCGACGTCTCGACTGTTCATAACGGCCACACGATCGTCCGTGCATCAGAATGCTCCGGGCCTCCCCAGGCGTACCAAAAAGCGCAGTCCTTGATCGACCAGATTCAGAGCAGGCTACCTGATGAGCAAGTACAGGTTCGTCATCAAGTCGAAGGCCAAGAGGCAGGATTCCGCCGCTGGGCGGCTGCCTACGGCTGGTAAGTTCGCCAACTGTGGTCCTGCCGAGCGCCACTACTGGTGCTCGTAATATGCTGGTTCAGCTTGTTAGCTAGGCCCCATCGTCTAGCGGCCTAGGACTCCGCCCTTTCACGGCGGCAGCGCGGGTTCGAATCCCGCTGGGGTCACGCTGTAGACTTAACTTTTACGCAGGTAAAATTTCGTCTAGCACTGCATTTCTGAGTTCGATCTTGATTTCGAGTTCGACTATGTGATGCATTGGCCCCGTAGCTCAGTTGGTTAGAGCGCTGCCCTGTCACGGCAGAGGTCGCCGGTTCGAGTCCGGTCGGGGTCGCTTGTTGTTCTTGTGGTCTCACCCCCGATGATTGCAAGGGCAACGCGGCCAGGTAGCTCAGTTGGAACGAGCGCTCGCCTGAAAAGTGAGAGGTCGGCGGTTCGACCCCGCCCCTGGCCACAGACGATCGAGCCGAGAGCACGAGAGCTTGCTCTCGATGCCGAGGCGAGTGAAGTCTGTTGACGAGCGTAGCGAGAAGCACCTTTGGTAGTGACGAGCGCAGCGAGAAGCGCTACTCAACTTCTTCCACTGCATTCTTGGTTCAAAACGAATACCGTTGGGGCGTGGAATTCAATAGCTCCGAGCGTTCAACTTTAGGTGTTGAGATCGAATATGGCCTAGTTGATCGTGAGAGTGGCGAGCTTGTACCAGCTTCTGTTGAACTCCTAGCTGAGGCTGCCGCGCCGTACGGGACGGACGAGCATCCGAAGGCCAAGAACGAGCTGTTCCTCTCGAGTCTCGAGGTCATTACCGGGATCTGCGAAACCGTTAGCGAAGCCCGTGCGGACCTCGCCACCACCTTGTGTGAACTCAAACCACTGCTCGACAAACGTGGGCTCGGCATGGAGTCTTCGGGCACACATCCGTTCGCCCTTTGGACCGATATGCAGGTCACGCCCAACCCGCGCTACCAGCGGATGGTCGACAAACTTCAGTGGCCGGCCACCCGACTACTGATCCATGGCGTCCACGTCCACGTTGGTGTGCGCTCGGGCGACAAGGCCGTCACCACAACAAACGTGCTGGCCGTTTACCTGCCGCTGATCCTTGCGCTGTCGTGTTCGAGTCCCTATTGGCTCGGCGAGGACACCGGGATGGCGAGTGCGCGCACCAAGATTTTTGAGGGTATGCCCACGACTGGTGTGCCACCACAGCTCGCGGATTGGAACGAGTACAACGAGCTACTTGAGGCGCTGATCAACGCGGGCACGATCGAGACCAATAAGGAGATCTGGTGGGATGTGCGCCCGCATCCTGGTTTCGGAACGGTCGAACTGCGCATGTGTGATGGGATCCCTACCCTGCAAGACACCATGACCGTTGCTGCGATTGCTCAGTGTCTTGTCACCTATGTGGATGATCAAGTCGATGCTGGACACGAGTTTGAGCTGTTGCCGGATTGGGTGCTCCGTGAGAACAAAGGGCGGGCGAGCCGTTGGGGACTGGATGCCAAGTTGATCACCAATCGTCACGGCAGCACTAAGCCGTTGCGTCAATGGTTGGAGGAGTTGATCGACTTGCTCACACCTTATGCCCAGCGCCTGCGATGCCTGGACGAACTCAACTATGCTCATACTATCGCGCGCGACGGTTCGAGCTATTTGCGTCAGCGAGCGGTAGTGGAGCAAGGCGGCGATCTGCACGATGTCGTCAACTTGCTCCTCAAAGAGTTCGATGATGATCTTGCCCGTGCGGCTGCTGAACTGCCTGCGGACGGGTCACCGTCAGATAGCAACGAGTCGAACTAAGCTCAAGCAACAACTAACGAAAAGGAACCCGGAGAACGATGACTAACGAACTTACGCCCGCACAGCGGCAGTTCGTTGACACGTATCTGGATGCGGCTGGCGAGGAACTCATCGCGTTCCGTCGTCGCATGCACTCACAGCCGGAACTCTCCGGCGAAGAGTATGCCACCACCGAGGCGATTGTCAGCCGCCTGTTGGTGGCTGACCTGAATCCGATCGTGTTGCCCTCGGGTACCGGCGTGATCTGCGACGTCACTTCCCCGAACGCCACTGCCGACTCTCCAGTAGTGGCGATCCGTTGTGACATTGATGCGCTGGCCATGAACGATGAATCGTATGCTCCCTACGCTTCGACGCGTGACGGTGTTGCTCACTGTTGTGGCCACGACGTTCACACAACGATTGTGTTGGGCGCGGGACTGCTGCTCACCCGACTGTTGCATGCCGAGGATGCCCCGCAAGGCACGGTGCGGTTGATTTTCGAACCCAGCGAAGAGACGATCCCAGGCGGTTCGGTGGAGATCGTTGCCGAAGGCTACCTCGACGGTGTCAGCGCGATCTACGGTCTGCATTGCGATCCCAAGGTGGATATCGGTCACGTTGGGGTGACTGATGGGGCTGTGGCGTCGGCGGCGGATGTCGTCGAGCTTGACGTGCTTGGCCCAGGTGGTCACACCGCGCGTCCTGAGAACACTGTCGACATGATCCGCGTGGCAGCGATGCTGGCGAGCGAACTGCCCAGGCGCATGACCGAGGTGACTGCCGGTCCGAACGAGGTTCGCCTCACGTTCGGTTCGCTCCAAGCTGGCGATGCACCTAATGTCATTCCCACCACAGCGCACTTAGAGGGCACCATGCGTGCTCAGAACCGCGAGGGGTGGCAGTCGGCTGGCGGGCACCTGGAGAACCTGATCGAGCAGGAGCTTGGTCCCACAGGTGCACACTGGCGGGTGGACTATTCCAAGGGTGTGCCGCCGATCGTCAACGACCCTGCGACGACTGCAGTTTTGCGCGAGGCCGTGGCCGATGTGCTCAGCCCCGAGGCGATCGTGCCCACTGAGCAGTCGTGGGGTGGCGACACCTTCGCCTGGTACCTGGAGGAGATCCCGGGTACCTACGTCAGGTTGGGTACGCACGATCCGGAGTCCGGCGAGGAGCGGCTCGATTTACACGCGGGCACATTCGATGTCGATGAGCGTTCGATCACGATCGGCGTGCGTCTGATGGTCGCCACCGCCTTGGCTTGGCTCAAGCAGTCGCAGTAACTTGCGCGACGGGATTTCAGAAGGTTCTTGGCCCAATTAACTACCGGAGTAAATCCAATTGGGCCATGCCCGAATTGACGAGCGGCCGGATCCAATCGCGTAGGCTCCCGAAGTTGTCGCCAACCGTCTGTCCTTGCGAATGTCGGTAGACGATCCCTTCCATGATGATCGCCAT
>CAUJDH010000070.1 GCA_963169225.1 Actinomycetota bacterium
CTTCTCAGGCAACCGCTCACCGCTAGCGAAAACAGCGTGCGCACCGATCTCCAGTGCGCGTTGGCGCTTCTCCTCGGATCGGCTGGTCGCCCACACGCGGAATCCCATAGCGCGAGCGAGGGCAATACACGCGGTCGCAACTCCACCGCCGGCACCCTGGACCAGCACGGTGTTACCGGGGCGAAGCCCGGAACGAACCGCCAACATGCGGTACGCGGTCAACCAAGCCGTCGGCAAACAGGCCGCCTCGGCAAAAGACCAACCATCAGGAATGGGTACCAGATTCTTAGCCGGAATACCGACCCGGTCAGCAAAGATCCCCGGGTGGATCTCCGACAAGATCGACCGACTCGGATCCTGGGTGATGTCGTCGTAGTTACCGCTGGCAACTACCGGGTAAATGATCACTGGATTGCCGTCGCGGTCTAGTCCGGCACCGTCGCAACCCAAGATCATCGGCATGCGATCCTCGGTAATACCTACACCCTTGAGCGACCACAAATCGTGGTGATTCAAGCTTGCGGCCTTGACCTCAACTGTCGTCCAGCCGTCTTGAACGCTATAGCCGGGATGATCCTCGGGCTCAGGCTGTTCGCCTAGAACAAGACCACTTAGCGGATCGGCGGGGTTGATCGACTCGGCATAGACAGCAAACATGCTTACACCCTAACCCTCAAGCTGGTTGCCGACCAAGGGTCAGCCATAAACAAACTGTGCGCCCTAGTCCTCAAACTCGTCATCATCGTCATCCCGAGCCAACCAGGTAGCTAGCTTCTCTACCGCATTCTCAAATTCGGGATGGAGATCCACAAACACTCGAAGGCGCTCGGTCAAATAAGCAACGTTGATTGACTCTTCTCCACGGCGATCTTCGAGCTCCTCGATCCCACGGTCAGTCGCGTACATCGGCCAGTTCCTCCCTACAGATTGCTAAAGGCTGCCTCGACGACTTGGGCTTGCTCCAACTCGTGGAACTTGTGCGAACCAGTCGCGGTAGAGGCCGAAGGCGCACGAGTGATGGCTCGCAAGTCTGTCTTGAGCTTCGGGTAAAGATTGAGCAGCAAGTACGACCAGGCGCCCTGGTTCTCTGGCTCCTCTTGCACCCAGACGAGTTCGGCATCGGCTGGGTACTCGGCCAGAATCGACTTGAGTTCGTTCTCGGGTAGCGGATACAGGCGCTCCAGCCTGATAACGGCCACCTCGTCATGCTCGAACTCACCGGCCTCGGCACCGGCCTCGCGTTTGCCGATCAGATCCCAGGTGATCTTGCCTGAACACAGCAGGATGCGACGAACCTTCGACCGATCCGTGAGCCGTCGATCGTCGATCACCGCACGCACTTGATTGTCGGTAAAGGACTCGATTGGCGAGGCAGCAGCCTTCAGGCGCAACATCGACTTTGGAGTGAACACGATCATCGGCTTGTGGTGCTGCGACAGCGCCTGCCAGCGTAGTGCGTGGAAGTACGACGCCGGCGTGGACGGCATCCAGATCGACATGTTCTCTTGGGCAGCCAATTGCAAGTAACGCTCGGGCCGGGCCGACGAGTGGTCAGGTCCCTGACCTTCGTAGCCGTGTGGCAGCAACATGACGACACCGCTGTTTTGCATCCACTTTTGCTCACTAGCCGAGATGAATTCGTCGATGATCGTCTGGGCTCCGTTCGCGAAGTCGCCGAACTGCGCCTCCCACAACACCAAGTCTTCGGTTGCGAAGACGGAGTAGCCGTACTCGAAGCCGAGCGCCGCATACTCACTCAACAGCGAGTCATAGGTGTAGAACTTGCCCTGGCTACCGCTCAAGTGCTTGAGCGGAACCCATTCGTTGCCCGTATCCGGATCGATGATCACCGCATGCCGCTGACCGAACGTGCCGCGGCGCGAGTCCTGACCGGCAAGCCGAACGCTGCGACCTTCGAGCAGCAACGATCCGAACGCCATCGTCTCGGCCATTGCCCAGTCGATAGTGCCGTCCTTGATCATTGACTCGCGGCGCTCCAACTGTGGCTTGAGACGCTTATGTACCCGAAGTCCCTCAGGCAAGTTGATTTGCGAATCGACGATCCGCTCAACCGTCTCGGTGGTGATTGACGTCGACACTTCGGCGGGGAACGAGGGCGGTGGAAGCGGCACAACCTCGTCGTGACCGTTTTCGCCATCGCGAGTCTCAGCGAACGCCCGCTCAAGCTGACCTTGGTAATCCTGTAGCGCAGACTCGGCCTCTTCTATCGAGATGTCGCCACGACCGATCAGCTGCTCGGTGTAGAGCTTACGAACCGACCGCTTATTTTCGATGATTTCGTACATGAGCGGCTGTGTCAGTGAAGGATCGTCAGCCTCGTTGTGTCCGCGGCGCCGGTAACAAATCATGTCGATCACGACATCTTTATGGAATGCCTCGCGGAACTGGAACGCCAGATTCGCCACAAAGATACACGCCTCAGGATCATCGCCGTTGACGTGGAAGATTGGCGCTTGGATCATGCGAGCAACGTCGGTCGCGTATTCAGACGACCGGCTGGCCTCTGGTGAAGTTGTGAACCCGACCTGGTTGTTGACGACTAGGTGGATCGTTCCGCCGGTGCGGTAGCCGCGCAGCTGCGAAAGGTTGAGTGTCTCAGCGACGATCCCTTGACCGGCGAATGCAGCGTCACCGTGCATGAGGAGCGGTAGTACCGGGAACTCTTCGCCGCGGTCGAGTCGGTCTTGCTTAGCGCGGGTGATGCCCTCGAGCACCGAGTTCACAGCCTCTAAGTGTGACGGATTCGCAGCGAGGTAAACCGGAATCTGTGAACCCGAAAGTGAAGTGAACAGACCCTCTTGGCCTAGGTGGTATTTGACGTCACCGGAGCCCTGAACCGAATCCTCATTGGAGCCCTCGAACTCACGGAAGATCTGCGAATACGATTTGCCTGCGATGTTGGCCAGCACATTGAGTCGACCGCGGTGTGGCATACCGATGCAAACCTCTTGAAGTCCAGCATCGGCAGCACCAGCAAGAACTTCGGTGAGGATCGGAATCGCCGACTCCGCACCTTCCAGGCTGAACCGCTTCTGACCCACGTACTTGGTCTGCAAGAAGTTCTCGAACGCCTCGGCCGAGTTCAAGCGACGCAAAATACTCATCTGCTCTTCTTGCGGCGGACGCTGGTACGGAACCTCGACGCGATCTTGGATCCAACGACGCTGCACCGGATCCTGGATGTGCATGTATTCGATGCCGATAGTGCGGCAGTACGAGTCGCGCAGTACGCCGAGAATGTCACGCAGCAACATGAACGACTCGCCACCGAATGCGCCCGTGGCGAACTCGCGGTCGAGATCCCACAGCGTCAGCCCGTGGTTCTCGATTTCGAGGTCTGGGTGCGATTTGCGCTTGTAGTTGAGCGGATCAGTGTCGGCAATCAAGTGACCGCGTACGCGGTAAGCGTGGATCAATGATTGAACACGAGCAGTCTTGGAGAGCTGGTCGTCGTGGCTCAAATTGATGTCCCGCGACCAACGAACTGGCACGTAGGGGATACGCAACGCGTTGAAGATCTCGTCGTAGAAGCCGTCAGCCCCAAGCAGCAACTCTTCGACACGACGAAGGAAGTCGCCGCTCTGCGCGCCTTGGATGATGCGGTGGTCGTAGGTCGATGTCAGGGTAAGGATCTTGCCGACGCCCTGTTTGGCGAGCACCTCTTTAGATGCGCCCTGCCATTCGGCTGGGTAGTTCATGGCACCCGCACCGATGATCGCACCTTGTCCAGGCATGAGCCGAGGCACCGAATGAACCGTGCCGATCGTTCCTGGGTTGGTCAGACTGATTGAGGTTCCGGCAAAGTCGTCAACTCCAAGACGGCCATCGCGCGCACGTCGAATCAAATCGTCATAGGTACTAAAGAACTGGTCGAAGTCAAGCGTCTCGGCAGCCTTGATATTCGGCACGAGTAGTTGGCGCGTTCCGTCATCCTTGGCCAAGTCGATCGCGAGGCCGAAGTTGACGTGCGGCGGAGTCTCGACGGCTGGCTTACCGTCGACCTCAACAAAAGCGGCGTTCATCTCGGGATTGGTTTTGAGCGCCTGCACGATTGCGTAACCGATGATGTGCGTGAAGCTCACCTTGCCACCACGAGTTCGTGACAGATGGTTGTTGATCACCACTCGGTTGTCGACAAGAAGCTTGGCAGGAACCGCGCGCACGCTGGTGGCCGTTGGCACGGCCAGGCTTGCCTCCATATTGGTGACCACACGTGCAGACGGACCACGAAGAACGCTGACCTCTGCACCGCTAGCTGGAGGGGGAGTGCTCGGCTTGGCTGCCGGCTTGCTCGCTGCTGGTGCTTTAGAAGCATCCGCAGGCTTGGCGGGAACTGGAGCCGCAGGGGTCACTGCCGGCGCAGTTGTGCTTGAGGCGGTTGCAGAAGTTGAAGCGGCATCCTGACTTTCGCGCTGTCCTGGTTTGTAGTCGGCGAAGAACTCCCACCAAGCGGGATCGACGGAGTCGCGATCCTCGAGGAACTTCGCGTAAAGCTCCTCGACTAGCCACTCATTGGGGCCGAATGTCTTAACTGCGTCATTGCTGCCGTTGGACTTTTGCGGGGATTGTCCGTTTTGCGGGTGGGGCGCTGGCTCTGTGGCCACCGAAAACACCTCTCAGAATTCGTGACTTTGGCGATTGTTGAATCGGGTTACGTCCCATACTGTACGCCGATCTGAGACGGGTTGCTCACGCCGGACCACGGTTGGGTAGACCGAGTGAAAGTGGCGTGACGGGAGCAAAAGGTGGGATTTCCGGACTGAGGTCTGAATCACATTAAAATTACAAAGATGGTCACTGTGAACTTCAGAACACTCGATAGCTTGTTGTAGACAATTAACTACGTGCAGTTACTGGTCGCGCTAAGAAGTGCGACCGCTGGTCGCAAGTAGCAGGCTCGTCTTTAGAACCTTTCCCCCATCGCGACCAAGGAGAGTTCGACATGCCAATCAAAAAAGCGCTGCGTTTCGGTGCTGTTGGATTGCCGGTAGTGGCACTTCTGGCCGCTCCCTTGTCCGCCACTGCAATGGTGAGTGCAGCCCCCAATGAATCGGTTGAGGCACCACATACGCCGCACGGCGGATCGAGTTCGCAAGATATGGCCGGTCCATTCTACAGTCCGGAGACGGCTCCCAAGGCTCCTATGACTCGTTCCACAGATCAATGGCCTGCACCCGCCAAGTTCATCACTGCCCTCAAGAAGTATGGAATCTCGGGTAGCAAGTTGGTGCTTGAGAAGAACTATGACAAGCAGGGTCCAGAGAACAATGCGAACCTCGCCGGTTACACCGGCAAGATGCAGGCCTTCATGTTCCATGACACAGGGACCAGTGTCCCGGCCAGCAGACTTCAGCAGAAGCACTCGTTGAACTGGATCATGAACGGCGTCAAGAGTTCGGCCGGTAATACAGTGCGTGCTTGCCACTTCTACGTGGATCGCAAGGGGATCGTCCACGTGGTGTACCTAGGTCGCACCTGGCACGCTGGCGGCGGTGTATCGATGTGGAATGGCGCTGTTCCCAAGAACCAGATGAATGCCTACTCGATGGGTGTTGAAATCGAGTCGCAAGGTGGTGGTGTGTGGGATTTGACTAGCGCACAGGTTGATTCGGCTGCCCGAGTTGGCGCGGCTGCGATGGAAGTGGCAAACCTGCCACTGTCGCGGGCGATCAACCACAAGACCTATGCAGGCAGAGAAGCTGATCCAGGTCGCGATTCCAACACCAATGTCCAAGGCAAGGTTGACACTGTTCAATCTGCTGCTTGGTGGCGTAGCAAGGTAAAGGCGATCTACAACGGCTCAGGCACCTCGTCGACTCCAACCTCAACTGCAAAGCCAGCAGTTGCAGCGAAGTTGCCAACCTCTAAGTCGATCTCGATGCGCGATATGAGGAATGCGGTACGAAGCGAGTCAGTCCGTCGTTATCAGGTGGGGATTCGTAAGTACTTGAATAAGAAGCTCAAGGTGTCAGGCAAGACTTTGCGTAAGTGGAACCCGTCTGGAGTTACCGGATACTACGGTGCTGAGACGCGTAGGCTTACCCGGATGGCGGTCCTACGAATCGGCAAGACGCGAACTTCGAAGGCTAGGTCATGGATGAACTTGTATCTGGCTAGGAAGGCGAACTATCCGACAAAGGCTCTTATCAAGCGAACGGGATACACCCCCGTCGCATAAGTTGTTCCAACTAAAACTGGTGGCACTGATCAAAAGATCAGTGCCACCGTTTTTAAGTAAAGAGTTTGGTAAGCCTACGGCTAGGCGCGAGGAACACTTCCGACTGAGACTGGCTCAGTGAGTAGGGCGGATTCGATTCGCTTGATGACAACCTCGACAGCAGGATCGGTGGAATGCAGAGTACTGGTTACTGGGGTGGCGCCGGCAGCCTTGGCCTCTGCAGCGATCCGGTGTGAAAGAGCGCCCGGAGCCACTACAAACGGTGCAACCACGATCTTCTCGAGATTCGACTCGCGCAGAGTCTGAACGGCATCAGCAACGCGAGGACCCGGGCCGGAAGCGAAGGCGACAGCAGAGCCGCCCCAGCCATGGGAACGCCATTCGAGTGCGAGTGCTGCATGGCGGGCGCGGGCCGACTCATGGCTCGAACCGGCGGAAGCCAGAACAACGCCGGTGTCAGCAGCTGGCCTGTGACCTGAGGCCTTGAGTACCGAGTCCAAGCCCTTGAGTAAGAGTGGGTCGGCTCCAATTGGTTTGGAAACGCGGAGTTTGACGCCTGGGAAGCTCACTCGAACTTGGTTTGTGGCTTGAGGGACATCCGTCGTAGCGTGGTAGGCCACGTTGAGGAGCAGAGGAACGACGATGATGTCCGAGACGTTCTGCTCTTGTAGGTGAGCCACAGCACCGTCGAGGCGGGCTCGGTCGTGGTCAAGGGATGCCAGCGAAACTGCGGCATTCAAGCGGTGACCGACGCGGCGAGCAAGTAAGTCATTGGCCAGGCGAGCACGTGGGTCAGAACTGCCGTGGGACAACAGAACAACTCCGTACGACGCACGCGTCGACGGTGGTAGAACTATGACGTTGTTTTTGCGACTACGACCCACGAGTGAACCTCCAGCGATATGGAAAACATCCATAGGAAAACCTCCAGTTCCTAAGGACTAGCTCGAGGCTACGTCGAAATTCGCGCGTGACGTAGCAGACTCGCGGGAGTCGATATGTTCAGAATTCAAGAATCCGGAATAGGTCGATGCTGGGCTCAAATCACCCAGTTCGGTTCGCATGCGGACAACCTCGCCGATTACGACAACACTGGGGTTTCCGGGTTTTAGGCCGTTTTGCGCGACTTCCTGGAGAGTGGAGATTGTGACATTTTGATCGGGAGTCAGGCCTGCTTCGACCACTCCTAACGGGGTCGTGGGGGAGTAGCCAACCTCGATAAGAGCTTGGCAAATCTCGGTGAGTCTGCCTGCCCCCATTAACAGCACTAATGTGGCTTCGCTTGGGGTGTTTCCGATCGCGCTGAGCACCGATTTTGCACCGTCGTGAGCTGACGCCATGATGAACGACGAGGTAACCCCGCGGTGAGTCACTGGGATTCCGGCAGCAGCGGGCACAGCGATCGAACTCGTGATCCCTGGGACAACCTCGACCGGGATCCCCGCTGTGACACAAGCCTGGACTTCCTCGCCACCGCGGCCGAGTACAAAGGAATCGCCACCCTTGATCCGAACAACTTGTTGACCTTTGAGCGCCCGATCCACGATGATCTCGTTGATCTCGTCTTGGCTCACTGAATGCTTACCTGGCTCCTTGCCAACCTTGACGATCTCGATCCCGAGTGGAAGTCGCGTCCATAGTGCCTGCGGGGCGAGCCGATCAACGACGACCACATCCGCCTGACGAATTCGAGCAAGGCCTCGCAAAGTGATCAACTCAGGGTCGCCTGGCCCGTCACCAACGAGAGTGACCGTACCCGTCTTGTCTGCGCTTGGGCTTATATGAGCGGTATCAGAGCCGAGGGCTTGTCCACGTTGGGGTCCAGGATCGATCAGGCCAAGATCGAGTTCGTAGAGGATCGCATCACGAACAGCCACCGCACGCTTCGGATCACGATTCCCCGAAACGGCAATCTGGATTCCATCCGCTGTCTTACCTTGAGCTGCGAATACGGCGCTACTGGTCTGACCGGATGCACAATTAACGCACCAAATCTGATCGTCTTCGCACAGTGCGACAACGAGGTTGTCGACATCGGCAACACCCGTTGCCGTGATCGCCAACCAGAACTTAGCAAGCTGCAGGTCGAGCACCTCGAACTCGCGAGTTACCCAAATCAGTGCGTTCGATTGCTCCAGATTGCGGATGTGGCCGGTTATTTCCGGCGCGACGACTGTAACGATGGCACCAGACTCCAGAAGCGAGTTGATCTTGCGTTCAGCTACGACGCCGCCGCCGACGACCAAAACAGGCTTGGCCTCCAGGTCAACGAACAGCGGAAGATCGTGTTGTGCGGACATCGCTACCTCTTTGCTCCCGCTAGACCACGCTGCTTGAGTACGTAGCGCTCGAGTGGCGCAAAGATGCACAGCTCGACGAGGATTCCGACGAATAGGATCAGAATGATGGCAGTCATCACCATCGGCATATCTACCAGTTCGCGCCCTTGTTGCAACACTTGACCAAGTCCGATCCCAAGTGCGGGTGCGTAAGCAATAAGCTCTGCGGCCATGAGAGATCGCCAGGCGAACGCCCAACCCTGACGCAGTCCAGCAATGTAGCCTGGCAAGGCGGCCGGCAATATGACGAATCGAATCGCATCGAACCCAGTGGCTCCGAGCATCTTGCCAACTCGCGGATAGATCGATGGCATTTGTGCGATACCGCTGGCTAGACCGTTAGCAATCGAAGGAGTTGCGCCGAGGATCACCACGAACAGCATGGCCTCAGTGCTGATGCTGAACCAGAGGATGGCAGCTGGCACCCAGGCAATAGATGGGAGGATCTGCAGGCCAGTAATCAGAGGTCCAAATGCGCGTCTGAACAGTGTGAACTGCGCCAAAGCGAGTCCGAGTAGCGTTCCCAGTACGACTGAGATCGCGAAGCCAAGGAAAGCTCGCTGCAAACTCTTTGTAACCGCTTCCCAGACCGCACCATTAGTCAACAGCTTGGTGAAGGTACCCCAGACATCAAGTGGGCTAGGCAGCAAATGTGGCGGCTGCAGTTTGAGCCAGTACGCAACCCACCAAATCACGAGCAAAACGACGATCGCTAGCACCGGCGGGTACAGGCTAGACAGAATCCGTTTGGCCGGGGAGCGCGTGGAATCCTCTACCGGAGTATCTAGGGCGTCCAGACCGGCCTCAATGGCGCCGATATCGTCGGGCGTATTAGTAGCTGTTTATTTATTTGGCATGGCGACGGATCTCCCTTCGCAAGTCGGTGGTGATCTCGCTGGCGAGCGCGGCGATCTCTGGTGCTTCGATCCGGCGCTCACCAGTCACGTCGACGTCCCATTGGCGAACGAATGTTCCCGGACGAGACGACATCAACATGACGCGTTGGCCCAGACGAACAGCCTCGCGCACGTTGTGTGTCACGAAGATGATGGTGAGATCTTGTTCCTGCCAGATTCGACTCAACTCTTCGTGCAGTACGTCGCGGGTAATCGCGTCGAGAGCGGCGAAGGGCTCGTCCATCAGCAAAATCTTGGAACGCTGTGCCAAAGCCCTGGCCAACGCCACACGCTGGCGCATACCGCCAGAGAGTTCATGGATCCGCTTGCTGCCTTGACCGCCCAAGTGGACGAGTTCCAATAGGCGTTCGATTTCGTCGTTCCACTCGGCTTTGGGTACGTCAGCAAGCCGCAGGGCCAATTTGATGTTGTCGCCTGCCGTCAGCCAGGGGAACAACGCTGACTCTTGGAACATAAGGGCTGTGCGACCGCCTGGGGTCTCAATCGTTCCCTGTGTCGGCGAATCGAGGCCGGCGATCAAATTGAGCAACGTTGACTTGCCGCAACCAGAAGCGCCGAGCAAGCAGACAAACTCGCCTTGACGAACGTCGAGCGAAATCTCTTTCAACACAGGTGCCCGTAGGCTTCCGTCCGGATTCAGATCGTTGCCAAATGACTTGGATACTCGGTTGATCGAGACCGCAGTCGCAGCATCAATCAGACTCTCAGGCACATGGAGACCAGAACGCTCAGCGACAGCGCGTGGCGAAGAATCGGGGACGATAGTCGATTCACTCATAGCGCCATTCCTCCTGCCACGGTTGCGCCATCGTTCGAATCGACGAGGATGAATGCGCCCGTCGAACGCGAATTCTTATAGCTGTCGACCGGAACCTGCTCGGCCAATCGCACCGTGATGGTTCCAACTTCGTTCAGCACGAGTGGCTCAGTGTGAGGGATGTGCTCCAGAGTCTCCAGATCGAGACGATCCACGATGCTACCGATGATTCCGCGAACTGTGCGCGGCCCGATCCGAACGAGTACTCGCTGACCTGGTGCAACAGGGTTGGAGCCCACCACGCAGATCGTTCCCGTGAGTTCGTTGGTAAGAGGTGCTGGAGCGGACGAGGAAGTAATAACGTCGCCGCGGACGATATCGATATCGTCCGCTAACTGAAGCGTGATCGACTGTCCAGGATGTGCCGTTTGGACATCTTTACCCAAGAGATCGATCGCCGTTACCTTGGTCGTGTGACCGCTTGGTTGAACGATGACTTCGTCATCAACTGCGACTGATCCGGAAGCAACACGTCCTGAATAGCCGCGGTAATCGTGATGTTCTGCTGTGCGAGGCCGGTTGATGTACTGCACTGGTAGACGGAAGTCGAACGAGTGCTCTTCTTGTTCGAGGCTGACCTGCTCAAGGTGCTCGAGTAGGTGCGGGCCGTCGTACCAAGGTGTGGACTCCGAGTGGGTCACCACATTGTCGCCAAGTAGAGCTGAGACTGGAATTGCCGTGACTTCGTCAACTCCCAATGTCCTAGCGATCTGGTTGAACTCAGTCGTGAGTTCGTCAAATCGCTCTTGTGAAAAGTCGACAAGATCCATCTTATTTACCGCGAGTACGACATGCGGCACATTCAGCAGCGCTGCAATAGCAGCATGGCGCCTGGTTTGCTCAACGATTCCATGGCGGGCATCCACCAAGATCAAAGTCAGATCTGCGGTTGAGGCCCCGGTAACCATATTGCGCGTGTACTCGACGTGACCGGGAGTATCAGCCAAGATGAACGAGCGTTTGGGGGTCGAGAAATAGCGGTATGCCACGTCGATAGTGATGCCTTGTTCTCGTTCGGCACGCAAGCCGTCGGTGAGTAGCGCCAGGTCGGCACCTTCCATTCCGCGAGCGTGGCTAGCTTGCTCGACTGCCGCGAGCTGATCACTCAAGATCGATTTGGAGTCGTATAGCAAACGACCCACAAGAGTCGACTTGCCGTCGTCGACGCTGCCGGCAGTAGCGAATCGCAACAGCTCGGCGGTGCCGGTCAGCGGTATTGCAGGTGTCTCAAGTTCTGTAACTGTGGGGTTCATTTAGAAGTACCCCTCACGTTTTCTATCTTCCATAGCTGCCTCAGAGAATCGGTCGTCTGCGCGGGTTGCGCCGCGCTCGGTTATGCGGCTGGCGGCAATCTCGGCCACGACGTCGTTGACGTCCGCAGCTTCGGATTCGACCGCCCCGGTACATGACATGTCTCCGATCGTGCGGAAGCGCACGCGCCTGGTTTCTAGTTCTTCACCCTCGCGTAAGTCGCCCCATGCCCCCGGACTCAGCCACATTCCGTCGCGCTTAAACACTTGGCGTTCGTGGGTGTAGTAAATGTCAGGCAAAGGGATGTTCTCGCGGGCGATGTACCGCCAGACGTCGAGCTCGGTCCAGTTTGAGAGTGGGAACACGCGTACGTGCTCACCCGGTTGATGGCGCCCGTTGTAGAGGTTCCACAGCTCGGGGCGTTGGCGGCGAGGCTCCCATTCGCCAAAGGCGTTGCGCAGGCTGAACACGCGCTCCTTAGCTCGTGCCTTCTCCTCGTCACGACGTCCGCCACCAAACACGGCGTCGAACTTGCCATCGGTAATCGAGTCGAGCAGCGGTACAGTCTGCAGCGGGTTACGTGAACCGTCTGGGCGTTCGGTGAGTACGCCGCGGTCGATCCAATCCTGGACCTCAGCGACCACAAGTCGCAGGTTGTTGTCGGCCACGATCTGGTCGCGATAGGCGATCGCCTCAGGGAAGTTGTGGCCAGTGTCGACATGGAGCAGCGGGAACGGAACAGGTGACGGCGCAAACGCCTTCATCGCGAGGTACAGCATGACGATCGAGTCTTTGCCGCCGCTAAAGAGTAGGGCAGGATTATCGAACTCGCCGACGACCTCGCGGAAGATGTAGACCGACTCGCTCTCAAGCGCGTCGAGTTGATCTTGGTTGCCGGTGCCGTTGGTGGCGACTTCAAGCATGTTGAGGTCACCCGGCGCGTAACCGAATTCGTCAACTTCAGCAGTCACTTGTTCAATGTTTTGGCTCATGTGTGCAAACCACATTCCGTCTTGTTGGTGCCGGCCCAGCGTCCGGCACGGGGGTCTTCGCCTGGTGCAGTCGGACGGGTGCACGGTTCGCATCCGATCGACTCGTAGCCGGACTCACGCAGCGTATTGAGTAGCACCGAGTTGGCCTCGATGTATGCCTGCAAGTCCTCGTCGCTCCACATGGCTAGCGGGTTGATCTTGACCTTATCGCGCTTGTCGTCGTACTCGATGATTCCGATATTGGCTCTAGTCGGAGCATCCACACGGCGCATGCCCGTTACCCAGGCGTCGTAGTCTTCAAGTGCGCGGTTCATTGGCTCAACCTTGCGCAGTTGGCAGCACTGGCCAGGGTCGCGGTTGTGGAGCTTCTCGCCGTACTCGGCATCTTGTTCGGCGACGGTTTGCAGCGGCAACACGTTGATCAAGTTGATAGGACGGGTAGCGGCGTAGGCGTCGCGGGTGCCGAGCGTCTCAGCGAAGTGGTAGCCGGTGTCTAGGAACAGCACGTCAAGTCCCGGTACAGCCTCCGATGCCAGGTGAACCAGCGCTTCGTCGCCCATGCTCGATAGCAGCCCAAGTTTGGCGCCGAACTCGGTGGCAGCCCATTCGAGCGCAGCCTGCGATAGCGCTTGACCCGTGAGGCCGTCAGTTTCGAGGTTGGCGAGGTGCTGGGCGCCACGCTCAGCAGTCGCTTGCGCGATTGTCTTTTGTTCAGCAGTCTGTTGTTGGGTGGTCATGTCAGCACCTCCTTTGAAGTTGCTTCGAGCTTTGAGCTTGTCTCGGACCTTGTGGTCGACTTGGATTCCGGTGTGGCCTTGGTGACGACGAAAGCGCGGGTGCAGCTATGGCACACCCAAGCACCCTTGGGCTCCGCTTGGGGCCAAAGGTCTTCGCTCGCGCAGTACGGGCAGTAAGTGACGACGGTCATCGCAAAAGTTCCTCGTCAGCACGTTGTGCCCAGTCCGAGAAGGTCTCGCCTTCGGTGTGGTCGGCTTCGAATGCGTTGGTCACGCGCTCAACGTAGTCAGGCATTTCGTCGGCCAACACTTTGTGTCCACGCAGTTTACGGCCGGTTTTGGGGTCAGCGGCCAGTACGCCACCGAGATGCACCTGGAACCCTTCGACGGTCTCACCCGCATCGTTGGTGACGAGTGATCCCTTGAATCCGATATCGGCAACTTGGAATCTGGCGCACGAGTTCGGGCACCCGTTAACGTTGATCTGCAGTGGATGATCAAAGTCCGGAAGCCGGTTTTCAAGTTCGGCAACCAGTTCGGTTGTACGTGCCTTGGTCTCGACGATCGCTAGCTTGCAGTACTCGATTCCGGTGCACGCCATTGAGCCGCGCAAGAATTCGCTAGGGCGAACTTGCAGGCCAAGTTCCTCCAGAGTTGCGACAACGGTCTCGACATCTTGCTCTTCGACGTCGAGCACGAGGAACTTTTGGTACGGAGTTAGACGGAAGCGGTCGAGCCCGAGCTCGGCACCTTTGGCGGCAATTGCCTCGAGGATCTCGCCAGAAA
>CAUJDH010000071.1 GCA_963169225.1 Actinomycetota bacterium
AACTGAACGATTCCTCAATCGACCAGCTTTCACAAGAAGTGGTTCAAGAACGCAATGAGATCGCGACCACAGTCTCTAGATGGGCTGCATACTTAGCGGCCAATGCCGACGTTCAAGACCTCATCCTCAAAATTGCCGACAACGGGTCCGAGTTGGATGACATTCGACTAGCTATCAACGGCTGGCGTGCCGCTAACCCCAATGATCGAACACAAGCTGAAGTCAGGTTACACAAAGAAGTCAACGACTACAACGAGTTGATTGCCGACACCGTCACCGGCTTGCAGCGGATGCTTCACGAGCTACGCGGCGATGACGACTCATAGTCCTCCGCTTCGAGCTAACTAGCGATAAAGCCAATGCGCAGCCTGTTCGCGCTTGGCACGATACTCGGCTGAACTGCCAGGCAGCACATGTTCGATCGGCGTAGAACCGGTGAAGTTCGCGACTGTCATCGACTCGCTAAATTCAACGTCTGGCAGACCACTGTCTGCCGATGGTCGAAGGTCGATCAACGGGTTTGTTGGCTTCCTAAACTTCCGACCAATCACCGGAGCAGCCACAGAGGCCGACTGGTCTGCCAGCAAATTCGCTGCTTCTCGCCCACCGCTTGGCTTAGGCAGACTTTTACATCCTTCAACGAGTCCCGCTCGCACATCCGGATTCATAAGTTGAGTGACCGATGTCCTCAAATCAGAAGCCATAACGTCGAGTGCTGCACCTTTCTGCGCTAGCCCACGAGCCCTAGTGGGTTGGTCATCGGTTTGATGATTCAAGCTGGGGATGAACAAAGTCGGTATCGCTTCAGCAATCCACTCATGTGCCGCGTTGTAACCGGAAGCCCCGACAGCAGCATCGAAAGCAGATAGGTAACGAGCCAACGGGAACACATCCTTAAGTACCACTACCTTGCCTTCAGCTTCGGTATCCAGCGAATGCTGCGCGATCGATTGTTTAGTGACAGCTATCGTCCAGTCCGGTCCAAGCTCACGAACCAGGGCGATGACCTGCCGACCCACCTCGTCCACCGACCCTGCGAAACCTGACCCAGGAGCCAAGAGCAGCACCGGCCCGTCTTCAGGCAGACCCAAAGTCACTCGAGACTCAGCTCGGTCACGCTTGTTCAACACTTCGGTCATACTGATCGGAGCTACGTGTTGGATGTTTGGCCGACCAACAGTCGGACCTTCGTCAAATTCAGCAACGAAGTCGCCCGGCTCGATGACTTGATCAAACTTTGCCTCACGCTTCAGTCGACTACCGGAGACACTCGCCTGCCATAGGCCACGGCGCATCCAGGTTGATCGCACTCCATCTAGCCGCTTAATCGCCTCGACGACACCGTCGTAGGCGACAACACCGTCAAACATGAGGTCAGTGGCTTGCGTCTCTTCAACTAGGGCGACGATTCGGTCAGCTAGATAGTGATCCCATCGATAACCTGGACGTTTTCGCCACACTTTGGATCGCCACCCGTCAGGATGATGCCAACCCGCCTTGTAGCTCGGAGCGTATTCGAATCCAATTCCTCGATCCGCGGCCTCAGGGAACTCGCCGCTTGCGGCCGTTTCCATGACCCGTGGCAGCGCACCGGACAGTGAGAGGATCACCGAATTGAACTGCTTCTCGCCGCTTAACAGGACGGTCAGTTGCCGACAGATGTGCCCCATGCCCACACCGTTACTGGTTACCGAGACCACAGTCCTTTGTTCAGCCACATGCCGAGTCTAGGCCAATACCTGACCAGGGCCGATATTTGCATAGGATGACTAGATGCCCGATTCGTCCACCAGCAGACCCCTTGTGACTGTTGGTCTTACGGTGCACAACGAACCTATTGAGGTTCTTTACGACGCAGTCAAGTCCGTCTACGCTCAGACGCTTGAAGACTGGGAATTAGTCATCGCTCGCGACGGAGTCACGGACGAGATCCAAGCCGCTCTTGACAAGCTCGCCGACCCACGTGTGCGAGTGATTGGCGATGACCAAAACCTGGGCGTGGGCGTTCGACACAACCAGATCACGGCAGATGCCCGTGGAACTTTTATCGCCAAACTAGACGGTGACGACATCATGTTTCCGGAACGACTGGCTACTCAAGTCGCGTTCTTAACCGACAGGCCCGACAACGCAGTTGTCGGCACAGGTGCGCTGATCATCGATCAATTCAACGAAGTCCGCGGCGAGCGAACCGCAGTGCGTCCACACAACAAACCGGCAGACGCGCTCTCAGGCGTACCAGTGACGCACCCCACTGCGATGGCACGCACGAGCTGGTTCGAAGCCCACCCTTATGACGAAGCCCTGATCCGCTCCCAGGATTTTGGATTGTGGATCTCGTCATATAACGACACCGAGTTCTTCAACATTGATGACCCACTGTTGTTCTATCGGATCACAGCTCCAATGAAATACAACCGATTTGCGAGGCGCTATAAGTACGCACGCCAAGCGATTCGCAAGCTCGGCAACAATGTCGCTACCACTACGGAGTTGGCTAAAGCATGGGCATTGACTTGGGTAAAACAAGCCGGTGCAGCCGCTGGGTTCGCGACAGGCAAGCAAGACGCCTTCTATAACCGAACCCTCGTGCCGTTGAGCGAGCCTGAACTTGACCAAGCTCAGCAGATCCTTCAAGTGATTGCCCGCACCGAGGTGCCCGGCTGGTCACAATAAACCAGTTACCATCTTTAAGTGTCTAGCATGAAGTGGCGTACGGATATCCAAGGCCTCCGCGCCATTGCCGTACTCGGGGTCGTCCTATTTCACGCAGGAGTCCCCCTGATCGACGGCGGGTTCACCGGCGTAGACGTGTTCTTCGTGATCTCCGGTTTCTTGATCACCGGAATGCTATTCCCGCCCAAAGATGGCGCTACCCGATCGATTCCCAGCTTTCTCACCAGTCGTGTTCGACGCCTGCTACCAGCCTCGATCCTGACCCTCATCATCGTCACCATCGTCACTTGGCTCACGATCGACCCACTGCAACGAACTGAGATCTTCAAACAGATCCGAGTCGCCGCACTCCAAATTTCGAATATTTCGATGGCGCGCGATAGCAATGACTATTTGGCCGGGGATACTGCGCTCAACCCGGTCATGCACTTCTGGACTCTCGGCTTGGAGTGGCAGTACTACTTGCTGTGGGCTCTCGTAGTCGCCATTTGTATGTTGCTCTTCCGCAAGTCTCGGAGCGCCCTTCGAGTCGCGATCACCGTGATGCTCATAGTGCTGTTTGTTGGAACCCTCAGCGCCAGCATCATAGTTACCCCAGTAGATCCAGGCCCCTCTTACTTCTTGCTCACGACGCGAGCCTGGGAGTTCTCGATCGGTGGCCTGGTGTTCCTTGCGGGGCCGTGGATCGCGGAGCGGCTGGTTCAGCCAGTTCGGAACTCCCTCGCCATCATCGGTGCTATCGGGATCATCGCTTCGTTCTTCGTCATTAATTCCACGACGACATTCCCGGGCTATGCCGCTCTACTGCCGACAGTTGCCACCGCTCTGGTTATTGTCGCCGGGAGTAAGCCATTGTCGGCTGGGGTTTCACGCGCCTTCGATAATCCTGTTGCTCAGCGGATCGGCGCCACTTCATACTCGTGGTATCTGTGGCATTGGCCGTTCCTAGTATTCCCGCTGCTCTGGTGGGGAGATCGTCCACTTTGGATCAACCTGGTGCTGGTGGCCCTCTCCTACGGCGTTGCCGAATTGAGCTACACCTTCATCGAGCAACCGGCTCGTTATAAGTTCCCTAAACTCAAACGTGCTGCCTTAGCGCTGCCGTTGGCAATCGTCGTGATGGTGGGAACTGCCGGACTAGGTGTCGTCCTCAAGCGACTACCATCGCCAGCAAACGGCGATCTAGCTGCTGTCACACAAGCTGAAGCTATCTCCAAAGAAACCGGAACCCCCTATACCGACGGTTGCCATCGCTCCCTCAAATCAACGAACGCTAAACCTTGCTACTACGGTGACCTCAACTCAGACACATTGGTCGTTTTGTGGGGTGACTCTCACGCAGGCCACTGGTTCTTACCATTCCAGCAAGTCGCTAAAGAGAACCATTGGAAGATCGCCTACTACACGAAGTCCGCATGTTCTGTGATCGATCCAACGATCACAAACCTCAGCACGTCTCCAAGTTGCAAGCAATGGCAGCAGGAAAGCCAGCGGCGAATCATCGAGAGCAAGCCTGAACTCGTCGTTATTGGCGGCCGGTGGCAACGTCCGGGTTGGCTGGCTGTGGCCGACGGTAACCCAGGACAAAGAGTTTCGGGCCTCCGTGACGGAGACACGGAGGCCGCCGTGGGCTTGAGAAAGACCACGGTCGCGCTCAACAACGCACAAATCGAGACCGTGTTACTCGAGGACAATCCAATGCCGCCAGGAAACATTCCCAGGTGTGTGGCAAAAAACGGCCTGAGTAGTTCAGCTTGCGACTGGCCAATAGCTGACACTCTCGGAAAAACCGAGGAAGCCGCCGCACGAGATCTTCCTTATATACATGTCGTGAATCTCAATGAGTATCTTTGCCCCGACGGAAAGTGCAAAGCTATAGTCAATGGATCGATCACAATCCGCGACGATCACCACATGAGTGAACCGTTTGCTCGAACTCTCGCCGGGCCACTTGGAAAGGATCTCAAGAGGTACCTCAAGTGAGCAATTCAGCCTTTCGTTTTCGAACGGATATCGAGGGACTGCGAGCCGTTGCAGTGCTCCTCGTGTTGCTGTTTCATGCTGGCGTCCCCTTCATCCCGGGTGGTTTCGTAGGCGTTGACGTCTTTTTCGTCGTTTCTGGCTTCTTGATCACCGGAATCTTGGTACGCGAAGCTCAGAAGACTGGTCGTATCTCAGTAGCCGATTTTTACGCTCGTCGTGTGCGAAGAATCCTGCCCATGTCAACGGTGGTGCTACTCGCGATCCTTATCGCAGCTGTGTTCATAACTCCTACTACCCAATTCGATACTGTTATGACCTCGGTTATCGCGGCGGCACTTTTCGTTGCCAACTGGGTGTTCGCAGCTCAATCTGCTGACTATTTCGCGGCGGATGTCGCCACTAATCCGGTGCTTCACTTCTGGTCACTGAGTGTCGAAGAACAGTTCTACGTCATTTGGCCAATTTTAATAATCATCATTTTGTTTGCTATTAGACGAAACTCTGCACTCGCCAAGCATCGAACTGCTCTACTGGCTGGAACGCTCGCGACAATCTCTATCATCAGCTTGCTGATCTCAGCGTTCACCTCGTCAGCTTCGGGTGGAATCGCCTATTACGGGCTCCAAACACGGCTGTGGGAACTAGGCGTCGGTGGCTTGCTGGCCATCGTTGCTCATCACCTCACCCGGGTTCCGGCAAAAGCACGATTCTTAGCAAGTTGGATCGGCCTGGCGCTGATCTTGTACGCCGGCTTCGCATTCAACAAAGACACCGTATTCCCCGGACTCGCTGCCTTGATACCTGTCGGTGGCACCGCACTGATCTTGGCTGCTGGAATCACACCAGGGATTCCCAAGGGTTCAGCCAGCGCCTTGCTCTCGGTTAAGCCGATGCAGTATGTCGGAGCTCGCAGCTACAACTTGTACCTATGGCACTGGCCAGTACTCGTGTTTGCCGGGCTACTCACCACCACCGCAATCACTGACGGCGCCGATCCCATCGAAGAATCCACGGTCGCACCGCCTGTGCCCGCAGCCATCGCAGTGATCATCGCTTTTGGCCTGACCATCGTCACCTATCGATGGATAGAACAGCCACTTCGTCATCACAAGTTCCTGCGTACACCCAAGACAGCACTGCCCATTGGCGCTGGCATGATCGCCGTTGTTGTCTTAGCTGCGCTATTTGTCGCACCCGCTGCTGCTTCCAAATATTCAGAGTGGCGCGGAGGCAACCAAACAGTCCTAAATGATGTCAAGAACCTCGACAAGCCACAAGATCTGAACGAAGAAGAGCTGTCTAAGCGCCAGGAAGCCTGTCGCTCCAGCCAAGACGACCCGGCGGCAAAATCTATCGAGGACTGGAATAACGCCGACTGTATCTTTGGCGATCCTAATGGGACTAAGACACTCGCAGTCATCGGTGATTCGCATGCCGATATGTGGCTGTGGGGACTCGACAAAGCTGGCAAAGACAACGGTTGGAAGATTCTGATGCTTGCGCGTACCAACTGCCCGTACATGGCGTTCGGTAGCGAATACCGGTCAGATGTCGACATCAGTTCAGCATGCGTCGAATGGGCCAACTTGGCATACGACGAAGTGTTGCAGAAGTATCAACCATTTGATGCCATCATGTTGGCGCGTACTTCTCGAATGCTGGTCCGGTACGTGAGCCCCAAAGTAGACGACAACCAACGAGAAGAACTCGAGAACAACCTTGAGCAGGTGACAGCTGCGAGCTATGAGCGATTTGGGAAACTAACCGAAAATGTTCTGGTTCTTGAAGATCCACCTCGTGCAGATTTCGACATTCCCACCTGCATCGAAAAGAACGATGGTGATGTTTCTCAGTGTCGCTTTGATCGTAAAGCGGGACTTGAACAAGAGAATGAGCTCTTGGCCATCGAGAAACGCGCTGCCGAACAAGTTCAGAGCGATGTTCGGGTACAGTTCGTGCCCGTTGGCGAGTTAATTTGCAGTCCGTCACAAACCCAGTGCGAGGTTGTCACAACAAACGGCAAAGTGGCGTATCGAGACAGCAATCACATCACTCAAGCAGCCGGACTCGAATACTCGCAGCAAATAGCTAAGTTGATCTCGAAGTACGGGCGACTAAACTAAGAGCGATGAGCACTCAATCCCAAGATTCAGAAACCATCGCGCTTGAAGACTTGGCTCCATTTCAGCGTGTTTTGGGCTATGCGGTAGTCGAGTATGCCGATGTGGTCGATGGAGTCTTGCGCTTACGTATCTGGCTACGCGGGGCACAGGCGCCTGAAATCAACTACAAGCTACGGGTACTGACCAGCACCCGTAGAGAGGTGTTCTCGGCTACTGCTCAGACCCACGATCGCGTGCTCGCTGATGGTCGATTCGAACGCAAGGCGCTGAGTTTCGAGATCCCAACCACGTCGCTACCCAAAGGAAGTCTTCGGCTTGAGCTCACTTCGCTCGACGCCGACGAAACTCGCCCGCTTCGACCTTCACCTGGGCTCTTGACGAGTTCCAGGCCACGCCACTTAGATGGGTCACGGAGGTATCAATTCTTCCCCGGCGCATACCTACTCTTTGGCCGCAAAGGCGTCAAAGTGCTTCCTCGGGTCCGTCTGCGAATTGGTGACATCAACGCATGGGGGCGTTTCACCTGGGGATTGCGCAACTTCTTCTTGGATCTAGCGTTCTTGCTTTACGGCAGAAAATTCGCTTTCGCTCGCCTCAACCGTTTCTTCACCAAACGCAGTGTTGGCGAAGGTCCTATCTGGTTGATCGGCGAGCGAAACGAAACGGCCCGAGACAACGGAGTTCGATTCTTCGAATACCTACGCCGAGAACATCCCGAACTGCGGGCGTATTACATCATTGACGAAGACAGCCCAATGCTCGAGAACGTATTGCCATTGGGCAATGTAGTGTTCCACTCTTCCAAGGAACATCGCCGACTCATGCATCATGCCGATGTGCTCGCCAACGCCTACTCCATCAAGCATATGGTTCCAAAACAATGGAATCCGACGGACTACGGATCACACTTCGCCTGGCGGATTGGCTCACGCCGGGTTTACCTCAAACACGGCGTTCATGACAAGACGACGATGTTCAAGAGAGGCACCAACGGGTTTGACCTCGTGGTGACAGTTGGGCAAGCCGAAGGCGAAGCATTCGAAACCGACAGTGGTTATACGACCACTCAGCTCAAAGAAGTCGGGTTGCCTCGGTACGACATCCTGGTTCGTGAGCCCGGCCACCGGACTGTCTTGATGATGTTGACCTGGAGACGCTACTTTGTGCCCAAACTCTTTGGCGTCACCGACGAAGTACAAATGCTCTTTGAAGGATCTCGATACGAGAAATTCTTGCAAGATTTTTTTGGCAGCGAGCGACTCAAGAAAGCACTCGAGAACCACGACCTCAACCTCGTTATGGTCCCGCATTACAACATGGCCAAAGAAGCCGAGGACATTCCACTCATTAGCGATCGTATTCAGGTTCTCGACGGTGCAACTGCCGACATTCCTACCCTGCTTCGCCAATGCGACTTGTTGATCACCGACTATTCGTCAGTGCACTTTGACGTTGGATACCTCGGCACTCCCGTGATCTATTCGAGATTTGATCGCGAAGAGTACCAAGCTGGACACGCAAGCGAATCGTGGTTTAGCTACGAAGATGACGGCTTTGGCCCAGTTGCAGAGAGTGTCGATGCGACGATTGATCAGTTACTGAAGTTCGCCGAGCAAGACTTCGAGAACGATCCGCAATATCTAAAAAGAGTGGATTCGATCTTCACGTTCCGCGACAAAGAGAATTGCCAGCGACTATTTAGCGCGATTGAAGCACTCGAGACTGTCGACGCCGACGTGCGCTAGTCACTTAAGGTAGGTCAGCTGCCGAGCCTTGCCGCTAACTTTTCTAACGCACGGCGACGATGACTCACACCATCTTTTTGATCACTCGTCATCTGGGCCGTTGTCTGTTCAAAGCCATCTGGCACAAAGATCGGATCGTAACCGAATCCGCTTGATCCGCGTTCTTCACGCAAGACGTGGCCCCTCACTGTTCCTTGTACGACAAATTCGGAGACCTCGCCAATATCATCCTGGGTAACCATCGCCAGTACGCATTCGAACGCGGCACCACGTCGGTCGTCTGGAACGTCAGTCAGTTGGTTTATCAAAAGATCCAAATTGGCTTGATCATCGCCATGGCTCCCAGCCCACCTGGCCGAGAAGATTCCGGGCATTCCATTGAGTGCGTCAACTGTGATACCTGAATCCTCAGCCAACACAGATCCGCCAGTCAACTCGCAAATTGCACGCGCCTTGATCAATGCGTTGTCTGCAAATGTGGCACCATCCTCAACGATGTCTGGCACCGAGACACCAGCCGCTTGGCAGGCATCGTCCATCGACACGATTGTGCACTCCACGCCAAGCGACGCAAGGATCCGAGTGACTTCGTCAACCTTATGTGAGTTACCAGTGGCTAAGACAAATGTCGGCACATCACCCTCGGGCACAACTGCTCCCTAACTTAGGCGTGCGGGGGAACCGTCAATCAGCAGGCCCTCACCCTTGAGTTCAGCAGAAAGCGCTTCAGCTTGGAGCGCACCAAGATCGGAGCATCCGCCAGCTGCGAGAGCTAGCAGTGCATCCAACTCAGCACGATCAAATGGCTCCTGCTCGGCAGTCCCCTGGACTTCAATAAATTTGCCACTACCTGTCATCACGACGTTCATATCGGTTTCAGCGCGAACATCATCGTCGTAGTGAAGATCGAGCCTGGGCTCGCCATCGACGATCCCCACGCTCACAGCAGCAACGGAGTCCTTTAGAGCCTTTGCGCCCGATGCTACGTGGCCCTCGCCCTTAGCCCATTCAATTGCGTCAGCCAGAGCAACATAGGCACCAGTGATCGCAGCTGTTCGAGTTCCACCATCGGCTTGCAACACGTCGCAGTCAATAGCGATGGTGTTCTCGCCCAACGAAGCATCATCGATCACTGCTCGCAACGAACGCCCAATGAGACGTGAAATCTCTTGCGTACGACCGCCAAGCTTTCCCCGGACTGACTCACGCGAACCACGCGAATCTGTCGCGCGCGGGAGCATCGCATACTCGGCTGTCACCCAGCCAAGTCCCGAGTCCTTGCGCCATCTAGGAACGCCTGGCGTAAACGAAGCGACACACAAAACCCGTGTGCGACCAAACTCGACGAGACAATTGCCTTCGCCATGGTCTTGCCAGTTTCGGTGGAATCGAACTGGGCGTAGTTGATCGTTGGTACGTCCGTCACTTCTCGACACTAGATCTCGACTTCCATTCCTGAATAAGCCACAACCGCACCAGGGAGGACCGCTTGCGCATCGGCGAGCACCTCAGCGGGATCGTTCCACGGTGGAATGTGGGTGAGAATCAATCGTTCTACTCCGGCATCGACGGCTGTCTGCGCAGCTGTCCTACCGGTCATATGAATATGGCGCTGATACGGCAACGACTCAACAAAAGCAGCCTCAAAGAGCACTAAGTCCGCACCACGTGAAGCCTCGACCAGTTCGGGGCAGGCATCAGTGTCGCCCGAATAAACGAACGTACGACCATCAGCCTCTACCTTGAAACCGAACCCTTCGATCACATGGTCAACACCGAATGGCGTGATCGTCATGCCGCCCACCGTAAAGCTGTCTCCTTCGACATACTCGCTGACATTCAAATGCCCGAGCACGCCGGGATCATCGGTGGGGCCGTAGGAGTCAACAAGACGCGCACTTGTTCCTTGAGGCCCGTAAACCGCGATCGGATCCTTGACTCCCAAGGGGTGATAACGCAAAGAAACGTAGAGCGAACCGACATCTGCACAATGATCGGCGTGAAGATGCGAAAGAAAAACTGCATCCAGTGAGTAAATGTCCAAGTACTTCTGAAGCGCGCCGAGAGCACCATTACCAAGATCAAGAAGGATGTTAGTGCCATCGTGCTGAATCAAGTAACAGGACGCAGGTGAGTCAGGCCCGGGAAACGAACCGGAGCTGCCAATGACTGTCAGCTTCATAATTCCCTCCCACTCTCCTACGCCGTCAGTCTGTCAGACTCGCTCGACATCCTGAACGACGGGTATAAACCGATTCAGCAACTCTTCAAAAGTTTCTGCGGAGCCAGTAGTAGAAAACCGCAGCGCCCTTGAAGAACTCTGATTGGCTAATAGGTTGCCCTGAACGAGCTCAGAATATACGTCTTTTGCGGTTTCATCTGCACTTGAGACAAGAGTCACATTGTCACCAACGACATGCTGAATAAGTCCTGTCAAGAGCGGATAGTGGGTGCAACCAAGGATCAAAGTGTCGATGTCTTGGGCCACGAGCTCGTCCAGGTACTCATGAGCCGTACTCTCAAGCTCATCGCCGTCAGTAACGCCATCCTCAACAAACTCGACAAAACGTGGACAAGCCTGCTGCGCAATTGTCACGTTGGGATTCGCCTTGAGGGCATCGGCATAAGCGCCACTTGTGATCGTCGCTTCGGTACCAATAACGCCGATTTTGTGGTTTTTGGTCGCGTTGACTGCACGACGAACTGCAGGGTGAATTACCTCAACAACAGGCACGTCATAGCGTTCGCGAGCATCACGCAAAGTGGCTGCACTTGCCGAATTACAGGCGATCACGAGCATCTTGACGCCCTGTTCGACTAAGGCGTCCATAACGTTGAGCGCGTGAGCACGAACCTCAGCAATAGGCAGCGGACCGTAGGGGCCGTTAGCCGTATCCCCGACGTAGTTGATCGACTCATGCGGCAGCTGATCGATCACTGCTCGCGCGACAGTGAGACCCCCCACTCCAGAGTCAAATATCCCGATCGGTGCATTGCTCATTTGGACATCTTACTTTGCGTGATGACAAGCCATCCATCATGCTGACGAAGTACAGTGACGACATGAGTGAAGCAGCAGCACAACAAGTAACGCCACCACCTAGTGGCAAACGTCCCGGCACCGTCACGCTCATTGCGATTCTTATCTTTTTGGCAGGAATCATTCAATTGATCGCGACGGCAGTTGCCATCGTTCTGATTTTCCAACCAGGCGATGTGCAGCACCTCCATGGTCAACCCGTTAGCGATTGGTACTGGGTACTCACCGCCGTTTTGTCGTTCATCATGGCGTTGATCTACTTCTGGATCGCGAAGGGCGCTCTACGCGGCGATGCCGAAGCTTGGATGTTGATCAATATCCTCGCAGTAATCAACATCGTATTTGCGCTTTTCCAACTCGCATTCGGCACTGGCTGGTTCTCGCTGGTTATCAACATCATCGTGTTGATCATCAACAACACCCAGAATGCACGCGCTTGGTACCGAATCCCTTCGGCACCACAGCAATAAGCAACTTAACGAAAAAGACCCGGTCAACTGGCCGGGTCTTTTTCATGCCCAAAGCTGACCATCTATTTTTTGCGTTGCTTCTTCGAGGGTGCCGGTATAGGCGCCAGTAGAGAGATACTTCCAGCCTCCGTCAGCAACGACGAAAACGATATCGGCTGACTCACCAGCTTTCTGCGCCTTTTTTGCCATAGCGAGAGCTGCGTGCAAAATTGCTCCGGTTGAGATTCCAGCGAAGATGCCCTCTTTCTCAAGGAGTTCACGAGTGCGACGAAGTGCATCTTCTGGACCAACCGAATAGCGAGAGGTCAGTACCGTCTCATCATAAAGTTCTGGGATAAAACCCTCGTCTAGATTGCGTAGACCATAGACAAGCTCGCCATAACGGGGCTCGGCAGCAACGATCTTGGTATCTGGTTTGTGCTCGCTCAAATAGCGACCAACACCCATGAGTGTTCCTGTTGTACCGAGACCAGCTACAAAATGTGTCACGTCTGGAACATCGGCGAGGATCTCTGGTCCTGTGGTCAGGTAGTGCGCTTCGGCGTTGGCTGGGTTGCCGTATTGGTACAGCATGACCCAGTCTGGGTGCTCGGCAGCGATCTCCTTCGCGCGACGTACTGCCTCATTGGAACCGCCAGCCGGCTCCGAATAGATAATCTCGGCGCCCCACATCTCAAGTAGCTGCGTACGCTCAGCGCTCGTATTCTCTGGCATCACGCAGACTAGCTTGTAGCCCTTGAGCTTGGCAGCCATCGCTAACGAGATTCCCGTGTTGCCGCTTGTCGGTTCGAGGATCGTGCAGCCTGGAGTCAAGGTGCCATCAAGCTCGGCTTTTTCGATCATCCACAATGCTGGCCGATCTTTGACCGAGCCGGTGGGGTTCCGATCCTCAAGCTTGGCCCATAGCCGCACATCTTCACTTGGAGACAAACGTGGCAGGCCAACGACAGGGGTATTACCAACGGAATCAAGCAGGGAATCGTAGCGAGTCATCTGGGTTAATTACCTATGCGCGCAGTGCTCCGCCGACGGCTGCCGGCAACTGCTCTGTTACTTCGCTAGCAACTGATCCTCCGGCTACGGCTGGCAGGATTGTGAGAACATCGTCATCATCTACCTCGGTCTCAAGGCCACCGGTAAAACGAACATCCTCATCGTTCAGATAGATCCGAACAAACTGACGCAGCTTGCCATTGTCGACAAGACGATCCTCAAGTCCGGGAAAGTTCGCATCCAAGTCACCGATAACGGACTCAAGGGTCCCTGGTGCAGCATCGACCTTCTTGTTGCCACCCGTGTAAGTGCGCAAAATTGTCGGGATCTCTACTTGGACAGTCACAACTACTAGATTACGCGGATCACTCTCGCGGTTTGTGAGTCGGTCTCCCGATTCTGAAGCAGCGTTAGACGATCGTCACTTCTTCTTCGGTGACTACTCCATCGACGATCCGGTAGGAACGAAGTGGTGCTTCCTCATTTACCGACCCGTTTTCAGCGGTCGAGACCAGTACGTAGTGCGCGTTGGGCTCAGAAGCATAGGAGATATCGGTACGCGACGGATAAGCCTCGGTCGCAGTATGGGAGTGATAGATCACGACCGGCTCCTCGTCGTTCCGATCCATCTCTCGATACAGACGCAATAGGTCGCCAGAGTCAAATTCGTAAAACGTGGTTGACATAGCAGCGTTGAGCATGGGAATAAAGCGACTGGGAACGTCACTGCCCACGGCACCGGCAACAACTCCGCATGCCTCATCGGGGTGGTCAGCCTTAGCGTGCTTGATGATGCTGTCCACGATCTCACGTGAAATAGTTAGCACTCGCTTCTCCTGGTTTCCATTGATCGATTCGTAAATGGCCCTACAGTTAATCTGTCTAACGCTATGGCTAGGTCTCTAGCTCAACACTTCGAGCAACGAGCCCTGCCACCATGTCAAGAAATCATACAACTCACGCACAGTCTGAATCGCTGGGTTCGCCAGGCGATCCAACTCATCAGGTTCACCAATCCCCACTTGAACAGCAATAGTTAGACGCAAATCGTTGATGCTTCGAAGCCACGGCGTTACCTCGTCAACTCCGAGAACGATTTGGGGAGGATCCGCACCGGCCGCGGCTGCCAGTGTGCGATTGATCAGCCGAGCATTATCAATCTTTTGTTTTCGGAGTTCCGGTTCCGTAAAACGTCGAAAATCATGTGCTTGTCCGGTGTCGCCCACATAGCCAGGTGGAAACAATCGAGCCGACATGGGTTCCTTGGGTTCTGCACACTCTGCACCAGCGGTTTGATCGAAGATCTCACTCAAACCCAGTTGATCAAATATCGGATCATCGCCACGCGAGGTCTCGTCGACTTGTGTATCCAGTGTCAATAAGTCGATCAATTCGTCAAAGGCATGGATCAAAATGGCACATTCGGCAGGATCAACCTCACTGACAAAAATAAGGTCGTCGTGGTTCACGATTCGTTCGAAAGCGCGCGCCATAACTATTGGGCCTTCTCGACGGTAGCCCATAGTCCGAACGAGTGCATGGCAGCGACATCACGCTCAACTTGTTCTCTGGTGCCGGATGAAACCGCCGCTCGTCCGCTGTTATGAACCTGCAGCATGAGTGATTCCGCTTTTTCTTTGGAGTAGCCAAAATAGCTTGTGAACACAAACGTCACATAAGTCATAAGATTCACGGGGTCATCCCACACGACGCACTGCCAGAGTGCGTCGAGGTCGTACTCGAGGTCAAGGTCCTCAAGTTCTGCTGGTGCGGTTGCCACACCGTTGATCTTCCCATGAGCAAGCCATGGGAGCAACGCTTTACCTAGTGCGCAGAACGAAGGTCTTGCTGTACGCCGCTGTATAACCCGAGCGGGCAGGGACTGCTATGCGGAAGGTGTACTTAGCTTTGCGCTTCTTGGTGAACACGCTGGTGCGGTAGTTACCGGCCTTGGTCGTCTTGACCGTTCGGACATTGCGCCAACCATTTTTGGTGTATCGCTGAAGTCGGATATTGGCCTTGCGCTTCGGGCTGATCTTGCCCTTGACCCATAGCTTCGTTCCCGGCTTGCGCAGCTTGTTGGTGTACGAACGGGACACTTTTTGGCTTCTGATGCCTGCTTCGGCACGAAGCAACGGCCATTGGGAGCTGATTTCCGTACCAACCATCCACTGTGCGAGGCCACCGGTGTTGTACTTCTTAGCAATGGCTAGCCGTCGGACTTGGGTGTACTGGTCGGAGACCCAGGCAACCCGTTTGCAGTTACCCGTCTTGTAGTTCTTATAGAGCTCGGCCGAGGCTGCGTCACGCTTCCAGGCGCTCGACCCAGGGATCGACGACCGCTGATTGGAATGGAACGTTTTAGTGGAACCGCAGCCAGAACCTGAGATTGCCCAATCGCGGCCATAAGTCGGCGTACCAACTTGGAACTTTCGACCACCAACAGCTGAGACGCCGTACTTAGTGACGTTGTCTACCCACGACAGTGGACCACCAACTGGACCAGGGCTGTCCCACGAATAGTCATAAGTCATGACCCGCAATTTGTCGATGTAGTTCTTGATGCCCTTCCAGTCATAAACCCAGTAGCCGCTCTTGTCACCAGTCATGGGAGGGAGTGCAACTGAGATCTTCTTTCCGCTGGCCTTGAACTTTGCACTCAGTTGCTTCATGAACTGAACCCAGGCCGGACGAGTGGCTGCCCAAGTGCTTCGGTTATCACTGAAAGCGAACTTCTCGAAGTCAAGATCAATTCCGTCGTACTTATTGTCAACAACAAGTGAGTGGATCTGATTGACCAAAGCAGCACGTTGAGTTGAATTCTTCATCACACCGGACATGTATCCCGCACCGGTGCCGTCCGTAATCGAAGGCCAAATGCCAGCGCCTTTTCCCTTGATTTTGGCGAGTACTGCGTCACGTTCCGACTTGGATAAGTGGTTTTGGATAGTGATCTTGCTGGTGTTACTAGATGATTTGGCAGCGTTGTGCCAGAACGGAGAGATATCCGAGAAGATCGAAGAGTTGGCTAGGAACGAGTTCACTGAGGCATTCGTGGTCCAGTAAGGCATCCAGCCACTCATAAAGCGCGCAGGCACCGAATTGGCCGATGCCGGACTAACCGGTCCACCCACGAGGAGCCCGGCCGCAACAGCCAAACTTGCTATGACACTTACGACGCCAGCCATGATTCGCTTCATAATTCAAGACTGGCATACACATCAGCTGATTTCGAACTCTCTCCACAACAAAATGACAAAGGTTACTCTCTGTGCAACGCAAACGAGATAGACAAAATTCTTACGTTGGTCGTTCACCCGCTAAGACTCTTGGGTCACGAACCTCGCGATCCGGACATTAGCCCACATCCCTCGCACCCACTGTGGTCTGTCACACAGTTCCTATCTGGCGAAACTCGAGAATTGTCCAACATACGGAGCAAACCTCGTTCTAATCTCGAAGGTATGCACAAAGAAACCGTGACTAGCGCAAATCTGCGCTCCCCCGCACGCATTCGTACACGCGCCGGATTGAGCGTCGCCTGCTCCTTGGCAGTCACCGCCGGCGTCCTAGGACCTGTGGCCGCCGCCTCTCAAGCAGTCGCTGCCCCAGCCGCCAAGGCGCCCGCACCTGCGAAGGCCAAGGCAAAGGATCCGGAAGCGGCGATCATCAAGAAGGCTCAGAACGGTTCGCTCTACACAGCCGGCAAGAGCCTTTACGGCCCACTGACCGCGACCCGCGCAACGGTGTCGACGGCCAGCGCTCACTCCAGGATCAAGAGGCTCGTCGGCAAGCGCCTAAAGAATAAGGCCGTTGGTAAGACCTATTCGTACGTGGTGACCGATGTTGCCACCGGTAAGTCAATCTCTGGTCGCGGCAGCAGGACTGGACGTCTAACAGCTTCGACCATGAAGATCATGACTGCCTCTGCCGCACTTCAAACATTCGGGCCGGACTACCAGTTCAGCACCAAGGTAGTAGTACTTGGTAAGGGCAAAGTTGCATTGGTTGGCGGAGGCGACGCGACCCTCACACGTTCCAATCTCAGCACTTTGTCGAGTCGAGTAGCCAAAGAGCTTAAGAAGGATGCTGCCAAAGGCGATGCGTCAACAATCGCCCCAGAGCCAGGCAAAGCCTTAGAACTCTATGTCGATGACTCGATGTACGTTGCTCCGTCAAAACCAGGTGGTTGGACCAATAGCTACCAGCCGTACATCGTGCGACCAGTTCGTGCGTTGGGCACGCTTGGCTACTACGGCTGGGACTCGACGGTGAATGCCGCTAACTACTTCCGTGACCGACTCAAGGTTCACCTCAAGAATTCTGGAATCAAATACACGTCCAATAAAAACGTGACGCGAACAAGAGCTGCTAAGACTGCGCAAGTCGTGTCTGACTTCAAGGGCGTTCCCTTGAGCAGTCAGATCTACAGCTTCTTACAGCCAAGCGAGAACAATATCGGCGAGATGCTGTTCCGTAACGTTGCTCATGCCAAGGGTTATTCAACTAGCTGGGCAGGCTCACGAACTGCTGTGCGAAACGTTCTGTCTAGGGAACTCAAAATCCCACTCGCTAACACACGCATTGACGATGGAAGTGGCGTGGCGCGTACTGACCGACTCACTCCCATCGCACTCACTACCGCATTGCGCCGGGCTGCTGATCGTAAGAACTACCCCAAGCTGTGGCCGATTTACTACGGCGGATCGTTGCCACTATCTGGCCGCACTGGCACGCTCTCGTCCGGTTCGGGTCGATTCAACACACGCCCAACGGTATGTGCGCGCGGCAAGGTTCGAGCCAAGACCGGAACACTGTTCGACACGATCGGACTGGCCGGCTTAACTGTAGGCCGAGACGGCAAACTCAAGGCATTCGCGTTCTTAGTGAATAAACGCCCACAGCGCTATAGCCCGCTGCAAACCCGACGAATCGTTGACCGTGGAGCTGCGACTGTCAACGGCTGCTACTAAAGCTCGCCGCTCACCTGTATGAGCGAACAAAAAGAGAGCCTGTTCTTGTTTATATGAACAAGAACAGGCTCTCTTAGTACGTGCTTGCCTATGGATTCATCTTGTAGGCGTCCGCCTGCGCGATAACCTCCGAGTAGAAGACATCCTCAGCAGCCTGGTCACGATGCGCATGACGGATCAGTCCCTGCGCTCCCTCGCGCTGCTCGTTAGTCGCGGTTGGTTGACCGGCTAACGACAGTGCGTACTCACTGAAGTCACGAACATAGACCTGGAACACCCGGTCGATATGAGCCTCAGTGAGTCCCGACATATCCGAGACGCTTGTCTCACGTTTGCCGCCAGGGGCATCGTCGATTGCCAGTGCAGCCGATTCCAAGATCAATTGTGCGTAGACAACCAGCGTGAACAGCTGACCGATGCTCAACAGGAAGTCGAGATCGTCCGACTGTTCCTTTGTTGGTGCCTGCGTCGCGATGAGTTGACCAAAGGCTGTCATCTGCTCGATGAAGATCGCTACGTTTGGCAGGTCCTTGAACCGCTCGAACGCAGGCTTAGGGTTGTGGAACCCGATCTGAGACAGACCCGAAGCAGAACCTTGTTTGAACAGGTATTCGTCATCCTTGTGATCCATACGTGCATGGATCTCGGGATGGTCACTACCGAATCCGGCTGCTGCACCGAGGTACTGCGGCAGGAACTTCAACACGAGCGCGAGGTTGACGTGGACGGTTCCCTCTAGCTTGGGCAACGCACGAATATGGTGCACAGCCTGCTCGAAGTAAGTGTCCTTCTCGAATCCGCGGGCAGCAATAACATCCCACAGCAGGTCAATAACGCGCTCGCCCTCCATCGTCACCTTCATCTTGGTGATCGGGTTGAACAGGAGGAAGCGGCGATCCTCAGGCGTAGACGAACGGAAGTAGTCAGCCGAACGCGGCGCGTAGAGCTTCATGCCGATCAGACGCGAATAAGCATCAGCGAGGATCCGCTTGACGTGAGTGAAGTCGGTGACGCGCTTGTCAAACAGTACTCGGTTGTATGCGTGGTCGAGCGCCTCGTAGAACGAGTGCTCGGCAATGCCCGTACTGGCCCATCCGAGGTTGACCTTGCCAACATTGATCGCGGCAAGGGCTGCGTCCCAGGCCGGTTTGCCAGTGTGCAAAATGTCGTCTTCAGTCACCGGGTAGTCGTGCAGCTCGAAAGCTGAGACGTACATGGTGCCGTGGACGACATTCTTTTGGAGTTCGTACTGCGGCGCCTTGGGATCAGCCAAGAAGAATACATACTCGCCTGGGCGTTCTGGATCGTCATCGCTGAACTTGCCGAATACCGCAAGACGCGCGGCCTCGTTGCCGTTGCCGATGTAGTACTTGGGTCCGCTGGCCAGCCATCCCTCACCATCAGGGTTCGGGCGAACGATCATGTCAGTCGAGTAGATGTCGGCACCGTGCGTCTGCTCAGACAGCCCGAAACCGAAGATGCCACCCTCCTTGAGAAGGTTGGCGACGAGTGCTTTGGCTTTGGTGTTCGAGCTGGTCCACACTGGGCCCAAACCGAGAACTGTTACTTGCCAGGCATACCAGTGATCAAGGGAGTAGAAACCGAGGATCTCGTTCAAATCGTTGATACGACGCAGATCCCAAGCAGCTCCTGGATGCTTAACCTCATCAAGAGCACCCACCTCAGCAGGAATCGCCACATTGGAGAACAGATTCTCTTTGGCGATGAATTCCATAAAGTCCGTGTACCACTGAGCAGCGTGATACTCATCTTTGAGTTTGGCTTTGCCTTTGGTCTCAAAGAAGTCGACGAGAGCTAGCAACTGGCGTGCAGATTCCTCGTCAAGATGGGTCGGATTGTAGGTCTTGGGGTTGAACAATAGGCCTGACACTGAGGCACCCTTCTGCAATGAGTTAGGAGGCCTTTTGTGCTGAGGTCTCCGAACTGGATGAAGCCTTCTTTGAAGGCTTTTTCTTTGCCTTGACTACGTTATTAGGTGTCGCTTTGGCCTGGTTCGCCGGAGTCGCTTTTTTCGTCTCAAGTTGATCTTCATCTGCAGTCGTCGCCTTTTCGGCAACTTCATCCGCAACCTCATAGGCCTTATCTGAAGTCTTGCGGGCCGCCTTATCAGCAACCTCAGTGGTAGCTTCGGCCACCTTCTCGACTTTGCCTGCGCTCCCTGCAGCAGCATCGCCAGTCTTGCGTGCCATGTCGTCTGCCGCCGTCGCTACAGCTGTGAGCGTCTCGTCCGTAATGGATCCTGCCGTAGCTGCAGCCGCATTGGCCTTATCAGCAGCATGAGCGACTGCATCGGAGGCAGCGTGGGCCACATCTCCTACTGCATTGGCTGTTCCAGCAGCAACGGATGTGACAGTGTCTGCTGCCTTCTCAGTGGCTTTCGAAACTGTGGGTCCTGCTTGACGACGTCTGTACGCCAAATAGCCAACGGTCGCTGCAGTTGCGGCACTCAAAATTGCCAAAGGTTTCTTCATAACTACGTTCATACCCGAATTTTGGGCATATAACTACCCCCTTAGCCCAATTGCTGGCTAAGGGGGTAGTTGAGGTTTATGAAGCTAAATAGCCTCTGGCTGCTGGATTACTGGCTACCGGCAACCGCTTTGTTAATTTTGCTTCGTAGTACGAGCGCTGCGATGACCTCGAAGATACCGAGAATGATCAGCCACAAGCCGGTGAAGATCACGAGTACACCAAGCGAAGCGATCGGGTACACCAACACGACGATTCCGGCAATGATGCCAAGAACACCAGTGAAGATCGCCCACCCATTAGAACCTGCTGTTCGTGAACCAGCGCCCGCGAACAGCACCACGAATCCACGCATGATCCACCAGAGACCGATAAATAGGACCAGCAGTTCGATTCGGTTGACCAGGCTCTGGAACGCGATGATTCCCAGGATGATGCCCAAGATGCCGGTGATCGCACTGAGGACGCGGTTCGTGGTGTTCAGCTTGCTACCGAAAGCCATCACCAACTGAACGACTCCGCTGACCAGCAGCCAAATGCCGAGAATCACTGCGGCAACGCGAACGGTCGACTCCGGGTAAGCCAAGATCAAAATTCCGATGATGATGCTTACAACACCAATACCGAGCGGCATTAGCCATGAGCTACCAAGCCTGGCCATCACCTCATCGGCTTCTGAGGTTACTTCTTGGTCTGCCTCAAGAACATCGCTTGCAATATCGTCGTTGCTCATTGCGCTCCTTTAGTCATTGAACTAGATCTTTAAGAAGTGTGGAAATCTAGTCGTCATTATTATCGTCTGGGATTCCGTCGTAAATCTTCTGACACTCCGGACATACCGGGAACTTCGATGGGTCTCGCCCAGGCACCCACACCTTGCCGCACAAGGCAATAACTGGATCCCCCGACATAGCGCTTTCGAGAATCTTCTCTTTACGCACGTAGTGGGCGAACCGTTCGTGGTCACCCTCATCAAGCTGCTCGCGAGTATCAGGACGCTCCAGGGTGAGTGTCGACGTAGAAGTGTCGAGCTCTTCCAAAGGCTGCGGAGGCTGCGGTTCGTTGGTCATACTTGATCTTAGAACTCCCGGTCGGCAAAGCGATAGTGCGGACTTGAGTTTTTGTAGCAATATTTGAAACCCCAATCGGGACCTAGGTTGTCAAGTCGATCACCAAAAAGCCACAAGATGTTCATTACAGAGAGCTATTAAACCCCTAGATGTAGTGGTCCGAGTGGTCTCTAGCCGGATTGTTGCAGTGAGTAACAATTAAGCCCGTCTAGCCAAAGAATCCTGCAAATAAGCCGATTTCAAGCCAATTCTCGGCATGACGCAAATCACCACCCGCAGTAACTTAGAAATTACAGAAAGCTAGACAATTCGCGTGTCTACGCATAGATTAGTGACTGCTTTACATAATCTTAGCGATACAGCTGATGGCCAAATCAACCGTTTGGCTGACGCCAAAGGTTCTAACGCTAAGTAATGTCCATGAGTAAGCAAGATGTAAAAAGCAAACACCAGGAACCCCTGGAGCTGTCGTCCAAGCTAAAAAGGTTGGACGCAGAGTAACCGTTCTTTCCCCGACGGAGGCCCTAATGCCACAGCAGCCACTATCGCAAGTTCCAGCCGACGCCACCTGGGAGTGGCAAGAGCAAGGAGCATGCCGTGAAGCTGATCCAGAACTCTTTTTTCATCCGCAAAACGAGCGAGGTCTAGCTAGGCTGCGACGCGATCGTGCTGCCAAGGCAGTATGCGCACGTTGTGATGTGCGAGTCCAATGCGCTGACTACTCGATCCGTGCTCGCGAGCCATACGGCGTTTGGGGCGGCTTGACCGAGGAAGAGCGCGAGCGCATCTACGTTCGCATCGCACTCGCTCAGTTCCCTCGCCAGCTTGGCGAAGGTGCGGTAGCTGCCGCGCAAGAGATCGAGGCAGCTGTCTCACCAGCAGCTCTCGGAGTTGTTTCCTAAGACTTCCCCATCTCGTTAGAGATCAAAAAAGCCGCGCTCCAAGCGCGGCTTTTTTGTTGTTACCAGACCCAGGGGTCGAGTCCGTTAGCTTCCCGGATCGCATCCACGTTGGCCTGCATGATCTCGTTGCCGTCGTAGTCCTTGGGCGTAAAGACCTTGGCGACTCCTTGGGAAATCAAGAACTGGGCATCCGATTCAGGGATGATGCCGCCGACAACAACTGGAACGTCAGTGACGCCGGCCTCTCGCAAGCCATTGATGACATCTGGCACGAGTTCGCGGTGCGAGCCAGACAGAATCGAGACACCGACAATGTGAACGTCCTCGTCGACAGCAGCCTTGACAATCTGGGTTGGGGTTAGGCGAATGCCCTGGTACACGACCTCGAAGCCTGCATCACGAGCGCGAACCGACACCTGCTCGGCACCATTCGAGTGGCCGTCGAGACCTGGCTTGCCGACCAACATACGCAGTTTGGTTCCGAGCTCTTCGCCAGTTGCAGCTACTGCTTCGCGCACCTTGGTCAACTCAGCACTGGGCTCTTCAACTCCTACCGACCCGGTCACCCCGGTAGGAGCACGGTACTCGCCAAATGCCTCACGTAAGGCTCCAGCCCACTCCCCTGTTGTCACACCGGCACGCGCGCAAGCAAGCGTTGCTTCCATCAGGTTTTCGTTGGTTGCAGCTACGGTCTTGAGATTCTCGATAACTGCGTTGACTTGCGATTGATCCCGCTCAGCTCGCCACTGCTTGATAGCGGCGATTGCATTGCCCTCAACTTCTGCATCTACGGTCATGATGGCGGAATCAAGGTCAGCCAAGAGTGGGTTCTCAGCCGTTGTCTCAAACTTGTTGAGACCCACAATGATGTTTTCACCAGATTCGATGCTGGCGCGGCGAGCAGCGTGCGAGGCCACCATCTGTTCCTTCATATAGCCGCTCTCGACGGCTGGAACGGCGCCGCCCATGTCTTGTACGCGCTGCATTTCAGCTTTGGCACCTTCAACGAGCTCGGCAACCTTCTTATCGATCACTACCGAACCCTCGAAGATATCGTCGTACTCAAGAAGGTCGGATTCGTATGCCAAGACCTGCTGGATTCGAAGTGCCCACTGTTGATCCCACGGACGCGGTAGACCGAGCGCTTCATTCCAGGCCGGAAGCTGTACGGCACGGGCTCGGGCATCCTTAGACAAGGTGACAGCGAGCATTTCGAGCACGATGCGCTGGATGTTGTTCTCGGGCTGGGCCTCGGTGAGACCCAGTGAGTTCACCTGCACGCCATAGCGGAATCGGCGCTGTTTGGCGTCAGTGATTCCGTAGCGCTCACGAGTGATCTCATCCCATAGCTCGACAAAGGCGCGCATCTTGCACATCTCTTCGATGAACCGAACGCCTGCGTTGACGAAGAACGAAATACGGGCAACGACCTCGCCAAAACGATCCTCGGGAACCTGACCTGAATCGCGGACCGCATCTAGAACAGCGATCGCGGTCGACATGGCGTAAGCGATCTCCTGAACAGGGGTAGCGCCTACCTCTTGCAGGTGGTAACTACAGATATTGATCGGATTCCACTTGGGGATGTTATTGACCGTGTAAGTCACCATGTCGGTGATCAGTCTCAACGAAGGGGCTGGAGGGAACACATAGGTGCCGCGCGAGAGGTATTCCTTAATAATGTCGTTCTGGGTTGTTCCCTGCAGACTGGAAACCTCAGCACCCTGCTCTTCAGCGACCGATTGATAAAGCGCAAGTAGCCACATGGCCGTTGCATTGATCGTCATGGAAGTGTTCATCTCGCCCAGCGGAATCTGGTCGAACAGCTGACGCATATCACCAATATGCGAGACGGGAACACCCACCTTGCCTACCTCGCCACGGGCAAGCTCATCATCAGGGTCGTAACCAGTCTGAGTGGGAAGATCAAACGCCACCGACAGACCCGTCTGGCCCTTAGCCAGGTTCGTCCGATACAGCTCGTTAGATGCTTTTGCCGTCGAGTGGCCAGCGTAAGTACGCATGAGCCATGGGCGGTCTTTTGCAGGAATAGCAGCTTCAGAATTGGCTGATTTAGTGGCTTCAGACATAGTTAAAGGGTAGTCGCGCACGAATCTGGCACGACGAACGCCCCTAAGTTACTGACGAGTAACAAAAGTGGCTACGGCAGTTGGTGCCGCGGAACGTCTACTTCAAGGCCAAGCCTAAGAGTAGTCGTAGAAACCCTTGCCGGACTTGCGACCTAATTCGCCTGCAGCGATCATGCGGCGCAGCAACTCCGGCGGAGCCCAAGCTTCATTCTGAGTGTCGTTGTAGATGTTGTTCGACGCGTTCATCATGATGTCCAGACCCGTCATATCGCCTGTGGTCAATGGACCCATCGGGTGTCCGAACGCCAGCTTGCAAGCGACGTCGAGGTCTTCGGCCGAAATGACGCCACTCTCCACCAAACGCACGGCTTCCATACACAAGACCGTGATCAAACGCGTAGTGACAAATCCAGCAACGTCGCGATTGACTACAACGACAGTCTTGCCGATGTTCTCCGAGTACTCCTTGGCACGAGCCAGGGTTTCGTCACTGGTCTTGTATCCGCGGACAAGCTCAACGAGCTTCATTAACGGAACTGGCGAGAAGAAGTGGGTGCCAACGACCGACTCGGGACGCTCAGTCACGGCAGCGATCGTGGTGATCGGGATAGCTGAGGTATTGGTAGCCAGCACAGCGTCAGGCTTGGCGATCTTGTCGAGTTCCTTGAAGATCTCCTCTTTGACCTCGAACTTTTCGAACGCAGCCTCAACAATGATGTCTGCTTGATCAACAGCATGGAGGTCTGTGGTGGTCGTGATGCGACCAAGAGCAGCATCAACATCTTCATCCGTCAGCTTGCCCTTCTCGGCAAACTTACGCAGCGAACCCTCAATCGCTTTGAGTCCACGAGCGAGCGACTCGTCTGAGATATCGCGAAGAACCACGTCGTATCCACTTGCTGCGGTCACCTGTGCAATGCCTGAACCCATGAGTCCGGCGCCAATTACTGCAATCTTTTCAGCCATGCGCACTAGCTTAAGTGCCCAAGATCTAAAGCTACGTGGTTGGGTCCGCTTGCAACCTAACTAGGCGACATCAACACGAGTGATATTGCCGCCGAGCGCTGTTAGTCGCTCAACGAATTGGGCATAGCCTCGATCGATGTGGAACACATCATGAACCGTCGTCGTCCCCTCCGCGACGAGGCCAGCGAGCACAAGACCAGCCCCCGCACGAACATCTGTCGCTTCGACTGGTGCACCGGACAGTTTGGCTCCGCCTCGAACCATGGCGTGGTGTCCGTCCGTGCGGATCGTTGCGCCTAAGCGCGACAGCTCTTGCACAAAGCGGAACCGCGCTTCGAATAAGTTCTCGGTCACCATCGCCGCGCCTTCGGCAATGGCGTTGAGGGCGATGAACTGCGGCTGTAAATCTGTTGGGAACCCTGGGTACGGCAGCGTCACAATGTCAGTGGCTTTTGGTGTTCGATCCATTGTTACTCGAAACCCATCATCGAGGATCTCAACTGTGGCACCGGCTGATTCCAGCTTGTCGAGCGGCAATTCGAGGTCCGTTGAACGAGCATTGCGGATCGTGACATCGCCCTGAGTCACAGCTGCTGCCACAGCCCAAGTGCCAGCGACGATCCGGTCCGGGACAGTGGTGTAGTCAGTTGGATGCAGCGAATCGACGCCAAAAATTTCGAGTGTTGCCGAACCGATCCCCTCGATACAGGCACCCATACTCACGAGCATGTTGCACAGGTCAGCGATCTCTGGCTCGCGAGGTGCGTTATCGATAATCGTGGTGCCTTCAGCAAGTACGGCAGCCATAAGGATGTTCTCGGTCGCACCAACGCTCGGGAAGTCCAACCAAATGTGAGCACCGTTGAGATCGCCGCCACTCACTGCCTTGAGGTAGCCGTGCTCGTTGCTAACCTCAACGCCAAGCTTCTGCAGACCTGCCAGGTGAATATCGAGGCCACGGGAGCCAATCGCATCACCACCGGGAACGGCAACCTCAGCTTGCCCACATCGCGCGATCAACGGACCGAGCACACAAATCGAGGCACGCATCCGGCGCACAAGATCGTAATCGGCTTGGTGATGGAGAACAGCTGGAACATCGATCACAACCAGCGACTCAGTGCTGTCATGAGTGACTTCGCATCCGAGACGGCGCAAAAGTTCAGCCATAACCTCGACATCGAGAATCTCGGGAACCTCACGAATCGTGGTTTGCCCCTTTGCTAATAGAGCCGCTGCCATGAGCTTCAGAGCACTATTTTTGGCACCATCAACCCGCACCTCACCGGCCAGGCGGTTCCCCCCGACAACCTCAAATGCATCCACGCTAAAAGAATAACGGAAGCTGTGATTAACTGGACGAATGGTTAACCTGACTCGGATCTATACGCGCACAGGCGACGACGGCACTACCGCATTAGGCGACTTCTCTAGAACTTCCAAGAACGATGCGCGACTCTTGGCCTACGCCGATGTCGATGAGGCCAATTCTTCAATCGGACTGGCATTGGCACTGGGCACTTTTCCGGATGATGTACGTGAGCTACTTATCAGGATTCAGAACGACCTGTTCGATGTGGGTGCTGACCTATGCACGCCAATCAATCCCGAAGCAGACCCAGAAATGCCACAGCTGCGAGTCGAAGCCGAATACATTGACCGTCTCGAAGAAGCGTGCGACAAGTACAACGTCGACCTTGAGAAGCTGCGCAGTTTCATTCTTCCTGGTGGCACCACCGAAGCCGCCTCGCTTCATGTCTCTCGAACTATCGCTCGTCGCGCAGAGCGGATGGCATGGCAGGCCATCGAAGAACATCCCGACACCACGAGCGTGTTACCAGCCAAGTACCTCAACCGTCTTTCGGACCTGTTGTTCATCCTTGCGCGATACGCGAATAAAGATCAAGGCGATGTTCTGTGGGTCCCTGGCGGCGACCGCTAGCCCAAGTATCTGACCTCATCAAAGTTGCGGTGCATAACTGCACTTATAGCCAAGAAATACACCGCAACTTTTGTACTTATAGCTGAAACTAAAGGAGCCAGCCTAAAAAGGCTGGCTCCAAAAGTAATTTGTGGACGGGCTTAGCTGATGCCAGCTTTCTCGGCCACGAGTAGGCGGGTCTGTGCACGTTGCAATGCACGCTCCTTACCCTCGCCATCCTCAGATGCCTCGGCTTCTTCCATCAACGACTTAGCTTGAGCGACATCGATATCGCTAGCCAGCTCAGCTGAGGAAGCCATGATGTAGACCTTGCCATCATCGACCAAGGCGAAACCGGAATGCGCAGCAATGTAGAGATCGTCGCCCTCTGGCGGACGAACCAAGACTGGCCCATCGCGAAGAACCGACAACAACGGCGCGTGACCGGGCATGATGCCGATCGACCCAGTCGCGGTCGAGAACGTCACCATGGTCGCCTCGCCCGACCACACTTTGCGGTCAGTCGCGACAACTTCTACCTCTAGTGGATCAGCCATTACTTGTCCTTAAGCTCTGCAGCCTTGCGCTCGAGATCCTCGATGCCACCGCACATGAAGAATGCCTGCTCTGGAATGTGGTCGTACTCACCATCACAGATCGCCTTGAATGCGCTGATAGTCTCGGTAACCGGAACGAAGGAACCTGGCTGACCGGTAAAGGCCTCTGCCACGAACATGTTCTGCGAGAGGAAGCGCTCAATACGACGTGCGCGACCGACGATGATGCGGTCCTCTTCGGAAAGCTCATCGATACCGAGAATCGCGATGATGTTCTCAAGATCCTTGTAACGCTGCAGGATCTCTTTGACACGAGCGGCAACGGCGTAGTGCTCGTCGCCAACGTACTCGGCAGCCAGGATTCGCGAAGTCGAGTCCAACGGGTCCACAGCCGGGTAAATACCCTTCTCGGATACCGGACGCGAAAGCACGGTCGTGGCATCGAGGTGAGCGAACGTGGTCGCAGGAGCCGGGTCAGTCAAGTCATCTGCAGGGACGTAAATCGCCTGCAGCGACGTAATCGAGTGACCACGAGTCGAGGTAATACGCTCCTGGAGTTCACCCATCTCGTCAGCAAGAGTCGGCTGGTAACCCACAGCGGAAGGCATGCGACCAAGAAGCGTCGAAACCTCAGAACCGGCCTGCGTGTAACGGAAGATGTTGTCGATGAACAGCAGCACGTCCTGCTTCTGAACATCGCGGAAGTATTCCGCCATTGTCAATGCCGACAGTGCAACACGAAGACGCGTGCCCGGCGGCTCATCCATCTGGCCGAAGACAAGCGCGGTCTTGTTGATAACGCCCGACTCGGTCATTTCACCGAAGAGGTCGTTACCTTCACGAGTACGCTCACCCACACCGGCGAACACCGACACACCACCGAAGTTCTCGGCGACACGGTAGATCATCTCCTGGATAAGAACAGTCTTACCCACACCAGCACCACCAAACAGACCAATCTTTCCACCCTTCACGTACGGCGTGAGAAGGTCGATGACCTTGATGCCGGTCTCGAAGACCTCAGTCTTGGACTCAAGCTGATCGAATGACGGGGCTTGACGGTGAATCGACCAACGCTCTTGGATATCGAGGCTGTCGGCGGACACATCCAACGGATCACCCAAGGTAGTCCACAGGTGGCCCTTGGTGACATCACCAACGGGAACGGTGATCGAGTCACCGGTGTTCTCCACTGGAGCACCACGGACGACACCATCGGTTGGCTGCATGGAGATTGCACGCACCATGTTGTCGCCGATGTGTAGCGCAACCTCAAGGGTTAGCGTGCGCTTGACGTCTTCACCCTGAGACTCGAAGTGCACCTCAGTGTGCAGAGCGTCGTTGATCTCGGGCATCGACTCCGCGGGAAACTCGACGTCGATAACCGGTCCAGTGACTCGCGCTACGCGGCCGACTGCAACGGCGGTATCTGTGGCACTCATTGTTGCTCCCTTTACTTTGCGGAGGCCAGCGCGTCGGCTCCACCGACGATTTCGCTGATCTCCTGAGTGATCTCGGCCTGACGGGCCTGGTTTGCTTGACGGGTGTAACTCTTGATGAGGTCTTCGGCATTGTCCGAGGCGGACTTCATTGCGCGCTGACGTGCAGCGTGCTCCGAAGCGGCTGCCTCAAGCAAAGCCACGTATACAAGGTGACGGATGTACTGCGGAAGCAGTGCATCCAAAGTGTCATCGGCACTTGGCTCGAAGTCGTAAAGTGGCCAGATTGCTTTGCCACCCTTCTCTTCGACCGCAGTGATTCCCGACTCGGAGGTATCGACAACTTCTTCGACAACGTCGAGCGGAACAATTCGCAAAACGGTTGGTACTTGATTCACGCGGGACACGAAGCGGGTGAACACGATATGGATCTCGTCCACTCCGCCCTCTTCAGTTGGCTTGAGGAAGTCCTCGAGTAAACGGTCTGCAATCCGTTCGGCCTGCTCAACGTTGGGCTTATCAGAGAATCCTGACCATTGAGCCTCGATTGGACGCTCGCGGAAGGAGTAGTAACCGATCGACTTACGGCCCACAAGGTAGTTGACCTCTTTGATGCCCTTTTCGTGCAAGTTGGAACCGAGCTTCTCAGCCTCTTTGATCACATTGCTGGAGTATGCGCCGGCTAGACCGCGGTCCGAAGTCACAACCAGGACAGCTGCACGCTTGGGATCCTCATTCACTGTCAACAGTGGGTGAGAAACCTGGGCGTGCGAGGTGGCTAGCGTGAGCGCGCGCTGAAGCGTCAGCGCATATGGCTCCGTCGCCTCCACTGCGGCTTGCGCCTTCATGATCTGCGAAGACGCAATGAGCTCCATAGCCTTCGTGATCTTCTTGGTCGCCTGCGTATCTTTGATCCGCTGGCGGAGGATCCGCTGCTGAGCACCCATCTCGCTATCTACCTTCTACCTAGTCCCGAAACTACTTACGAACCTGCTTGGTGATCTTGCCGTGCTCGATCTCGTCATCTTCCAGAGCCTCTGGATCATGCTCAGTGACGAGCAAGTTGCCTTCACTTGTGGTGAAGGTGCGCTTGAAGTCATCGAGTGCCGAGTTGAGCGAAGTGATCGTGTCATCGTCGATCTTGGCGGTCTCCTTGACCGAAGCGATGATCTCTGGGCGGCTTGACTTGAGGTACTGCAGCCATTCGGACTCGAATCGCTTGATGTCCTCTAGCGGAACCTCATCCAGTCCGCCCGAAGTACCGGTCCACACCGAGATGGACTCGAGTTCCATTGAATACGGCTGGTACTGACCCTGCTTGAGCAACTCAACCAAACGCGAACCACGCTCGATAGCCGCCTTGGAAGCCTTATCCAAGTCGGAACCGAAAGCAGCGAATGCCTCCAGCTCGCGGAACTGAGCAAGGTCAAGACGAAGCGAACCGGCAACGGACTTCATAGCCTTAGGCTGCGCAGCGCCACCCACACGGGACACCGAAATACCGACGTTGATAGCTGGGCGAACACCCGAGTTGAACAAGTCAGACTCGAGGAAGCACTGGCCATCGGTAATCGAAATCACGTTGGTTGGGATGTAGGCCGAAACGTCGTTTGCCTTGGTCTCGATGATTGGCAGGCCAGTCATCGAACCGCCACCCATCTCATCCGAGAGCTTGGCACAACGCTCGAGGAGCCTTGAGTGCAAGTAGAAGACATCGCCTGGGTATGCCTCGCGACCTGGTGGGCGACGGAGCAACAGCGAAACGGCACGGTAGGCCTCGGCCTGCTTTGAAAGGTCATCGAAAACGATCAGCACGTGCTGGCCGTCATACATCCAGTGCTGGCCGATGGCCGAACCTGCGTACGGCGCGAGGTACTTGAAGCCTGCTGGGTCAGATGCTGGTGCGGCAACGATCGTCGTGTATTCAAGCGCACCATGCTGCTCAAGTGCACCGCGAACTGCTGCGATGGTCGAAGCCTTCTGACCAATAGCAACATAAACGCACTTGACCTGCTTCGACTTGTCGCCGGTCTCCCAGTTCTCCTTCTGATTAAGGATCGCATCGAGAGCAAGAGCAGTCTTACCGGTCTGACGGTCACCAATGATTAGCTGGCGCTGTCCGCGACCGATAGCGGTCATGGAGTCGACTGCTTTGAGGCCGGTGAGTAGCGGCTCGGTCACTGGCTGACGCTCAATAACGGTTGGCGCTTGAAGCTCGAGCGCGCGCTCGCCTTCATTCTCGATTGCACCGAGGCCGTCGATTGGTTGACCGAGTGGATTCACGACGCGACCGAGGAATCCGTCACCAACTGGCACGGACAGGACCTTGCCGGTGCGGCGAACTTCTTGGCCTTCTTCGATATGCGAACCGTCACCCAAGAGCACGGCACCGATCTCGCGAACGTCAAGGTTCAGTGCTAGACCGAGCAGACCATCCTTGAACTCCAGGAGTTCGTTGGTCATCGCGGAATGCAGGCCCTCGACGCGAGCAATACCGTCACCTGCTTGAACGACGCGACCTACCTCTTCGCGCGCGTTCTCAGGAGAGAATGCCTCGACGTTCTGTTCGATGGCTCCCCGGATTTCCTCGGGAGAGATCGTCAGCTCAGCCATTTTTCATCCTTCTTCTTCGGTCGAACTCGTTTGAGTTCGAAAGTTCTGTGTCTTAGCCCGCCAGTTTCCGGCGTGCTTGTTCAAGTTTTGATGAGGCGGATCCGTCGATGAGTTCACCATCGATCAGAACCTGCAGGCCACCGATGATCGCCGGATCAACAATGATGTTGAGTTCGACATCGCGACCCACTTGCTTACTCAGAACAGCAGCCAAGCGGTCGCGCTGTTCGTCAGTCAGTTCAATTGCAGAACGAACCTCAGCGATCGTTTGACCACGACGTTCTGCCGCAAGCTGGGAAAGCCCAGCAACTGCGTCTTGTACTCGACGACCGCGCAGGCTCTCGACCGAGTGGCCGATCAGCTTCGAAGTCGCCTGGTTGGTTTTGCCCTCGAGAAGCGAACGGACGATTCCGGACTTCTCATCGGCACTTGAGGCTGGGTTGGTGAGCGCCATCTGCAGGTCTGCGTTGGCATCGATCGCACGTCCGAAGCGGAAGATCTCCTCTTCCACCTCGCCGATATGACCATCCTTCTCTGCCGCCATGAGCACGAGCGAATCGCCCGCGTACTCAACGGCGTCAACGAAGTCTTCATCTGAAGACCAACGCTTCGACACGACGTTCTTGACGGTCGAAACAGCCAGAGTGGATTGTTCACCCAACAGCTTGTCAACGATCCCTGTCTTGGCTTCAGCGCTCAGGGATGAGTCGGCCAGAGTGGTGCGCAAGGAGCGCTCCTTCTCGAGGACCGGGACAAGATTGAGCAAAGTGTCACCGGATGCTGACAGATCTGTTGCCGCAGCATCTTGGTACTGACCTGCTAGGAACTCCTGCAGCTCAGTGAGCGAAACCCTACTCGAACCTTGCATTACTCACTCCCTACCTTGGCGTTGGACTGTTCCAGATCGCTGATGAAGCGATCAACCACAGCACCGGCCTTGGCATCATCGCTGAGCGACTCACCCACAATGCGTCCAGCAAGATCAGTTGCCATGGCTCCGACTGACTTATGCAGCTCGGACACAGCCTTCGACTTCTCAGCCTCGATCTGGGCTTGGGCATTTGCAGTGACCTTGGCGGCCTCTTCTTGTGCGGCGGCGCGAGCCTCTTCGATGATCGCTGCCTTCTCTGCCTGTGCTTGGTTGCGGATTGCCGAAGCCTCTTCACGGGCCTTGGCGATCTGCTCCTTGTAGTCCTCGCGCATCTGGGCAGCCTCAGCTAGCGCTTCGTCTGCACGCTTGAGGCCACCTTCGATTGCCTCTTCACGCTCTTCGAGAACCTTCTTGATCTTAGGTAGCAACAGCCACCCAAGAACACCAAACACAATTAGGAAAGCAATCGAGCCCATGATGAGTTCGCTAAGCGGTACTGCAAGTACCTCGAACTCGCCGCCACCTTCTGCGGAGGCTAGTAATTGGGTCATAGCTTCTCTCCTCTAGGAGTTAATCGGCTTTGCGAAGTCACTCGGACCTCACTCGCACCTTTGGTTGTCATTGCTTCTTAATCGTCAAACCAAGACTCGACTTGTCTGAAAGACAGGTCGGTTTAGCTGAAGACGAACGGAGCAACGAAGCCCAAGAGTGCGAGAGCTTCTGCAAGCGCGAAGCCGATGAACATGTTCTGGCGAATTACGCCGTAAGCCTCTGGCTGACGGGCAATGGCCTGGACACCGTTACCGAAGATGAGACCGATACCGATACCGGGGCCAATAGCCGCGAGACCGTAACCAACCGCACCAAGGTTTCCGGATACCTCTGCAATGAGACTGAGCATTTCAGTTTCCTTCTTTCTCGTTCTAGGCGGACGATCCGCCCGGACGGGTCTTGTTTGTGGATCCTAGTGTTCGTTTACTAGGGATCCGGCAATATATGAAGCTGTCAATAGGGTAAAGATGTACGCCTGCAAGGCCTCGATCATAAACTCAAATGCAGTCATGATGACGGTCATAACAAACGATGCGGTCGATCCGATGATGCCGACGGCAGTGAAGCTCATCAGGTAGACGGAAGCGACGATGAAAACGGTCAAAAGCAAGTGACCGGCGAACATATTGGCCATGAGACGAACGGCGAGAGTGAATGGCCGCACCAAAATGTTCGACAGGAACTCGATCGGAGCGAGAATTCCGAGTACTCCCTTGGGAACTCCTGGGGGGAACATCATATTGGTAAAGAACTTGACTGGGCCTTGCTTCTTCATACCGATGTACATGTAGGTGACCCACACCATCATGGCCAGCATCACCGGGTAGACGAACAGAGCCGACGGCGGGAACTGGGCGAACGGGATGATACCCATCACATTCATAAAGAAGACGAAGAAGAACAGCGTGAACAAGAACGGAATGAACTTGTCGCCAGCCTTACCAATGGTTTCGCGGCTGATTTGGTCACGGATAAACGTGTAAGCCAGCTCGCCGAGGCTCTGAATCTTGGTTGGAACCAGCTTCGGCTTCGCGAAAGCAAAGAAGAAGAACAACAGCATCAAAACGGAACAAATAAAGACAATGAGGATCGGCTTACCGATGTTGAAGTCAATGCCGAAGAGGTGGAACGAAACGATCGGTTCGAACTGGAAGATGTCGACACCAGGCGCCGGGAAACCACACCCATCTGGGAATTGCTCTGACTTGGTCTCGAGGTGGCAGCCGGGGGGAACTCCTGAACCGACGGTCGTGGTAATCAGATCAGCCACGTTCGACCTCCGTGCGGTCTAGCATCGTTAACCCCTCCATTGGGATATCTACTCGTCTTTGTTGTTGCTGCTCTGCTTGCTGTCTTGCTCAATCTCGTTATGTCGCAACCGGGCGAATACGAGGTACAAGCTAGCAAACATTCCGAACAGGATTCCTGCTGCGGTGAGCAACTTCTGTTGTCCAAGCCATAGTCCGATCAACCAACCGATTGCTCCGTAGAAAAGAATGCCCGTCAAGAGGCGTCCTGTGATCTGCCAAGCGATGTCGGTTGTCGAACGATCTAGGTATTTTTTATCAGACCTGTCGGTGGGATGCACGCCGCTTGTGGCGGCTGTGCGTTCCGCCTTACTGATCCGCTTTCCTGTGGGTGACCACTTGGTGTCGGGCTTGCCCACAGATTTGCTTTTACTCACCATTAACAAGCACCATATCCCGTAGATCAATTTGATGTTGGGTGGGTCTCCGGCGAGTCATCACTTTGGACGATTCAATGATCGCTAAGGCTTGCCCGGGCCGGAACCCGGCTCGACGTAAAGCACGTTCGACTTGACCAAAGTTGTTACAGCTGAGGCGGTCCAAACCAAAGCGCAGACAACGATCGTGAGTGCAAACACCTTGGAGTTGAAGAACGTGGCATCTTTGAGAATGATCATGAGGATAAACAAGACGATCATCTGAATCAGATAGACCATCAGTGCCGCGCCCATCGAAATTTCTGGGCGATTGCGCAGCACCCAAGCAACGGCAAACTGACCGAGACCAAAAAACAAGAGCACGACGATAGCGCCAATCACACTAGCCAAGGTGCCGCTGCCTCCGGCGAAAATCGCCGACAGCACAATGCAGATCACCCCAGCAATAGCAGTGATTATCAGTGGCAAAACTACGAGACGCTTGTCGTTTGCTGCCGCGGTGTGCTGGGCAAACGAGTCAGGCTTGGGATCGGAACCAGGTTCGGTCGAGTTGTTGCTCATGGAGTCACACTCTACTTTCGAAGTTCATTGTCTTGTGGGACGGTGGACAACTCGGTGGGTCCATTATTGGGATCTGCTGTCCTTTTCGAAACCCCGTCTCCTCGGCCACGCAAGAGCGCCACCAGAACAACCGTTAGACCTGTCACGAACAAGATCACAGTCACCCACCATGGCGCAAAAGCCAACGACACTGCGCTAAACGCCACTGTGGCTGACCATCCCCACATAAGGGCAACGGCTCGGCGCTGTGAGTGGCCCAACTCGAGGAGACGGTGGTGGAGGTGTTGTTTGTCGGGGGCAAACGGGCTTCGACCTGCACGGGCCCGACGGACAATAGCCAACAAGACATCGAGCAGTGGAACAGCAATGACCGCTGCAGGCAAGATCAGCGGCAACAACAGCGGCAATTTGACCGACCCTTGAAGCGAGCCTGGCTCGACACGACCGACGAGGGTGATCATGGAGGCCGCGAGCAGGAAACCGATCAGCATCGAGCCCGTGTCCCCCATAAAGATCTTGGCGGGGTTGATGTTGTGTGGCAGGAATCCAATACAGACTCCTGCGAGGAGCGCGCAAATCAGCGTTGCCAAGGTAGCTCGGTCGATATCGTTCACGACCGCCAGCAAATAGGAATATGCGAACAACGCAACAGCGGCAATACCCACCATCCCGGCGGCGAGTCCGTCAAGGCCGTCAATAAAGTTGACGGCGTTGACACACAGCACCACGATCAACACCGTTAGCAGGATGCTGGTGAGCGGATCGAGCACGAGGGTGCCACCGATTGGTAGCCAAATCATCTGCACACCTAGCAGCGCCATGGCTGCTGCGGCAAGGCATTGACCTGCGAACTTGGTAGGTGCGGTGAACCCCCAACGATCGTCTGCGAGTCCAAGCAGGACGATGATCGCGGAGCCGACTATGAGCGCAAGCGGTTGGCGGGACTGTTCGAACACGCTACTCATGAGCGGCAACTGACTGGCCAGCAGGAATCCGACTAGGACCCCGGCAAACATCGCTAAACCACCCCAGCGCGGGATCGGTTCGTCGTGCACGTCCCGGTCGCGAACCTCCGCCATAGCCCCTGCTTTGATCGCCAACTTACGGACCATCGGGGTCAGCAAGTAAGTGACCGCCGCTGCGGCCACTATGCACAGGAGATATTCGCGCACTTAGAGATGATCTCCAGATCGTTAGTTGGTTGCTAGCTAGGCCGCGGGTAGGCCGGGAAGTCTGCCACTAGCGAGCGAACCTGTTCGCGCACCGAGGTAGCAGCATTCTCGTCCTTGATCGCAGTACCGATTAGCTCGGCGATCGTCTTCATCTGCTCAGGACCCATTCCCTGGGTCGTCACCGACGGCGTTCCCACCCGGATACCCGAGGCAATGCTCGGTGGTTGAGGATCGTTCGGAATCGCGTTCTTGTTGAGCACGATGCCGGCCGCATCGGCGCGCGCCTCAGCATCTTTACCCGAAACATCAATACCTTGGAGATCGAGCAGCGACAAGTGAGTGTCGGTTCCGCCAGTGACGGCGCGTAGTCCTTGCGCCTCAAGTGCCGAGGTGAGCACCTGCGAGTTCTCGATCACCTGACGCGCGTACTGCTGGTACTCGGGAGTCGATGCCTCCTTGAGCGCGACAGCCTTGGCGGCAACAGCCTGCATGAGCGGGCCACCTTGCATCATGGGGAACACGGCCTTATCGATCGCAGCTGCGTATTCATCCGTCGTGAGGATCATGCCGCCGCGAGGTCCACGCAGAACCTTATGAGTCGTGAAGGTAACGACGTCAGCGTATGGAACCGGGCTGGGAATCGCTTTACCTGCCACGAGACCGATGAAGTGCGCTGCGTCGACCATGAGCTTGGCGCCAACCTCATCGGCGATCTCACGGAATGCAGCAAAGTCGATCAGACGTGGAATCGCCGAGCCACCACAGATAATCATCTTGGGCTTGTGCTCACGAGCTAGGTCACGCACTTGGTCGTAGTCGATGTCTTCGGTATCGGGGTTGACGCCGTAGTGCACCGCGTTGAACCACTTACCCGAGAACGACACCTTGGTGCCGTGGGTCAGGTGACCACCGTGCGGCAAGCTCATAGCCAGCACAGTGTCACCCGGCTCCATGAATGCGCCGTACACCGCAATATTGGCGCTGGCTCCCGAGTGCGGTTGCAAATTAGCGTGGTCGGCGCCGAAGAGCTCCTTGGCTCGTTCGATTCCTAGGTTCTCGGCAATATCGACTTCGGCACACCCACCGTAGTAACGACGGCCAGGGTAACCCTCCGCATATTTATTGCTCAGAATCGAGCCCATGGCTGCCAAGACGGCAGGACTCGTAAGGTTTTCGCTCGCGATCAGTTGCAAACCGTCGCGCGTGCGATCGAGCTCCGAGAGAAGCACGCCGGCAATTTCCGGGTCTTCTGCTTGAAGCGCTGAAAAATCTGGTCCCCAAAAAGGTACGTCGCTCATAAGACAAGAGTCTAAGCCCGTCACAATCGGTTGTATGAGTCGCCGCTTCGATGTTTCTCAAGAAAATCAGTTGGATGATGCGATTCAAGCCGCTTCCCAAGCAGCTAAACGTGGGCAATTGGTCGTCGTACCAACCGAAGCATGCTACGGACTTGCCACCGATGCATTCAACAATGCCGCTGTTGCCAAACTGCGGGAAGCCAAAGGTCGAGGCCCGGAACTACCGATTCCGGTCATGGTTCCAAGCCCACAAACCGTCTCGGGCGTGCTCACAGGAGTTGGGCACGATGCCGGGCTTCTAATGGAGGCCTTTTGGCCAGGTGCGCTCACACTCGTAGGCAAATCACAACCATCGCTCATGTGGGAGGTCTCAGGCACGGGTAGTCGCGATGTGTCCGTACGTATGCCGTTGCACCCGGTCGCTTGGCGGTTGACCGATGCAATCGGACCTCTAGCTTTGACTGCTGCAAATGTGGCGGGAGCAGATCTTCCGACAACTTATAACCAAGCTCAAGCCGGTCTTGGGGATGACGTAGCTGTCTACCTGGACGCAGGCACGACTACTGGCGCACCATCGACAATTGTTGATATTTCAGGAGATGTGCCGGTCATGTTGCGCGAGGGAGACGTGACCTTGGCGGACCTACTCAAGGTCGTTCCCGGACTCGCAGTCGTGGAGTAACTCTCAAGAAAACCTCAGCAGCTCGCCAGTGAATCTGAATATATCGTTCGACCGCCATTTTTGACTTGCCGTAGCTGGGTTTCAGAGTGCTAGTTTGATCGTGCAATTACACACGTCCACGTTAGTTTTTCTTACGAGGGATTGAGGTACCAATGTCAGCCGAAAGCCAGAACGCAGGCAATCAAGCCACCGAACAGAAGCGCAGTAAAGGCGCAGTCATCCTTGCTGTGATTCTTGCGATCACCACGATCATTGGCCTCGTTTGGGGCGGCATCATGACCTCGAAGTACAACTCCGAGAAGGAAGCGAATACCAGCGCGAACAGCCAGATCTCTGGCAATGAATCGGAGATTAGTGCAGACAAAGCAGCTTTAGCCAAGCTACGTGAAGAACTCGGAGTTGATGACAAGAAGATCAACTCCGACACCAAAAATCTTGCTGCAGAAGTTGAAGTTGCTAAGCAATTGCGCACCCAACTCGATGCAGCTCAGAAGGAAGACAACACCGTAGAGAATCAGCTTAAGGTGGCCGACGCTAAAACCAAGCTAGCTTCGCAATGCGCAGCGCTATTAGCCGCTGGTTACGAAGTCCTGTACAAAGATGTTGCTACTGGTGTGACCTATAAGGAGATCGCGCAGCAGTACAAGCAGGCATCACAGGCTTGCAACGGCGTAGTGAACTTCCAGCCCCTTTCGCAATAGTTTTCTAGAATCATCCGACGTTAAAGGTCGGGCAGTCCACGTGACTGCCCGACCTTTTTCATGCCTGCTTAGTCGGCTTACTTTGGCTCTGTCTGACAGCAGCTAGATACGTTTAGCGACTGTCACCCTTGGCCGCCCGGTGAGATCGAGATGGTCTTCGACTTGAGCGAAAGCGCCGTGAGCTCGTACTGCGTGCGGCACCCCGAGCTCTCCCCCAGCATCGCCCTGTTCATCGCCATGCTCGATCAGCAGAACTCCGCCTGGGTGCAACAGGTCTGCTGCGGTTCGCACAATATCCCGCACAATGTCCAGACCGTCTTCGCCACCGTAAAGAGCGACTTCTGGGTCGTAATCGCGAACCTCCGGATCTCGCGGAATCGCAGCATCTGGAATGTACGGCGGATTGCAGGTCACCAATGACACTTGACCACGTAGACGAGCTAACTCCTCAGTTGCTGCTGTTCGAGCATCGGCGTGAACCACTTTGAGTTGGACACCTGCCGGAATCGTTGGCTTGAGAACTTCTGTATTGCGCCTTGTCCACTCGATCGAAGCATCGTCAAGTTCCACTGCATAGACCGTGACTGGTGTGGTCAGGCTATCGCTAGCGAGGTCGAGCTCGGTCGCGACTGCCAACGGGATCGCGCCTGAACCAGCACACAAGTCAACGATCGAAGTTGGCACCGACCCCAGCGGGGTGGTCGGCGCCACAGCCACCGCTTGCGGAAGTAGATCGAGAGCAAGGTCAACTAATACCTCAGTTTCAGGCCGAGGAACAAAAACACCCGGCCCGACCTCGAGTGCCAAGTTTCGAAAATAGGCCTTGCCGATGATGTGTTGCAGCGGCTCACGCTGAGCGCGCCTTTCCAAGAGAACCTCGAACTGATCCAATTGATTATGATCAAGTTCTGCCAGAATCAAACCCGCTTTTTCGACACCTAGTACGTGCATGAGAAGTTGATCAACATCGATGGCCGCTGAGTCGATACCGCAGTCTGCAAGTCGCCGGGTGCTACTCGCACGAACCTCATTTAGGTTAGGAACCTCTTTGGACACGGCGCGGTTTAGTCGTCAGCGTTGCCAGCAATACGTGCGGCCTTGTCGGCATCCACGCACGACTGGATCACGGGTTCAATATCGCCGTCCATCGCCTGATCCAAGTTGTGTGATTTGAACCCGGTGCGATGGTCTGCCAGCCGGTTCTCGGGGAAGTTGTAGGTACGGATCCGCTCCGACCGGTCAACTGTGCGGACCTGAGACTTGCGAGCTTCACTTGCCTCGGCTGCCGCTTCTTCCTCAGCAATTGCGATCAGACGGGCACGAAGAATACGCAGAGCTGACTCTTTATTCTGGAGCTGCGACTTCTCGTTCTGACACGAAGCAACAACGCCAGTGGGCAGGTGGGTGATTCGCACGGCCGAATCGGTCGTGTTCACACTCTGACCACCAGGGCCGGACGAACGATAGACATCAATCCGAAGATCATTTGGGTCGATCTCAATCTCAACATCCTCAGTCTCCGGCAGAACCATCACACCAGCCGCAGAGGTGTGGACGCGCCCTTGCGATTCCGTCACTGGAACACGTTGAACCCGGTGAACCCCACCTTCATACCGAAGACGATCGTAGGGAGCTTCGCCAATCACAGGCGTTCCTTTAGATTTGACCGCGAGCGAGACACTCTTATAGCCGCCAAGATCTGATTCGACGGAATCGATCACATCGACCTTCCAATTGCGGCGCTCCGCATAACGCAGATACATGCGCAGTAGATCGCCAGCAAACAGTGCCGACTCATCGCCACCGGCGCCAGCCATGATCTCTAAGATCACGTCAGAGCCATCGGTAGGCTCACGTGGCACCAGTAATTCGGTGAGGCGCTCAGCGACCTTCTCGCGCTCGGCCTCGAGTGAGGCAGCCTCCTCCGCAAATGCGGGGTCTTCGCCAGCTAGTTCTTGAGCAGCTTCAATGTCATCACCCAAAGTTCGCCACTGAACATAGACATCAGTGATCGCACGAACCTCGGCATGCCGCTTGGCTACCTTCCGGGCCGCTTTGGGATCCGCATGAAGCTCAGGGTCGGCTAGCTGTTGTTCAAGTTGATCACGCTCAACGAGAAGTTCCTCGCAACGTTCAAACATGACACCGACTCCTGAAAACTAGACCTAACGAACGATTAAAACGAACGAGGTCGGTGCTATTTGGCGTCAGACGATTCGTCTGTCTTTGCTCCTGCTGCCTTGCCAAAGCGCTTCTCGAACTTGGCCACACGACCACCGGTATCGAGAATCTTCTGCTTGCCCGTGTAGAACGGGTGGCACTGGCTGCACACGTCGGCATGAATCTGGCCGGAAGTGTCGGTGCTGCGGGTGACGAAAGTGGCGCCACAGGTACAAGTGACCTCAGTGGGGACGTACTCGGGATGGATTCCCTGCTTCATTATTACTCCTGGATTAGTTCAACCCGGGTCGCCTGGCTGGTGCTAGACGTGAACCGGACCGTCTTTTAATGTTACAGCTCGACAACTTCGCCGTCGCGGATGGGACCGGACGGGATGGTCTTTTGAGCTTCGATAAGGAACTCGTAGTTGGTTTGAGTCTCGCGCAGCTTGCCCAAAAGCAACTCGATCGCCTGCTGAGTGTCGAGTGCGTGAAGCACGCGACGAAGGTTCCAGGTGATCTTGAGCTCATCGGCAGCAAGGAGTAGTTCCTCTTTACGCGTACCCGAAGAGTCGACGTCGACAGCCGGGAAGATGCGCTTGTCAGCAAGCTTGCGGTCGAGCTTGAGCTCCATATTGCCGGTGCCCTTGAACTCTTCGAAAATGACCTCGTCCATACGTGAACCGGTCTCGACGAGTGCCGTCGCGAGGATCGTGAGCGAGCCACCATCCTCGATATTGCGGGCGGCACCGAAGAACTTCTTGGGCGGGTAAAGCGCCGTTGAATCGACACCACCGGAGAGGATGCGGCCACTGGCAGGTGCTGCCAAGTTATAGGCACGTCCCAGGCGGGTCATGGAGTCGAGCAGAACCACAACATCGTGACCGAGCTCGACCAGGCGCTTCGCACGCTCAATTGCGAGTTCAGCGACGATCGTGTGATCCTCAGCCGGACGATCGAAAGTGGAAGCGATGACCTCACCCTTGACCGAGCGTTGCATATCGGTGACTTCTTCAGGACGTTCATCGACCAGAACGACCATGAGATGGCACTCAGGGTTGTTGGCGGTAATAGCATTAGCGATCCGCTGGAGCACCATCGTCTTACCCGCCTTAGGCGGCGACACGATGAGTCCACGCTGACCCTTACCAATAGGCGACACAAGGTCGATGACGCGGGCAGTCATGTTGTGCGGTTCTTCGTCGCTCGACAGGCGCAGACGCTCTTGCGGATAGAGCGGAGTCAGCTTGCCAAATTCAACTCGAGCCTTAGCGGTCTCGGGATCTGTGCCATTGACCGACTCGATCTTGACCAACGGGTTGAACTTCTGGCGCTGCTCACCATCGCGAGCCTGGCGGACCGATCCGGTGATCGCGTCGCCCTTGCGTAGGCCATGGCGACGAACCATCGACAGCGAGACGTAGACATCGTTAGGACCTGGTAGATAACCCGAGGTGCGCACAAAGGCGTAATTGTCGAGAACGTCCAAGATTCCCGCGACGGGCAGCAGTACATCATCTTCAGTGATCTCGACGTCTTCCATGCTGTCGCGACCACCGCGTCCGTCACGGTAACGGTCACGACCACGACGACGGCGACGATTGCGTCCCCCGCCATCACCGTCACGGTTGTTGTTCCGATTGTTGTTTCGGTTGCGGTTCTGGTTGTTGCGATTGCGATTTTGGTTACCCGAACCCTCGCTGCCTTCACCATCACGGTTGTTGTTCCGATTGGAGTCTTTGTCATCGTTCGAAGCATTGGAGTCGCTCGACCCGCTGGAGTCACCTTGGGCATTGCCGCCCTTGGATTCCTTACGACCCGCAGCTGATCCTGCATTTGAGTCGTTCTTCGACGAGTCGTCACGGTTCTTCTTCTTGGCCCCACGCGCAGCTTTGATTGCATCGACGAGTTCGGCCTTCTTCATGGAAGAAGCTCCAGAGATACCTAGTTCACTTGCGATTCCCTTGAGTTCAGGAAGTCGCTTCGCCGACAGGCCCCCGCTTTTTGCGCCGGTTTCTTTTTCTGGCGCAGTAGTTGTATCTGTCACTTTGTGCTTACGTCCTTTCGGGACGGCTGTGTGGTCCGGCTGAGGAGCTAGAGTTTGCCCCGAATTCAGACCGAATATGATTCTTGGTTGATGGACCTTCAGAAAGGTTTGAAAGCTTATTGAGTATGGCGATATTTACTGCCAAATCTTTGCTTTGAATTTCGCTTCTGAATGTCCAGTCAGGCTAAAACGTCGGATTTTCACGCTGAAGTTGAAAGTGCGAATATCTCTCGACGAGAGAAGCAGTACTTATTCTAGCACTAGTTGGGGATACCCGCACCGATTTCCTTAAAAATTGCATGTCTACAGGCTTTTGACGCCCTCAACATCAATGGCAATGGGGGTCACATCAAACTCAGTACGTTGCTCAACTTCCAAGCCTTCTACGTGCTCGACAATAACGGGGCACAGGGCCTCGTCATCAAATTCCGCTCCAGTAACACCGAATACGATCACCGACGGCCCAGCGCCAGATATCGCCGCCGGAATTCCTACCTTTCGAAGCGATCGCATGAGGCCATAGGAGTCTGGGTAGGCAAAACGCCGGTAGTACTGGTGGATCCGATCACTGGTACCAACCAGCAACAGCTCAGGATTCGAGATCAAAGCGACGCTGAGCAGCGACGCCGAGGCGGCATTTTCTGCCGCATCTGCCAGCGGAACTTTGGCTGGCATGAGTTCACGTGCACGTTCGGTAGAGAGATCACCATTAGGTATCACCAGCACAGGCCTGATATCAGGGTGCACACTGTGGACATAGACATCAACCATCGTCTCGCCGGTAGGTTCGCCAGCAGGATCGGTGACTGATTGCTGCCATGCGATGGTGAACCCACCAAAAATTGCCGGGGCCACATTGTCGGGGTGACCTTCCAGATCGTTGGCAAGCTCGAGCAGCCTCTGATCTGTGAGGTCTTGACCTACCTGGCGAAGAAGCTCACGAGCGAGCGCAAGTCCACCGACAATTGCCGCAGACGAAGAACCCAGCCCGCGTCCTTGCGGAATCCGGTTAGTGCACTTGAGATGTAGCCCTTCGGTTTGGATTCCTGACTCAGCTAGGCCACGGGCAAGCGCACGCACCACAAGGTGACTGCCATCGCGAGGCAAAGTGTCCGAACCAGCGCCCTCAACCTCGATCACGAGTTCATTAGTGTCGAGGATCGTTGCTTCTAGATCGTCATAAAGGGCAAGTGCAATGCCTGCGCTGTCATAGCCAGGACCCAAGTTGGCGCTCGTGGCCGGAACCCGAACCTTCACGGTCCGTCCCACCAGCTGCGAGGCCGAGTCAGCGGCCTCGCCTGCTAGCTGACTCATACGAGGCCCAGCTCTCTGGCCGCATCTGAAGCGTTGGCCTCGATCTGTACTGGTTTGGGTGCAGCAGCGATCGCCCACTGCGGATCTTTGAGCCCATTACCGGTCACCGTACATACGACGGTTTGACCAGAATCGAGCAAGCCAGCATCAAAACTCTTGAGGAGTCCAGCAACGCTCGCAGCACTCGCAGGCTCGACGAATACGCCCTCTTGTGCGGCCAGGAGACGGTAGGCAGCCAGAATCTCGCGGTCAGTCACCGAATCGATCAGTCCACCAGAATCATCGCGGGCCTCAACGGCCTGATCCCACGATGCAGGGTTTCCGATCCGAATTGCGGTGGCGATTGTCGATGGATTCTTGACTGGCGCATTGTTGACGATCGGCGCGGCACCTGCTGCTTGAAAGCCCCACATACGCGGACGGTCGCTCTTGCCCTCGTCGGCGTATTCGTTGTAACCCTTCCAATAAGCGGTGATATTGCCTGCGTTTCCAACTGGCAGCGCATGAATATCAGGCGCCTTGCCAAGTTGATCAACAATCTCGAAACTGGCAGTTTTTTGGCCCTCGATACGCGCAGGATTGACACTGTTAACCAAGGCAACCGGATACAGCTCAGAGAGGTCACGCGCGAGATTGAGGCAGTCGTCGAAGTTGCCGTTCACCTGGAGCAATTTGGCACCGTGGACGAGTGCTTGTGCGAGCTTGCCCATGGCGATCTTGCCATCCGGAACGAGCACCGCACACACCATGCCCGCGCGAACCGCATAAGCCGCAGCCGAAGCAGAGGTGTTGCCGGTGGAGGCGCAGATCACGGCTTTGGCGCCCTCTTCGGCGGCTTTTGAGATCGCCATAGTCATACCGCGATCCTTGAATGAGCCGGTCGGGTTGGCTCCCTCGACCTTGAGCCACACATCACAACCGGTGCGCTCACTGACCTCATTGGTTCGAACCAAAGGAGTGCCACCCTCACGAAGAGACACAATCGGGGTCGCATCGGTCACCGGCAGGCGATCACGATATTCCTCAATAATTCCGCGCCACACATGAGCACCCACGTTTACGACTCCCCTTCTACCCGAATCACACTTTGCACGCCTCGCACCGAGTCGATCGCTTCGATCGCATCCACTGTCTTGGCCAATGAACCTTCATTGGCATCGTGCGTGCGGATCACCAAAGTAGCTTGCGCCTGATCGTCGTCACTGGTGGCTGGTGCATCTTGGCGCACCGTTTGGATCGAGACACCATGGTCCCCGAAAGCATTAGCAATCTGCGACAGCACACCTGGCTTGTCTTCGACATCAATCCGCATGGCGTATCGGGTTTGGGCATCCTCGATCGGACGCGGAGTCAAAGCAGAGTAGGCCGGGTTGCCTTTGGCGTGAGAACCCGAAACCCGGTTGCGGCCGGCCGCAATCACATCACCGAGGACTGCACTAGCAGTCGGAGCGCCACCTGCGCCTTGACCGTAGAACATCATTTCGCCAGCCGACTCTGCCTCGACAAACACCGCGTTGAAAGCGTCGCGAACACTAGCCAACGGGTGAGTCTTAGGAACCATTGCCGGGTGTACGCGTGCAATCACGCCGTCGCCATCCGGTGTTAGCTCAGCTATTGCCAGCAATTTGACTACAAAGCCCATGCGATCTGCTGCGCTAATATCGGCGGCAGTGATCTTGCTGATTCCCTCGCAATAAACCTGATCGAGAGTCACTTCGGTATGGAACCCGAGGGTTGCCAAAATTGCTGCCTTAGCGGCTGAATCATGACCTTCAACGTCGGCGGTCGGATCAGCCTCGGCGTAGCCCAAGTCCTGAGCAACCTTGAGCACCTCGTCATACGAGGCACCTTCTTCGCTCATCTTGGTCAGCATGTAATTAGTCGTGCCGTTGACGATTCCAAGGATCCGCACCACTGAGTCGCCAGCGAGTGACTCACTCAAGGGACGCAGCAGAGGGATCGCACCCGCAACAGATGCCTCATAAAAAAGGTCGACGCCAGCCTCGCGGGCGGCATCGGACAGTTCACCACCATGCTGCGCCATGAGCGCCTTATTCGCGGTCACAACGCTGGCGCCTTGCGAAATCGCCGTGGCAATCAGATCACGGGCGGGGTCAATCCCACCAATCACTTCGATCACCAAATCAATGTCACCACGTTCAACCAAAGCTTTAGGGTCATCAGTCAGAAGGTCAGCTGGAATGCCGTCACGCGACTTTGAGGCATCACGAACAGCGACCCCCACAAGCTCTAGGGGTTCGCCAACCCTGGCTGTGAAGTCCTCGCTGCTTTCGCTCAATAAGCGCGCGACTTGAGAACCAACTGTTCCCCCACCTAAAAGCGCAACCTTCATAGGGCACATCCTGTCATGTTGTGAATCTCTTCGCTCTCGTACGCCTAGCCAAGATCGGTCGCGAACACATCGTCCAATGTCTCGCGGCGGACGATCGGCTTAGCAACGCCGTCTTGGACAGCGATCACCGGTGGCCGCGGGATCAAGTTGTAGTTCGATGCCATGGAACGGTTG
>CAUJDH010000072.1 GCA_963169225.1 Actinomycetota bacterium
ACTTAGCGATAGGTATTGGGGGTTACTCGCCAGTAACTTATGACATAGACGTACTGAGACCCCAGTGAATACGCGCTATGCAGTGACTTTTGTGTCATCCACGGTCACGCTCTTGACGAGACCAAAAATGATCATGAAACCAGCAATTAGATGCATGATCACCAAGATCACTTGAGTTGAGGCGTGCACCGCATCAGGCTGGTTGAGCGGCCCCGACAAGGAAGCAAGGGTAAAAATCGCGCCAAGAACAACGATCCACGGGGCAATACGTTTGATGTAGCGGGCGGCAATACCGGTGATCAGCCCAGCTAGCAGGCCTGACAAAAGACAGGCACCAATGATTCCTATCGGTCCGACAGTGACGTAAGTTCCAGACTCGATCCCGCCGTTCGTCCACACGCGGAATTCAACTTGAGCGATCACGGCAATAAACCAGATCAAACAGTCAATTGCGGCAGCAGCAATAGCCCATACGAAACCGGCCCGAATGCTCGCACGGATCTTGCGATGCGGCCTCGGATCTCTTGGAAGGGGACGGACGGAGGAAGACACTAGTCCTGTGGAGCCGCCGGGTCGCTAGGGCGATTGCCAGTCTCTTGTTCCCACGCATCGAGCTGGTGGTTGAGTGCCTTCATAATCTCGAGGATCTGGGCTGGTGGTACGCGCACACGAGAGACAATGCGTGATTGCAACCTTGTCACTTGTTCGCCCAGTTCGTTTGTGGCCTCCTCGGGAGGTGCGACCATCGAGGCAAAGTCGAACACGAAAGCGTCGGGTGTATGCCAAACGCCGACGAAGTCTGCAAATACTCCGGGCGCTACGTCTTCTGGAATATCAATTTCGTGAATATCTTCGGCCATAGCTATTCCTTTACCTCTTAGTCCTTTGCACCGAGTGCTGGGTTTATTTCTTCATGGCGGTCGCGACTCTTGATCAATTGATGACGCAAGGTGTCGTAGATCGGTTCGCTTCGGAGCAATGTTGTCACAAACACTACGCCTACGGCGGCAATCATCATGGGGATCACCTGCGAAGTGACAGCAGTCATCTCGACAACAAGCAGGATCCCCGTGAGTGGAGTGCGCACGACGCCAACGAAAAACGACGACATTCCTACCAACGCGAACGACACCGGATTGATTCCTGCATCAGGGAATAGCTGTGCCAGCACGCCTCCGAAAATGGCACCAGCTGCGGCACCCAAAACCAGTAGTGGCGCAAACAAACCACCTGGAGCACCGACCGAATAGGACACGGACCCCAAGAACCATCGCAAGATCAAGATGCCAACCAGGAGCAGTACTGGGTATGTGCCATAGAGAATGTTTTGAGTGATGTTGTCACCACCACCAGCCATCGTCGGAGCGAACCAGCACAGGAGTCCGACAGCTGCACCTACGATCGCCGCACGAACCAAAATGGGAATCGAGTGGAAGTGATCAAAAATGGCGATACAGGCGATCACAGTCTTGTTGTAGTAGGTAGACAGTAAGCCGGCAAGAAGACCAAAGACAAAAAACAACACCAGCTGCCAGGATGCGTAATCCAAGCTTGGTCCCACAGAATAGTCGGGATTGTTGCCGATGATTAACCGCATGACAGCCACTGCAGTTCCAGCTGCCAACAAAGTAACGATTGCCAATCGCAACCGAATGGATTTGGTGAGTTCTTCAAGGACGAAGATGCTGCCACCCAGGGGTGCATTGAACGCAACGGCCAGACCGGCTCCTGCGGCTGATGCCTGCAAGGTGAGTTGATCATCCTCAGTGAGTTGCAGCTTCTCGGCAACTTCACTGCCAATCGCCGCACCCATTTGCACAGTCGGTCCTTCACGTCCAAGTGCGAGACCGGAGCCGATTGCGAGTAAACCGCCGAAGAACTTGATAGGGATAGTGCGCAACCGGCTAGGCACGATCTGTTTGCGGACCGATGCCTCTACGTATTGCACGCCGCTTCCGCCAGCCTCAGGACCAAGGACAACGAGGTAGCGGGCGATCGCCACTGCCAGGGCGCCAACCATGACGGGAACTACCCATCCGATAGCTGGCCATTGGGACAGTGTTTCGACACCAGCCACACGATGTTCGTCAAGCCACACCAGACCTAGTCGAAAAGCCGTACCGATTAGCCCAGTCAGTATTCCGGCAACAATTGCAGCTGCACCGAGGAGTAATAACGTCCTCACACCGTTGTTGTGGCTCTTTTCAGATACTTCCTTGCCAGTCACGTCAACTCACCACATCGATTACCGGGTGAAACGAGGGACCTCGTAGGCCAGGGTTCTGGTCGCCTTCGCATAGCGCTTGACTCTGGCCTTGGTCACTCGCCCACTTGGCGGAAGTTCGACTGTCGAAAACACTCCGTATCCCTTGAGATCGACGAACCATTCATTAAACGTTCCGCGATAAGTAGCAGCGTCCTTTTTGCAGTTGGCTTTGGCAACACTTGGAACGGGAAGTTTCATGAGCTTGCCAGTTCGACGAACCCAGGCACGTGACGGTTTGCTGCACACAGAAAACACGGTGTTGGCGTGCTGATGGAATGAGAGCACAGCATTGGGCTTGATTTGGTCAACAAATTTCATAACCGCTTTGGTCTCGCGTTCGGAAGCAGGGCCCTTTCCCGAATAGAAGATCCCCTTGCCAGACTTCCGCCAGTTGGTAGGAAAGTTCCGGTTAAGATCAACTCCGCGCGCATTACCGCGAGAACGGCGAGCGGAGCCATCCGGATTCATCGTCGAGATTGACCAGATCTGCACTTTGCTTTTGGTCGAAATCTTGAGCCTGCGCAATTCGCTGATAACGGGCCGGCCTTTTGGCTCGGTTCCGTGCATTTGTCCTAGAGCCAGTAACACATAAGGCGCACTGGCAGGCCCTTGTCGCTGAGCAACAATCCGTCGCCCCTGGTGAGAATAACCGACCGTTACTGAGCTTTTGGTAAACGGAATTCGTGGTTGCTCTGTGTCAGTTGGTGTGGCCACATTCGCGGTAGCAGTAGAAGGTGCGACAGTGAGGAGCCCTCCCAAAAGGCAGAGTGCACTGGCAGCGGTCACGAGTTTGGTCGTCACGGTCATCATCACAGCCTCTGCGAAATCCAAACGAGTCAACAGTATGTCCGAGAATATGCGCTGCGATCTGCCCTCTAGTAGCCTCGGTTTCATGACGACTAAGAAGGCCTCACCAAGCGCCAATAAGGGTTCCGGCACGGATAAGGTCGCAGCATTTTTCGATCTCGACGGCACTTTGATCCCTGGCTCGGCCAATATCCCCTTGGCTAAAGCTGCCTTCAAAGAGGGTTGGGTGACGCCCAAGGAACTGGCGACCGACCTACGCAATGGGGTTTCGTTCATGCTTAAGGGAGCAACTGACGAGCGCTCGGCTCAAGTGCGCGACCGCATTCTGGCTGCGGTCAAAGGCCAACCAGCCGCCAAGGTCGAAAGTTTGGGCGAAGGATTTATCGACGAGCTAGTTGCATCTATTACTCCGGCAATGCGACGAGTGCTCGATCAACATGGAGCTCGTGGCGAAGATCGAATCGTGCTATCCGCCTCACCGACCGAGATCGTGTCCCGTGTGGCAACCGAGGCAGGTTTGGAATATGGCGAAGGGACGACTGCGGAGCGCAACGATGCCGGTATCTATACGGGTCGACTCGTGGGTCCGTTCTGTTACGCAGAGGGCAAGGTCGAAGTCATGGAACGCCTTGCTCAAGAGCATGGCTACGATCTTGATCTTTGCTACGCCTACTCTGACTCGATGAGTGATATGCCTATGCTGCTGGCGGTCGGCAACCCGGTTGTGGTCAATCCGGAACCCGAATTGCGTGATACCGCTGATGCCCGAGGTTGGCCGATCGTGGAGACCACCAAACATCAGCGCGTGCCACTCAAATCGGTGGATGGCGCGAAGAATCTTGCTCGCCGAGGCGGCAGCATCGTCAAGCGAAGCACAGGTAAAGGGGCCCAGAAGGTTGCCGACCGCCTGCTACGCGAGGACAAGCCCGAGTAGAACGCAAAAATGGATGCGCGTTGGCATCAATTGTTACCGAAAGTAGTGGGGGCGATTTGAGGTCAACGCATTTCGGGGACTAAGTAGCTTCACGCCTGTGGTTTCCCGCAGTTTTCAGGGTATTTGTTTTGAATCGCTTGATACGTTGCCACGGTGAATTCGCTTGGCAGAGCACGTGTGCGGACCTGGATGACAGTCGGTCTCGTCTTGTTTCTAATGCTGTCGTTTATAGGTGTGCGGCCTACTTTTGCGGCGGATCAGAACGACCCGTTGTCAGCAGAACCAACTAGCGAGCCTTCTGAGCAACCAAGCCCAACGCCTACGCCCACTCCCTCACCTACTCCAGTAGATCCGGTATGGGTTCCTCCCAAACTCGTTCCTACGTACAACACGGTGCTCCAAGATAAGCCAGCAGTGGGTAGGAATGGATGCCATGTTGGTCATAAGCGGACCAAAGCTAAAGCTTGTACCTATGGCAAGAACAAGAAAGCTCCTCGCGTTCTTTTATTTGGCGACTCCCATACTGCCCACTGGTTCGGGCCGTTCAAAAGACTGGCGGACCGTGGAGCTATTAGGCTGACAAGTGTTACTAAATCCTGGTGCGCGGCCGTCGACTACCGGCTCAAGCCAGCAGCGAAATGGATTATGCAAAATTGCAATCGGTGGAGAAGCGACGTATTCAAGAACATCCGTAAAGAAAAGTGGGGCAAGTTAGATCTGGTGGTTCTCAGCCCATTCTTGCTCGATGAGGCTTCTTCGCGTTTAGAGAAATCAGCTTGGAAGGCTGGCTATCTTCGAACCCTTCGGGTTGTAACAAAGCATTCTAAACGTGTACTGGTTCTACGAGACACACCATTCCTACCTGCATCCAAGAACTTAGAGAAATGCATCCTTAACCATAAGGACGAGGCAAAGCAGAAGTGTGGGGCTCCGGCAAGCCAGGCGTTAAGACCCAGTTCTTGGGCTGCCGCCACTTCAGTGGGTTCGCGGTCAAAAAAGGTTCGCAATATCGATCTCACCCGTTATTACTGCCCTACCGGGTATTGCAGTCCTATCGCTGGCAACAGGCTGATGTTGCGAGATAGCCACCATGCGACGAACTCGTTTATGACTGCAGTAATGCACGCGCCACTAGTACGCGAGATGAGCAAACAACTTCGCTATGTGAAGCGGGTTAGGCGCTAGTAGTCGGGGCTTTACTTGAAATGACGACTATGACCTTGACTTTCAGTATCTCTATTCGGATTCGATGAGCGGTATGTCGATGTTGTGTAGGGGAATGTTCAGATGGTGGTGGAAGTTTGGGGTCGCTGCCATTTCAGTGATGGCGCTTATCGCTCTTGTCGTTCCCACAACCAATGCTGTGGGAACAGCTTCGTCCGCAACCCATCAGGTTGAAATAAGAGCCAAAGCCAAGAAACCATCTAAAACGAAAAAGCCTGCCAAGGTTAAGTGGAACCCAAATCTGTTTATCCCGAAACTACCTATAGTGCGAGACAGTGGACCACCTTTATTCAAATTTGGATGCCATGTGGGCCCACTGGTCACCACTGCGGCACCTTGCGAGTTCGGAAGTAAAAACAAGCGTCGAGTTTTGCTGTTCGGTGATTCCCATGCGGCGCATTGGTTTGGACCACTCGACCGAATCAGGAAGAACACAAACAGGTTTCAGCTCGCTACCTTGACCAAGGCTGCGTGCGCGGCTGTGGACTATTCGGGGCCAATAGCGCCAGCGCCGGTGGTAACGATTCCCGGCGAAATGGTGGCGCCCGATAAAGTTGAAAACTGCAAGGCCTGGCGCAAGGATGCGTTAGACAAGCTCAGTCGCCAAGAATTTGGCAAATTCGATTTGGTAATACTGAGTCCGATTGTTCCTGGCGAAAACTCATCAAAGAGCCGATTCCAGGGCTGGAAAGCTGGGTACCTTCGCACTCTTAACATCGTTGCTAAAAGTACGCCTAAGGTATTGATCTTGCGGGACATGCCGTATTTGTCTAAGTCCAAGGATGTTGTCAAATGCATCGCTAAACACAAGGGCAAAGCTGCGCAAAAGTGCGGGGCTAAACCCAAGCGAGCACTGAACCCGAAAGCATGGAAGATCACCCAGCAGGTGGCGGCAAAGTTTAGAAATGTTCAAGCCGTTGACCTCGCAACCAAGACGTGCACCAAAACCCTTTGCTCGCCTATTGAAGGCAGGCTAATCAAGGTGCGCGACTCCCATCACTATGTGCACCCTTATATGACGCGCAAGCTGTACTTCCCATTGCGGAAGCCTATTCTTACGCGGGTGTAACCACGAGGTCGTTGCCGTCTGGGTCGATGCCGACCTTGACGGTCGAACCATTGAGAATCTGAGTTGGGTAATATCGCTTGCTCCGTGAGGGAATGTCCGATTAGAAGTTGCTAGTCCCTGCGAGCAAAATGTTTGGGTTGACCGTCTAATCTGTCGTGACGAAGTCGCTTGTGGATAACTCAAATGGCTTGGTTGAAATTTGCTTAGAGTTAGTGCATTAATTTACTCAAAGAACGCCGTAAAAAGCGGGTGGCACCTTGTAGCACGCCGTGCTACGTTAATCCTATGGATTCAAGGAATGAAGTGAGTCAACGGGACCTGCGCATGAGGTCCAAAGAGATCATGGATGCGGTCGAGGCGGGGACGACATTTACTGTCACTCGCGATGGTCGCGAAATTGCCACGCTAGCTCCGATTTCGAGGAAGCGGACTTTTGTGCCTGTCGACGATTTTCTCAAAGCGTTCGCAAACGTGCCTCCCATCGATCCTGACAAGTTCCGTGCTGATCTAGACGCAGTGATAGATCCATATTTCGTAGACCCGTATGAGCGTCTCGAGAAGCAAGGTTCGTATAAGCGTATCGATAACCCAGGCGGGGGTGAGCCCCATTAATCAACGAGGGCTATTCGACACGAACATTGTCATTTTTGGAACACGTTTGAATCGTGACCAGTTGCCGCGCGAGGCAGCGCTCAGCACCGTCACTCTGGCCGAACTGTCTGTTGGGCCTCTCATGGTTCAGGGAACCGATGAAGCTGCACAGTCCGAGCGTTCCCGACGAATGACCGTCTTGGCGCGAGCGGAGAGCGAATTTTCTTCACTTCCGTTCGATACGGAGGCGGCACGAATCTTCGGTAGTCTCAGCGCTGCGATGGTCGCGAAAGACCTCAAGCCGAGGAACCATACAGCGGATTTGATGATCGCGGCGACGGCAGCCGCGCATCGGTTGCCTCTCTATACGACCAACCCCAAGGACTTTGAACCTCTAAGCGAGTTCGTCACCGTCGTTGGTGTTGACGTTCCTGACTAGTTGGTCCTACCAGGTCGTTTAGGCAGATATCGTCGCGAATGCCTTAGACAGGTTTGACGACGAGGTCGTTACTGTCAGAGTTGACATCAACTCTGACAGTTGAACCGTCCAACACTCGACCGGCCAGAATCTCTTTGGCCAGCGCATCACCGATCGAGGTTTGCACCAGGCGGCGCAATGGGCGCGCACCGTAGACCGGGTCAAATCCGTTGTCTACCAACCATGTTTTGGCACCATCGGTGACGTCTAAGGTCAGGCGACGGTCAGCCAGGCGATGTTGCAGGCTATCGATCTGAATACCGACGATCGATTCGAGTTGATCTTTGCCGAGTGGTTCGAACATCACGATGTCATCCAGTCGGTTTAAGAACTCTGGCTTGAACGATCCGCGCACGACGTCCATTGCCAATTTGTTGCGTTCCTCCACCGGAAGTTCGGTGTCGACCAAGAACTGCGAACCAAGGTTCGAGGTCATGATCAAAATGACATTTCGAAAGTCCACGGTGCGGCCTTGACCGTCAGTCAGACGACCGTCGTCAAGTACCTGCAACAGAATGTTGAAGACATCCGGATTAGCCTTCTCTACTTCATCGAGCAGTACGACCGAATACGGCCGGCGGCGAACTGCCTCGGTGAGCTGACCGCCTTCTTCGTAGCCAACATAGCCAGGAGGCGCACCGACGAGACGAGCAACCGAATGCTTCTCACCGTATTCACTCATATCGATTCGAATCATGGCCCGTTCGTCGTCGAAGAGGAACTCAGCGAGTGCCTTTGCGAGCTCTGTCTTACCGACACCGGTCGGACCGAGGAACAGGAACGAACCGGTCGGCCGATTCGGATCAGCAATACCTGCACGGGCACGGCGTACGGAATCGGACACGGACTGGACGGCCTCACGTTGGCCGATTACCCGGTCACCGATTACCTCTTCCATCCGCAGGAGCTTTTCGCTTTCACCCTCGAGTAAACGGCCGGCAGGAATCCCTGTCCAGTTGCCGACAACCTCGGCGATGTCATCTGCGGTGACCTCTTCACTCACCATGGCGGCGCGATCATTGACGTCATCGGCTAAAGCCTCAAGTTCTTCTTCGAAGGCTGGAATATCGGCGTACAGGATCCGCGATGCTTGTTCAAAATCGCCATCACGTTGAGCGCGGTCAGCAACTGAACGAAGTTCATCGATCTGAGCCTTGATCTCACCGATCTTGTCTAGACCTTGCTTCTCTTGATCCCATTCGGCACGAAGCTTGAGTAGCTCCTCCTCCTTCTCGGCCAGATCCTTTTGGATCTTGGTCAAGCGATCCTTAGAGGCGGCATCCGATTCCTTGGACACAGCGAGCTCTTCCATGCGAAGACGGTCAACTGAACGCTGCAGGGTGTCAATTTGCTCTGGTGAGGAGTCGATCTCCATGCGCAATCGTGAAGCGGACTCGTCGACCAGGTCGATCGCTTTGTCGGGCAGGAAGCGCGAGGTGATGTAACGGTCGGACAAGGTTGCAGCAGCAACTAGCGCTGCATCAGAGATAGACACCTTGTGATGTGCTTCGTACTTCTCTTTGAGCCCACGCAAGATTCCGATCGTGTCCTCGACGCTCGGTTCACCAACCAACACTTGTTGGAACCGACGCTCAAGTGCAGGATCCTTCTCAATGAACTCGCGGTATTCGTCGAGCGTGGTTGCACCGACCAGTCGCAGCTCACCGCGCGCGAGCATCGGCTTGAGCATATTGCCG
>CAUJDH010000073.1 GCA_963169225.1 Actinomycetota bacterium
CTCACGGTTGGTTTGGGAGGTAATGGTCGAGCGGCTAGTGTCACTGTGGCAGCTAAAGAGTCGCTAAACTCCAAGCCGCGTTCCTCGGTTACCGCACTATCGAACAAGACGCGGCTCAAGGTCGCAATTAGCGGATTACCGCGCGGGGTTCGAGCAAAGCTCTCGGTAGCTGGTCCGCTGCGCTTCAAGCGAACTGTCAATGTCAGCAAGACATTCAAAAAGCTACGTAAGGGCAAGTATGTTGTGCGTGCATCCACGATTCGTTCCGGGCGGTACCTCTACAACCCCAGTCGTAAAAAGGTAACGAAGACGGTAAAGGCTCAACGAACCTCGAAAGTCACACTGACGTTCGTTCGGCGCCTTGCTCCCTCTACTAAGTTGCCATCTCCTCGAGTCGATCAAACGCCTGGGGGCTTGTCTATGGCGGCGTTCCAAATCGCAAACCTCAACAACGTCAAAGAGATTTGGGTCAGCGCGTCGGGTAACAACAGTAATCCAGGAACGCAAGCGTCGCCCGTTAGGACGGTGGCAGAGGCCTGGAACCGGATCCCACAGTCGATCAGTCTGTCGCAGCCGTATCGGATCCAGATTCGCCAAGGAACCTACTCCGAGAATCAACTCCCTAACTATTGGGAAAACAGGTTCGGAACCAAGTCTGCGCCGGTTGTGTTCAATTCCGTGGACGGCAAAGGCAAGGCCGTGTTTGGCGGCGACATTAACTTGTTCAATTCCAAACACGTGTACTTCACTGGTATTAACATCTCTCGGAATGCGGATACTTTCCATTGCGAGAGATGTTCGTATGTGCTCTTGAGAGATATGAAACTCAACGGAGATGCAACCCCTGGTGGTGCGCAAGCTCACGAGACGATCAAGGTTAATCAATCGGACCACGTCTATATCGAGAACTCCGAAATCAGTGGTGCTGGCGACAATGCGATCGATTTTGTTGCCGTCCAATACGGTCATGTGTTGGGCAGCAAGATTTCGAAGGCTGGTGATTGGTGCGCCTATGCCAAGGGCGGTAGTGCTTATGTGACTTTTGCTAACAACGAGGTGTACGACTGCGGCACGGGCGGGATCACCGTTGGGCAGGGCACAGGCTTCGAGTTCATGACCTCACCTTGGATTTATTACGAGGGGACTGGCGTCTACGTCGTGAACAATGTCATCCATGACACTCAGGGTGCGGCGCTTGGCGTGAACGGCGGTTACAACGTACTCATGGCCTACAACACTTCGTACCGAGTTGGAACAAGAAGTCACGGTATCGAGTTTGTTCATGGCATGCGGGGCTGCGATGGCAATACTTCCGCTTGTGCTTCGCGCCAGCAAGCCGGAGGGTGGGGGACTACAGGTGCCGAACATCAGTACATCCCTAATAAGCATGTGTACTTCTATAACAATGTGCTGCTGAATCCTAATGGCGTTCAGAGTGCGTGGAATCATTTTCAGATCGCAGGCACAACGACCCCGCCTAGCGGAAGCAATGTGCCGAGCCCGAGTAGGGCCGATCAGGATCTACGGATCGTCGGCAATGTGATTAAGAACGGTCCCAGTAATTTGTCGTTGGTCGGCGGTGGCGGTTGTCAGAACGCGAATCCGACCTGCGGCGTGGCGCAGCTCAAATCGCAGAACGTCATCAACGACTGGACGCCTACGTTCGTCAATGCTCCCGGCGGCAACTTTACGCCGACAGGTCAGCTGGCGGATCGCGATGCTGTGCCAATCCCTGATTTCACATGGTCGGATGTACCCGGTGGAATCTGGTCCGGTGGCGTGCACAATGGCGTACCTACAACTAAAACGGGCGCTACGAGAGATGGTTGGGGTAGGCCTGGAGCCCAGTAGGGAGCCGAGTGTGGGGCATGCGATAAGAGTGATATTTGGTAGTTATCAGTAGAAAAAGTGACTTACATCACTTAGGTTGAATGGGTGGTCGAATTTTCATGGGTATCCAAAGGCAAGAAGCTGGTTGCCGCGTTGACAGCGATGGTACTGGCAATGGGGCTCATGGTTGTCGGTTCAAGCTCAGCAAATGCGACTCCGGGTCAGTTCGACGCGGGGTTCAACGCTGATGTGGGTGGTTCTGTGTGGGCTATTGCGCCGGCTGGTAGTGGCTACCTGATCGGCGGGCAGTTCGGGACGGTGGACGGGCAATCGCGATATGGCGTTGCAAAGATCACTTCAACCGGCACACTCGACTCGAGTTTCAACACGCCGCTTCAGATAAATGGGCAAGTTTACGCAATTGTTCCCGATGGTTCCGGATTCATTCTTGGTGGCAGCTTCGACGTCTCTGGCCACGCCGCTCACTCGAACTTGGTGAGGGTCAACGCCAACGGCTCCGTCGACTCTTCGTTTGGCGGACTCAACTTGGATGGCGGCGTTGAAAGTATCCTCAAAACGAATGGCAAGTTTCTTATTGGTGGGAGCTTCTCAAACCTTGGGCATCCAGATCGAGACCGCCTCGCCTTGCTCACATCAACTGGATCGATTGATACCAACTTCATGACGCCTGATGTCAATGGCTCCGTCATTGCACTAGCGCCCGCAGACGATGGAAAGTTCGTTGTTGGTGGTGCATTCGCAGATGGCACAACTCCGAACAGGCTCATGCGGGTAACTTCCACTGGTGCTGTCGATGGCACATTCACGCCGCCAACTCTCAGCGCGCCTGTTTGGGCACTTGCTGAAGTCTCCGGTAGTGGTTACCTGGTCGGTGGCGACTTTGTAAATGCCAACGGTGGGGTAGGTAAGAGCAAGCTGATTCAAATTACGCCTGATGGCGTTCTAAAGTCCTACACACCACCAGGTGCCTTTGCCGGGGGCAATGTGTATTCGATCGTTCCAGACGGCGATGGTTTCTTCGTCGGTGGAATGTTCTTGAACGCAGGTGATACAGGTCGAAACTCGTTCGCACGCCTGACCGATTCTGGAAGTATTGATCCATCATTCCCACCTCCGCAACTCAACATGAACAGCTCGGTTCGCGCGATCTTGAATCACAATGGCACAGTCGTAGTGGGCGGGATGTGGAGTAATACTGATCGTTCGTACATAGCTCGCAGCTTCAATTCCTCGCTGCCTATGGCACAGTCGCAAAACGCGTCTAACGTCAAGGCCTACACGGCAACGGGACGTGGCACTGTTACTGCAAATAATGCACCTACCTTGGTTAGGTGTGCGGTGTCAAAATCCAGTTCCATCGCCAACCCAAGATATGTCAATGCGAGCCCGAGTTCTGTGCCCGCGAATGCAGCGAATCGGGCTATTAGCTGCTCGTTCACCAAGCTTGAACCCCAGACAAAGTACTACTACGAAGTCCAAGCTACGAATGTTGTGGGTGGAGTAGCATCGTCAACCCGCACCTTCACCACAGGTGCACAAAAGCCCGGTGCTGTGCGGTCGCTGAAGGTAGGGGGCAGGGTTACCGCGAGCAAGCGCAAGGTGACGTGGGCCCAGCCGACATTGCGCGGCGCGAAGTCTGTGACGTACCAAGCGCAGGTCAAGCGAGGATCGAGGGTGCACAAGAAGTATGCGGGCGCAAAGCGGAGTTGGACCTTCAATAAGCGTGGGCTCAGGGCGGGCAAGTACACCGTTCAGGTGCGCGCAAAGAACGTCAAGGGCTACGGCCCTTGGGTCAAAAAATCGATTCGAGTTCGCTAGGGACGAGTTCGCTAGAGCGCGGCCTTTCAAGCTCAATCCAAATAACACCAAACCATCGGAACTCAGGAGCAATCATGAACGAACACATTGAACCAACGAACGAAAAATCAGTTGCGGTAGGAACCAGGCTGATCAGTAAAGTCGTGCTAGCTGGCAGTGCTTTGGTGCTGGGTGTTGGGCTGGCCGCGTGCGGCGGATCCAGCGATTCCTCGTCGACACCATCTGCAGCCTCCAGCGAGGTTCCCACGCAAGCTTCTGCTGGAGACAATCTCACTGCTGGCAAGCTTCCAGCAGATTGGCCTTCTGATGTTCCTCAGCCTCCCAACACAACAGTCGAAGGTGGGGCGGGCAGCAACGGAAGCTTCTCGGCTAGCTTCAACGGCTCAGGATCGCTGGACAGCGAGTTGACCACATACTTCAGTGAGCTCGAATCCAATGGTTGGACTCAAGATAAAACGGTTGACACTGGCAATAAACTGACAGGCTGGAACAAGGACAATCGTCGCACCCAGGTAATCGCGCAGGACAATGGTGACGGAACTTACGCCATCAATGTGACGGTTGTAACCAAGAACTAGCTCAATATGGACCCCAGACCCGGGTGCCCAGGTTCGTTAGGCCGCGAGCACTAGACTGACTCGCATGACTGACGAAGCAGGCGGTGCCCAAGAGATTCGCGCGAACTCTGTTCTGCCTGCCAACCGGGAGGTAGTCGAGCTCACGACTGCAGATGGTCTCAAGCTGGTCGGCGAATTAGCGATGCCAGTTGGTGGGCCGCCGGTCGCCACGGTTGTGTGTGTTCATCCCTTACCAACGGCTGGCGGGATGATGGACTCGCATTTGCTCCGCAAAATGTCATGGCGCCTGCCTGCACTGGCGCAAACCGCCGTTCTTCGGTTTAACACCCGTGGCACTTGTTCGCCTCATTCGGGAACGAGCGAGGGTGAGTTCGATATGGGCGTGGGCGAAGGGCTAGACGTTCAAGCAGCCATCGACTATGTCGTTGCGCGTGGTCTGCCAACGCCTTGGTTGGTTGGTTGGTCGTTCGGTACCGATGTGATCATCAAGCATCCTGAATTGGATCCAGTGGCAGGAATCGTATTGCTGAGTCCGCCGCTTAGGTTTAGCCACTTAGCCGACCTCGAGGCTTGGGATTTGCGGCCGGTACCCAAGCTGGCATTAATCCCAGAGCATGATGACTATCTGATCCCTGTCGAGGCAGTCAATCGATTCTCGGTCGCACCGAGTTTTGAGGTTGTTCCAGTTGAGGATGGCAAACACCTTTGGGTTGGTGAGAAGTTCGTTAGCCGTGCTTTGGGGGAGATAGCGAGTTGTGTGAATCCGGCGAGTATTGACCCTGCCACTGGCCAGCTCCCCGCCACTTGGGATGGGCCGATGGACAAACACTCGGACCTGTAAGTTTGGGCTACCAGCTGTTCACTAAGAGGTACACGATGGAAGGACTGTCATGAGCTTTAATTTGGAAGGCCGCAAGGCTTTGGTAACGGGTGCATCCCGAGGTATCGGGCGCGGTATTGCGGTTGCATACGCTCAGGCAGGTGCCGACGTTGCTGTTTCAGCGCGTGACGAGGCACTACTGAACGAGGTAGCCGATGAGATCCGTGCGCTGGGTCGCAAAGCTGTTGTCGTTCCAGCCGACGTTACCGACCAAGAACAAGTCGCGTCTGCCATCCAAGCCGCGGCAGAAGGTCTCGATGGGCTCAACGTCTTGGTTAATAATGCAGGTGGCAATTCGTTCTCTGCTCCGCTGGCTGGAATGCGTATCTCTGGTTGGGAGAAGACCTTCAAGCTCAATGTGGATTCGATTGTGTACGCCTGTCAGGCAGCCGCACCATTTTTGTTCGAGTCGGGCGATGCCTCGGTGATCAACGTGTCGAGTATTGCATCCAAGGGCGGGATCCCGTTGATGTCTCATTATGGGGCAGCTAAGGCGGCTGTTAGTTCGTTTACCCAGTCGCTGGCTGCGGAATGGGCTCACCAAGGTACGCGTGTGAACTCGCTGGTACCCGGATGGGTTGACACAGATCTAACTGAGTTCTTGCGAGGGAGCGACGAAGTTGAGACTGCTGTTTTAAGTCGCGTCATGCTTCAGCGTTGGGGAACCGTTAGGGAGATTGCTGAGCCAGCTGTGTTCTTGGCAAGTAACGCCTCGAGTTTCATGACTGGACAAGAGTTGGTCGTTGATGGTGGACTCAGCGCCCAGGTCTGATCGAGCAAACAAAGCTCGTATGACTGTTGAGTTGGCTTGCTCTCGCGTGACGCTTGTTCAAAAGGTCGCACTCATTGGTGGAGCAGTCGCCCTTAGTCTAGGAATTGCAGCCTGTGGTGGATCAGACGAACCGACTGCGACACCGTCGCCGACAGTAAACAACCTACCGACCAATACTTCGTCAGCCCTGACTTTGCCGTCCGGATGGGATGCTCCAGAACCCGCCTCGATAGTTCTCATCTCTAGCTCCTCAAACGACGGGGTGCTGGTAGCAACCTTTGCTGGAGCCGGGGAGCTCAACACGGCGGCAGACGCTTATGCCAAACAATTGCAGGCAGCCGGTTGGAAGCCTGATGAGAACAACGTCGTCAATAAGAACTCAATTTGGTTCAAAGGCAACCGACGTCTAGATCTCAGCGGGACTCAGACCCAGGCAGGCAAGTACGACCTTGTGATTACGATCGAACCAAAGGCCTAGCAACCTCTGGAGTAGGGGTTACTAGGGAGAACCTACTTCGCGCGGAACCGGTTGATCTCGGTTTCGTATTTGGAGCGAAGCTCAGTATCGCGAACCCCGAGGCCCTCTTCAGGAGCCAAGGCAAGTACGCCAACCTTGCCCTGGTGAAGGTTGCGGTGAACCTCGTATGCAGCCTCACCGGTGTCTTCCAGTGAGAAGGTCTTGGAGAGCGTTGGGTGAATCTTGCCCTTGGCAACCAGACGGTTGGCTTCGTAGGACTCGCGGTAGTTGGCGAAGTGTGAGCCGACAATTCGCTTGAGGTTCATCCATAGGTAACGGTTGTCGTACTCGTGCATGTAGCCCGAGGTCGAGGCGCAAGTAACGATCGTGCCGCCCTTACGGGTGACGTAAACCGATGCGCCGAAGGTTTCGCGGCCTGGGTGTTCATACACGATGTCGATGTCTTCGCCACCGGTGAGTTCGCGAATGTCCTTGCCGAAGCGGTTCCATTCACGTGGGTCTTGGGTGTGCTCGTCTTTCCAGAACTTGTAACCAGCAGCGCTACGATCGATCACGAGTTCGGCACCCATGCTGCGAACAATGTCGGCCTTCTCTGGGCTGGAGACAACACAGATGGGAGTGGCGCCACCGTTGAGGGCGTACTGGGTGGCGTAGGAACCAAGTCCACCGGAAGCGCCCCAGATCAGGACGTTATCGCCTTGCTTCATCCCTGCACCATTGCGGGAGACGAGTTGGCGGTAGGCAGTCGAGTTCACCAGGCCTGGGCAGGCTGCTTCTTCCCAAGTGAGGTGCTTGGGCTTGTCCATGAGCTGATTGGACTTCACGAGTGCGATCTGGGCTAGGCCACCGAAGTTAGTCTCGAATCCCCAAATGCGCTGTTGTGGATCCATCATGGTGTCGTTGTGGCCGGCTGGGTCCTCAAGCTCAACTGAGAGGCAGTGGGCGACAACCTCATCGCCTGGCTTCCACGCGCTGACACCAGGTCCGGTACGCAGCACGACACCGGCAAGGTCGGAGCCTAGTACGTGATAGTCAAGGTCATGACGCGCAGTCAGCTCGTTGAGACGGCCGTAGCGGTTGAGGAAGCCGAAGGTGGAGACAGGCTCGAAGATTGTTGACCAGACAGTGTTGTAGTTGATCGCACTGGCCATGACCGCGACATAGGCTTCGCCTGGTCCAAGTTCAGGAAGTGCCACTTCGTCAATGTGAAGCGATTTGCGGGGGTCCTTGTCGCGAGAAGCGACTCCCTCGAACATGTTTTCTTCGTCTTTGTGAATCGTGACTGCTTTGTACGATTCGGGGAGTTCGATATTGGCAAAGTCTTCGCTTGCGGTGTCACCGGCGAGGATTGCATCGACGATTTGCTGCACTTTTAGCCCTTTCCTTGGGTTTTTAGTTCCCTCTACCTTGCCCGATGGGTTCCAAACTGGAAGCATGAGGGTCGGCATTTGTTACTCATCAGTAACTTATGCAATTCGTACAAACTTATCCGACGCAACGCCGAACCGGAGGGAGACAAAGTGTTGACACCCGAAAGTTCTGCTTCCGTCCCGACTCACAAGTCTCCTTCGGGGCCGAAAGATCCGATCGGCTTACTCTTCGCTGGCGGGGCAGGTTCGATCATTGGCGTCTTGCCGGCACTGATTGCGCCGATCTATTCCGTCTGGCTGGCAAACGAGCACCAGTTCACGAACCCTCAAATTGGACTCATCCAATCGAGCCTCCACCTGGTTCAGGTCGTCGTGATCTTGGCGCTGTCGCCGATTGTCGACAGATTCAATCGGCGAATGCTGGGCGTAATAGGTGCTTTGATTGCAGCCGCAGGCTATCTCCTGATCGCAGTCTCGTCGGGATTCTGGATGATGTTCGCCGTGCAGTTCGTCGCTGGATTTGGCGCAGGTCTGGCATATGTGGGGGCTACTTCGGCTTTGAGTTACGCGAACAAGCCGACTCGAGCGTTTTCGATCATCACGATCGTCGCGATTTTGGTTGGCGCTGTGACGCTGATCTTGTTCCCTTGGCTCAGCGATTGGAGTCCGCAGTTTGGCCTTTTCGTTGGAGTAATCGTCATCGTGCTTATCTGCCTGTTTGGCTTTCTCAAAATGCCGCAGCTTGATGAGTTGCCGACAATCGGAGAGCCGGTCGAGCAAAGCAGCCAGGCAGATTCCACGCGCCGGTCAGTATTTGCATTCCCAGGTTTTGCGGTCGTGATCGCGTATTTCTTAATCAACCTAGGCCTGGTTGCTGTCTGGACGTTCTCGGCCCAGATCGGCGTCGACGCCGGAATGAGTGATACGGGTAGCCCGATATTTCTTGGCATCTCGCAGATCATGTGCATCGTCGGCGTCGTTGTCGCCTGGTACGTCTCAGACAAGAACGTGGCGATCCCGGTCCTCGTCGTGTCCATCGCCGTACTTGCCGTTGGTAAGTTGGTGCTGGGAATTGGTCTGCTTTCGACCTTTGCCATCGGCATGTTGATCACGAACTTGGCTTTCTATTGCGTGATTCCCTATATGTTTGGCGCTGGCTCTCAGCTTGACCCGCGATCTGGGCGCTTGGTTGTGATGGTGGGTGCTTCCGCCATGGTCGCATCGGCTATCGGCCCGACAGTCGGTGGCTATTTGGCCGGTTCCACTGATAACTGGTTTCGATTGACGGTCGTGTCGGCAATCGTGATTGCAGCGGCGATCCCATTCGCCGTCACAGGTGTTCGCGCCGGTCTAAAGGCCGTCAGTTCTAAAGACTAGTGAGCGGCGTTAGTGTCGGGTTCAACGAGCTCGACTAGCACACCGTGCGCAAACTTCGGGTTCACAAAGTTTACGCGTGAATTTGCAGTGCCACGTTTGGGAACGTCGTAAAGCAATTCGACACCTTCAGAGCGAAGGTGCTCACATACGGCATCCATATCGGTGACACGGAACGCCAGCTGCTGTAGCCCCTCGCCGCGCTTTGACAGGAACTTGCCGATCGGGGAGTCTTCGCGAAGTGGAGCCAGCAATTGCAGGCATGAACCGGAACCGCCCACATCGAGCATGGCCTCGCGAACTCCCTGCTCCTCATTGACTTCCTCGTGGATGTTCTCGAACCCAAATGCGCGCTTGTAATAGTCGACGGCGACGTCGAGGTCGGCAACTGCCAGGCCCACGTGGTCGATCTGAGTGACGTATTGGCTGATGTTTTCTAGAGTCATAGCTCAGATTCTTCCATGAGTTATTCACATCTTGGATGTCGCCCTGACAGGAGTAGCTAGCTCATCGCACAATTGGGGGATGTCCGCTGAAGAGTCCGCCCTCGAGTTGCTCGCCACCGTTGTGGCGGAGCATCCCAATGCGGAGGATCGGCCACAACAGCGTGAGATGACCACGCTCGTCGCCCAGGCAGCGGTAAGCGGCGATCCACTGATTGTTCAAGCGGGCACTGGAACGGGTAAGTCGCTTGCTTATTTGTGTGCGGCAGTCGGAGCACAAACTCCAGCGGTGGTGTCTACGGCCACCAGACAGCTCTCGGATCAACTGGCCAACAGCGACATTCCGCTAATCGCTGAGGCGGCGGCGGAAATCCTGGGCCGGCCGTTAACTGCGCGCTCGTTGAAGGGGCGCTCGAACTATCTGTGCTTGGCCAAATTGGATGATTTGCAACGTCTTGAGTCTCAGGCGCCAGATGGCCCACCGCCCGAAGCGGAAGAGCAGGCATTCGACCTGGGGATCGAGATCCCCGAACCTGAGCCGGAACCGCAGGAGCCAGAAGAAGACCCCGCTGAGCGTTCGACTCTGAATAGGCCAAGTGCCGCAGACCTAGAAGCATTGCGAGATGTGCTCGAGTGGGCAGATGACCCAGGAGACGGTGACCGAGCGAATGCGCCTGCGGCCCCCGACAGAGTGTGGATGCAAGTCGCGACCAATGCTGCCGGATGTCCGGGCGCTCGTACATGTGCATTTGGGGAAGATTGCTACGCAGAGCTCGCCAGGGATGAGGCCCGCGAGGCTGACATTGTGGTCGCCAACCATGCACTACTTGCGCAAGATTTGATCTCACCCAATCCGTTGTTTGAATCCAAGCAGTTGATCATCTTGGATGAGGTTCATGAAGTACAGGGCTATCTCTCGAGTGCATGGGGATACGAGCTTCATCCAGCGGTAACAGAGCGCACGGTGTTGCAGGCGATTCGTCGGATTCCCAAGACCGATACCGGCATGACTGCGACCGGGGCCAGGCTCTTGGCGGACATTAGTGCACTCGTATCAGGTCTGGTTGAGATTCCCGGGCAACGTTGGACTGAGGAGTTGCCTGCCTATATAGATGGGCCGCTCGAATCGATGGAACGAAATCTTGCCAAGTTGAACACCAAGTTTGAGCAGCTGATTAAAGACACCAAGGCTATGGGCGAGAACGAGCTGGCATCTCGATACCAATCGGTGCGCGGCAATCTGGTCGAGATCGCCGAGTCAGTCAAGGCGCTTCGCACCCCTGACCCGTACATGGTGCGTTGGTCTCGTGAAGGTCGCGATGGGAATCCAGGATTATTGGCCTGCGCTCCTTTGGAAGTTGGGGCGAAGTTTCGCGAACTGGTCGGGGAGCGATCGCTGGTAGCGACCTCGGCGACAGCGGCAGTGGGCGAAGACTTTGCGCCAGTAGCCCGTGTACTCGGATTGACAGAACAGAACCTCAAGACTGCCGAGGGCGATCCGATCAACAATGACTGGACGGGTGTGGATGTTGGCAGTCCGTTTGACTACGCCAAGCAGGGAATCCTCTATATACCTACCCATGTGCCTGAGCCGGTGGGTAAGGATCGGTTCGATCACTCGGAGGCGGTGTTGGAGGAGTTGACCGAGCTTGTCAATGCCGCAGGCGGGCGGACTCTCGCACTGTTCACGACTACCGCTGGTGCCAAGGCGGCCGCCGAGCATCTACGCAACGAGACTGACTTCACGATTCTGGAGCACGGCGAGCTACCGGCGAACATTCTGGCCGAGGAGTTTGCGGATGATGAAACGAGCGTCCTCTGCGCGACGATGGGCATGTGGAATGGACTCAACGTAGTGGGTCCAGCGTGCACGCTAGTTGTGATCGACAAGATTCCATTTGCCCCGATGACTGATCCGCTGGTGCAAGCTCGACGAGAGAACGCAGATGCGGCCGGACGAAGCGGTTTTAGTGAGGTCTTCGTTGCGGATGCCGCTTTGTCGCTCACCCAAGGGAGTGGGCGCCTGATTCGTTCGAGTTCAGACAAGGGCGTTGTGGCGATTCTGGATCAGCGTCTACTGACCAAGGGATACGGTAGGACTATGCTGCGCTCGCTCCCGCCCATGTGGCGGACTAGCGACAAAGCCGTTGTGGTGAGCGCTTTAGAACGACTTGCGGAGGGAAACTAGGTGTCGTCTGAGAATAAAAAGAAGCAAGCGGAAACAGCAGCAGACACAGCGGCAAATGATCTTGAAGTGCGTCGATCAGTTCATCGCATGTGGGCGCTCGGAGGAATCGTGGCCTTGCTACTTTTCTTGTATGCGATGGTGCCCTACGGAGACCAAGGCGTCGTGTGGCACGTATACGTGACCTTTTGTTTCGGATTGATTTTGTTCAGTGTGATCCTTACCTATTTAGTTCTGCGTCAGAGTGTCGGAGAGTCTCCTAAAGATCGGTGGTTACGGCTGATCGCCTCGCTCGTTGCACTCGTTGCGTCGATCATCTTTTTCTCCCTAAGCTACGCACTCCTGGCCAATAGTTCACCGAGCGAATTCGTTGGTATGTCGACCTTTGTTGACGCACTCTATTTCACTATCGCCACGACCTTAACTGTTGGTTTTGGTGACGTTTATGCTTCTGGTCAAGGTGCGCGAATCATGGTGATCTGTCAGATGATCTTTACCGTGATTGTTATCGCGGCAACTGGCCGAAGCATTGTTGGTATCTTCCAAATCCAGACCAGAAAGAAGAAAATCCAACAGATTATTGCCGATGAGGACTTGTAACTTGACTGGCAAAGTAATGGTGCGACGGTTGCTTCAAACTTGGGGCTTCGTTATCTACCTCCTGGTTCCCACCTCGATCGTTTCGTACCTAATCAGTCCTGATCTAGTGGAACTTGGGATTTTTGCGGCGGCAGTCGGAGCTCTTGCTACCTTGATGCATCAGTCCTGGCGAGTTGGTCTCTGGCAAGTCTGCATATTTGCGGTGCTCGGCTATTTAGCGGCACTGGCTAGTCCGTACCCTGTTCTCGGTGGTCTACTGATGGCAGTTTGTGGTGTCGCGCTGGGTCTTTGTAGTCGCTGGGCTTGGCAATATTCGGCATTCCTTATGCCCATCTTGTTGATCGCGATTTTGATTAATCCAATTCCTGCGACGCAGGCCGACGTAACGGCTCACACTCTTGCTACTCAAGGGGGAGGGATCGCGGCGAGCACGTTTTTTGTATTGCTTGCCGCTGGATTACTCTCACTGCTTTTGTGCTTGCCGATTTTGCATCATATGAACAGCAAGCACGCTCCCATGAAGCTGCCCGGTTTGGCACCAGAAGTCTCCTGGTACTACGCCATCGTGCTCGGAATATTGCTCGGATTGGCTACCTGGTTTGTGCTGGCGTATGAACGAGTTCCGGACATGTCGTGGTTACTTCTTACCTTGGTACTCCTACTCAACCCGACTTCTAAACTTTCAACTAAAAAGGCGATTGTCCGTACGGTTGGCACTCTCGTCGGATCATTGATTGCGGTGTTGATTGCATTGATTCCTTCTCACGGAGTGGTCGTCGTCATTACGATATTGCTGACTGGCGCGGCAACTGTTGTTGTGTTCGATACGGCCAACCGGTATTGGTTGTGGATCGTCCTGTGGACTCCTTCGATTATTCTATTGACTTCGCAATCGACGAACATTATCGCGGCAACAGAATTTCGTTTAGGGATGACCGTAGTAGCCGGGGCGATCGTTCTTGGCATCGCGTTCGCAGTTCTTAAACTGCATCCCAAGCGCCTCCATGAGGTTGGCTTTGTTTAGCTGGAATCAAGACCCAGACCAGTAGCAGAGACGCACCATCAACATTATCTAGGTGATTGGCTACGTGAGCGCCCCAATTCTTGCTAGCGCTGAGTCTGGGTTGTCTTGTCGTAGTTGGCGGCCGCAGTCAATCTGACTTTACGAAGTTCTTCGACCTCTGGTTCGCGGATCGGTTCGAGCTTTCGGCCAGCTGCCCAACCAAGTAACAGTTCGGCAAGTTCTGGGTTGCGCGCCAGACACGGGCCGTGCAAATAAGTGCCGATTGTTCGGTTGGACGTTGCGCCCTCTGTCCCATCGCCGTTACCGATGCCGACCGCTGCCTGACCATCGAGTGTTGCGTTCCAATTTAGAGTCAGCACGGGATCAAAATCGATCTTGACATCGGCCGGCACGATATGGGCAAGTGGTTGAGATCCAGGCCCGACATGGGTGGCACCTGCGTGATTCTCAAATCCTGTCAACGGTTCGTTGAGCAGTGGGGTGCCGTCGATCTGAGCGGTCGGTTGAACCAGTAGCTCGCCAACAGCTCGAGCAGGGAGACGGTCGGTCTTGACATCGAGAATGCCCACACCTGGCGCTGGTTTGCCATCGGAGTCAGGAAACTCGTGACCAAGTAGTTGGTAGCCCGCGCAGATTGCCAGGACGGCGATGCCATCGGCAGCAACGGCACTTAGAGTGCCATCTTCACGAAGTGCTTGCGCTGCAGCCACTTGTGCAGTGTCTTCGCCGCCACCAAGGATGTAGAGGTCACCATCACTGGGAATTGACTCACCTGGCGCGACCTCTGTCACCGTAGTTTCGATCCCGTGAAGGGCGGCGATATGTTGAAGCGCCATTAGGTTGCCGCCATCGCCGTAGGTGCCAAGCAAGTTGGGGAAGATCGACACGATCTGAATCTTGTCGTTCATCACACCACGCCCTGTTCTCGTTGATCTCGTCCCGGTCGACTAGAAGCCAACTCTCTATCTGCGCGAGTGCGGAGTTCATGGAAGGCCGAGTAGGTGGCAGCGCAATCAATCACATCTAATTCGCGAGCACCAGGTGGTAGTTGGGCATTTGGGGCGTAAGGATCCTCGACCACGACAAAGTCGACACCCGCATGGCGCAATCGAACAGCAAGATCGTGCCGGCGGTCTCCAGTGGCAATCACGGTTCGCCCACGCAGATGTTCAAAGGGAACATCCCAGAGCCATGAGGGATCCCGGCCATCGGCAGCGTTTGAATTGATTGTGATGATCACCGGAGTTGGTGCTGGAGGCATGATGTCGACTAGTTCGGACCAGCCCGCGGGATTCTTGGCCAGTAACAAACGAATCGTGAGTTCGCCAACTTTGACTGTGGCGAATCTCCCGGACACGGCTGTCACTGTGTTCATAAGTTCGACGGCCTTGTTCAAGTCAAGATCGAGTTGGTCACAAGCTGCCAGAGCCAGCGTTGCATTTGAGGCGTTGAACCGCCCCGGTAGTTGTAACCCCTCAAGTGAATAACGTGTGCCATCCGGTCCTATGGCAAACCCCGTTCCGGATTGGCCTTGGTCTCCTGCTGTCCAATCGAGTTCCCAAGTGGTTTTGGGGCGAATGCGATCACAGCCGGTGCAATGCCAAATTGACCCGTCACGCGCCAATAGTGCGCCACATCCCGGGCAGACTGAGGAGTCTGAGGTCCACACTTGACCGGCACCCACCCAGACCACATTCGATGCATCTTCAGCTGCGTAAGCCACGATCGGGTCGTCGGCGTTGGCGACGACAGTAATGTCGGGATTGGCTGCCAACATGGTGCGCCATTTGCGGGCCAGGATCGCTACCTCGTTCATGCGGTCGAGCTGATCTCGGCTGAGATTGCCAAAAATAATGATCTTGGGGTGGGTCGCAGAGACAACTCCAGGTAAGTAGGCTTCATCGACCTCAAGGATCGCTGGTGCGCCAACTGGGCCGTTGGCGAGCGCCCACAGAATTCCGTCATTCATATTGGCGCCAGTTGGCTGGGTAGCAACTGGACCGGTTTGTGAGACGGCTGTCGCGAGAAGCCGCGTCGTCGACGTTTTACCGTTCGTTGATGAGACGAGAACCTCGACTCGATCACCTGCGAGGTCGGTCATCGCCTTAGGGGAGAGTCGTAGCGCGACCTTGCCGCCCACGACCATGCCTTCGCCTTTACCTAGTCGTTGCGAAGTCTTGGCGGCTAGCCTGCCAGCCGCGACGGCCGAGCGCGTACGAAACGGAACCTTCTCACTCACGCCATCTAGCTTACTTAGATGAGTAACCCTTGAACTTGAACACGCCCGAATGGTTTGGTTTAAGCCTTTGGCTTGAACCACGACCCCCATGGTTTGGTTTAAGCCTTTGGCTTAAACCAAACTGCCCCCAGCGGCGGAACCTGAATGACGGCTGAGGCAGGACGGTCGCCCCATGCCTCATCCGTGGCTGTCACTGAGCCAAAATTGCCAACACCAGAGCCACCATAGGCTTCGGCATCAGTATTGAGGATTTCCTCCCACTCACCAGCGAATGGCAAGCCCAGCACGAAGTCGTTGTGTGGCACGCCTGCGTAGTTGACGACGCAAGCAACCGGGTTTCCGTCGCCGTCCCAGCGCAGCCAGCTAAACGTGTTGTTATCGGAGTCGTTGGCATTGATCCAGTCGAACCCCTCGGGCGAGTTGTCTCGCACCCAAAGCGGGGGATTGGCCTTATATCGCGCGTTCATGTCGGCAACCATCTGCTGCACACCGCGATGCTCAGCGTGATCAAGCATCCACCAGTCAAGGCCGCGCTCCTCGGACCATTCGGCATCCTGGGCGAACTCCTGACCCATGAATAGCAACTTCTTGCCAGGATGAGCCCACATATAGGCCAGGAACGCGCGCACGGTGGCAAGCTTCTGCCAGCGGTCGCCGGGGATCTTGCGCAGTAGCGAACCTTTGCCGTGCACAACCTCATCGTGTGAGATCGGAAGCACGAAGTTCTCGCTCCACGCATACATAAGGGCGAAAGTCAGCTTCTGGTGGTCATATTGCCGGTACAACGGTTCGGTTTGCAGATAGGACAGGGTGTCGTTCATCCAGCCCATATTCCATTTGAGGCCAAAACCGAGGCCACCTAGATGAGTGGCTCGCGTAACGCCAGGCCATGAGGTGGACTCCTCAGCGATCGTCACAACACCAGGTACGCGCTTGTAGACAGTCGCATTCATCTCTTGTAGAAATGCCACTGCTTCAAGATTTTCGCGTCCGCCGAACACATTCGGAGTCCACTCGCCACCTTCGCGCGAATAGTCGAGGTAGAGCATCGAGGCCACGGCATCAACTCGTAATCCGTCGACATGGAACTCTTCGCACCAATAGATCGCGTTGGCTACGAGAAAGTTACGCACTTCGGTGCGACCGAAGTCGAATACGTACGTTCCCCAGTCTGGCTGTTCGCCGCGAGTTGGGTCAGGATGCTCGTACAGGGGAGTGCCATCAAAACGTCCCAATGCGAAGTCATCCTTGGGGAAGTGAGCCGGCACCCAGTCGACGATCACGCCAATTCCCGCTTGGTGGAGTGCATCGATCAGGCCGCGAAGTTCGTCGGGGCTGCCCATTCGTGAAGTCGGCGCGTAATAAGAGGTGACTTGGTAGCCCCATGATCCGCCGAATGGATGCTCTGAGACGGGCAAGAATTCGACGTGCGTGTAGCCGAATTCAGTGACGTAGTCGACCAATTCAACTGCGAGTTCGGCGTAGCTCAAACCCGGCTTCCATGAACCAAGATGCACTTCGTAAATACTCATGGCTTCTTGTAGTGGATCAGTCTCGGCGCGCTTAGTCATCCATGCCGAATCGTTCCACTCATAATTCGAGGTGAACACGCGAGAAGCCGTCGCAGGCGGCACCTCGGTGGCGTTTGCATATGGGTCCGCCTTGAGTCGGCGTTCACCGTCGCGACCAAGGATCTCGTACTTGTATGCCGTGCCATCGCCAATCTCGGGAACGAAGACTTCCCAGATCCCTGAAGATCCCAAAGCGCGCATGGGAGTCGCTGTGCCATCCCAATAGTTGAAGTCACCAACGACGCGCACACCTTGGGCGCTAGGTGCCCATACCGCGAACGAGACGCCATGGACTTGGCCATGGGGTGTGTCGTAAACGTGGGTATGTGCGCCGAGTACGTTCCAGACCTGCTCATGGCGACCTTCGGCGATTAGGTGAAGATCAACTTCGCCCAAGCTTGGCATGAATCGGTAGGGATCGTCGGCTGGAACTGCGTCGCCGCCGTAAGCAACAGATAAACGGTAGTCAGGGACCTCGTTGCCTGGCACAGTAGCGACCCACACTCCGCGATGTTCATGTGCCATCGGGATCGTCTCACTGCCAATCACTAGGTTGACTTCGGTGGCATTCGGGCGCAGCACCCGAACCGTGATGCCATCGCCTGCCTCATTGCTATGTGGCCCAAGGAGCTGATGAGGTTGGCTGTGATTGCCCTCTAGTAGAGCATCGATTGTGGCGAAGTCGACCGGAGCAACCTCAGGATTGGTATT
>CAUJDH010000074.1 GCA_963169225.1 Actinomycetota bacterium
CAGCTGCGCCTCGCGATCATCTACTGGATCGTAGCGGCCTACCGCCGAAGGAGGAGACAACGAGCACTCGGACGACTCACACCACTAGAGTTCGAAACAGTGCATCAAACCTGAAGTAACAACTAAACCTTCAGCAGTCCCCTTTGGCCGCAGGAGTGGCTGCTTTTGTCGGTATGACGGTAGCGCTAATCGTGCAGCGTCTCGGAATTGGGGGAGGGCCGCCAGCATTGGTCACTTTTACTCCCGCTTTCTGGGTGCTACTTCCTGGATCGTCTGCCATTAGCACATTGATAGAAGCCTTATCGAGTGATGCGGCTACTCAGGCAAGCACCACCGTTTTGTTCACTCTCTGCGCAATCGTTATCGGATGCCTCTTTGCATCATTGGTTGGATCTCTCGTTCCTAACCGCGGATAGTAGTCGTCTCTGCTTTAGATGAGGTTAGTCCAAGAGGCTCTCTGCAACGGGAATAGCTAAGTCAGCTAAGCCATCAACCATGTTGAATCGCACACGACGTTCAACCAAGTCTTCGACCGTCATCGCGCCTTCGGCTTCGACAGCCCAGGCGAACTCGACTTTGAGCGCGGGAACTAAGTGAGCGTATTCAGCGAGATCAGATGCAACGATAGGTTCGAGTAAACTCGGGTCCCGGTCGCTCAAGGCGGAGACAAGTGATGCCTCGGTTCCATAACGCCTTTTGAGTCTGGCAGGAATATCTGCCACCGAAGTTCCTGCAAGTGACCCACCGGCACCCACCAGGGGGATCTTCTTGGTCAGGCACGGCTTGTCAGTGATCTTGTCCACAGTGTCTTGTGCCATCTTGCGATAGGTGGTCAATTTGCCACCTGTCACCGTGATAACGCCACCGGCTTCTCCGAGTACTAGGTGTTCGCGTGAAATATCAGCCGATGATTTGGCATCTTCACCTTCACCTCCGGCGACCAGCGGGCGCAAACCTGCGTAGGTGCCGATCACTTGATCACGTTCAATGGGCTTGGACAGATTGTCGGAGAGGATGTCCAAAATCCATTGGATCTCCTCCTCGCTAGCCATCGGTACATCTGGGATCTCAGTCCCCGCATCCACATCGGTAATGCCAACGTAGGTAAGGCCGTCTGGCTGCGGCATCGTAAACACATAACGACCAAAATGATCAGGTACTGGTAGTGCGATGCCGACATTAGAGTCGCCAAGGGTTGAACTTGCAAGAACCAGGTGTGAACCTCGGCTTGGATTCAGCGAGATTCGCGAATCGTTTTGGGCTGCCCAGATTCCCGTCGCATTGACAACAGTTCTGGCATTCAATTGGAAGGTGCCACCGTCCAGAGTGTCCTCAATGGTGGCCCCGCCAGGACCCAAATCAGTCGCTTTGGCATGCGTCACGATCTTCGCGCCATACGCAGCTGCAGTACGTGCAATCGCGACGACGAGTCTGGCGTCATCTTCGAGCTGACCGTCTTGGAGCAACATGGCGCCTTCGATTCGCTCTGCCGGCAGGCTCGGAGCCAGTGCAGCAGCGCGTGGGCCCGAAATATGTTTTGGTTTGGCCAGTCGACTGCCAGGCAGCTTGCTGGCTTTGCGCATGGCATCAGCGCCATGTAGGCCTACACGCGTGAGGGTGCGATATTTGCGAGCAGTGGTGTCATACTCCGGAACCATTTGTGGCAGAGCCCGAATCAAATGTGGTGCGACGTTTTGCATAAGGATCGAACGCTCAAGCGCAGACTCCCAGGCGATGTTGATGTGACCGCCGGCGAGATACCGAAGCCCACCGTGCACCAGTTTGCTAGACCATCTGGATGTGCCAAAAGCGAAGTCGTTGGCTTCGACCAATGCAACCGACAGTCCACGAGTTGCTGCATCCAGGGCGACGCCGGTTCCGGTTACCCCACCTCCAACCACGAGAACGTCGACGAATTCGCCGTTAGCCAAGGCGTCGCGATCTTTGGTTCGCCGTTCGCGATTGAGTAGCGAGGTTTGATCGCCCGGACTAATAGGTCGGATGATCGGGCGCGCAATAGGTCGCACAGTTCTCCCATCTGAGGTTTGTGGAACTATCTAAAACTAATACACTTGCCACATTGCGCGGCAACATTGGCTACTCCTATGCCCATGAATATGAAGGATGGAACTCGCATGTCATTTGACGATCAGATTGCCCGTTGGGGTGTTCCACCAGAGCCGATCAAGCTCAAGGCGGGGATGGTTGCGTTCCTCAACGAACGGGTGGGCAAGCTGCATCCTTCGCCACAGGCAGGTCGCACGAATGTAGAGGTCCCTGATTCGCGGATCTCCGAGGGTGTGCTGAGCGAATTCCAGTCGGCATTGAGCGCCGAATCGGTCACCACTGATGCAGACGCGCGACTAGCTCATTCGGGTGGCTTTTCTTATTTAGACATCGTGGCCCGTAGGGGAGTGGAACCAAAAGTCGCCGATGCGGTGATCTTCCCGACTTCGAAAGAAGATGTCGTCAAGCTGCTCGCTTTGGCCGAGCAGTATCGCCTGGCCGTGGTTCCATTCGGCGGAGGCACCAGTGTGGTTGGTGGTGTGAGAGCCGATGCCGAAGTGTCAGAAAACTCAGATGGTTTCAATGGGATTCTTGCGGTTGCCTTTGACAAATTTGCCGACTTGGTCGGCATCAACGATGTAGATATGACTGTGACAGTTCAACCAGGTATGACAGGCCCCGCCTTGGAGCGACTGTTGAACCCGCGCGGTCTAACGCTGGGGCACTTCCCGCAGTCATGGGAACGTGCCAGCATCGGTGGTTATGCGGCTACCCGCTCGTCTGGGCAGGCATCGAGTGGTTATGGCCGCTCCAACGAGATGATCGAATCGCTCACCGTCGTCACTCCACGCGGTGAGTTCCACCTCGGCGTTGCTCCTGGAACAGCCGCCGGCCCGGACCTTCGGCAGGTGTTCATTGGTAGCGAAGGAGCCTTTGGCTTCATCACCAGCATCACCTTGCGGATTCGTCGACTTCCTGAGGTTACGCGGTACGAAGGCATCATGTTTCCAACTTATGAGTCGGCACTGGCGGCATTTCGTGAGCTCAAACAAGCTCAAGTCAAGACTGCGGTGCTCCGACTTTCGGACCCTCAGGAAACCGCAACGAACCTGACCATGGCTGTCGAAGGTAGGACAGCGACAGCGCTGAACAAGTACTTAGAGGTTCGCAAGGTTGCAGGCGGTTGCCTCGCGATCGTGTCGTGGGAGGGGACGTCAGCTCAGGTCAAGGCTGATCGTAGTCAGACCTGGACGGTGTTCAAGAAGCACCGAGGAGTGAGTCTTGGTCGTAAGGTGGGAGATGGTTGGGAACATGCGCGCTATTCGGGCCCTTATTTGCGTGATGTCTTGATGGACCAAGGGCTTTTGGTTGAAACCCTTGAGACTGCGACCCGTTGGTCGAATATGGAGAACTTGCGTAACCGGGTCTACCAAGCACTCACTGATTCACTCCGGGCCGGAAACCCTGACGCACCCGGTCCGCACATCATGTCGCATCTGAGTCATGTCTATGACACGGGTGGCTCCCTTTATGTCACTGTCGTCGCCGAAGTTGAGGCCGACGATCCGGTCGGACAGTGGGAACGTGCCAAGCAGGCCGCCTGTCAGGCTATTGTTGAGGCCGGTGCCACTATCACTCACCACCATGCAGTGGGGCGCGATCATGCGCCGTTCCTGGCTGAAGAGATTGGTGAGTCTGGGGTGGAGTTGTTACGCAGTATCAAAGCCCAGGTGGATCCGGCAGGCATCATGAATCCTGGGGTACTTGTTTCTTGAATCGGTTTCTAGCCGAACGCTTGAATCATGGTGTGTTGATTCGTAAGGGAAGCGATCTGCGGGCGTAATCTTTTTCAATGACTCAGCAAGCTGCCCCGGCATCATCACCCGCACAGACCTCCGAAGGAACCAATATGGCTGACATCTCCGTAGTTAAAGAGCCAGAGTTCCGTGATGATGTCACTGTTCAGCTGATTCGTTCTGCCGCGCAGGACAGCGACGTGGTGTGGTCAGCTCGCGTCTCGACCGCTGGTGAGACCTCTGTCTCGGCCGTTGATCAGGATCCTGCGGAAGCCAAGGGGCTCATCAACTTCTTACTCAAAAACCGTCACGGTACTCCTTTCGAGCACAACAGCATGACGTTTATGATCTCGGCGCCGATCTTCGTATTTCGCGAATTCCATCGTCACCGCGTGGGTTGGTCGTACAACGAAGAGAGCGGTCGCTACCGTCAGCTCGAGCCCGTTTTCTATCTGCCCTCGACCGATCGCAAATTGATTCAAGTCGGTAAGGCAGGGCATTACACGTTCGAGGATGGAACTCCTGAGCAGTACGAGACTGTCCGTTCAGCCACGATTCGTTCGTGCACCGAGGCATATAACTCTTACCAAGAGATGTTGGATGCTGGCGTCGCTCGTGAGGTCGCTCGTGCTGTTCTGCCGGTGGCCACTTACTCAACGATGTACGCCACCTGTAATGCTCGTTCGCTCATGTCGTTCTTGAGCCTTCGTACTAAGAACGAAGATTCGGCATTCCCGTCATATCCGCAACGTGAGATTGAGATGGTTGCCGAGAAGATGGAAGCCGAATGGGCTCAGCTCATGCCGATCACTTACGACGCTTTCATCTCTGCCGGTCGCGTCAGCCCGTAGTCGGCTCTGCGGCTTTTTCGGTCTCTGGGGCTGCTTCGGTACCTGCTTCGACAGGTGTCTTGGTTTCAATAGGTGTTCCTGGTTTCGTGCTGCGATAAAGCAGTCCCCAAGCCACAGTCATTACTGAGCCGATAAGGCCAATGAACGCCCATGACACCCAGACCCCATGAAGGTTTGGCGAGGAGAACAAGGTTAGGCCGCCGATCAGGTAGAGAGCGCCGAAGATCAAAATTCCCGTTAGAACTGCTGTGAAGAAATAGCGGATGGGACGAGAGCCAATCGCTTTGAAGTTGGCACCAATCGCATTTCGTTGTCCGTCGGCTGCTGCGAACGGAACATAGAACGTGATGAACACCGCCACGAGGCCTGGCCAAAACTGGAACAGCGAGAGAGCTGCGCACACCACAACCCAGACCACTAGCCAAATAGTGAAGTTGAGCCAGCTCTGGCGGAAGTGACCGACTGCCTCTTTGAAGCTGACATGCCCCTTGTATACATGGAGCGCGGCAGAGATCATGATTCCCCAAACGCATATAAACGTGATTCCGCTCAATGTAGCCTTGAGCCAGAACAGAGGCCCAATTGGTGCGGCGTCATAGGGAGACATGAACAGCGTTTGCAATACAAGGTTCGCAACGATCAGGATCACCATCGTCAAGATTGCACGCCACCATCTGATGATCGCGCTGACGTAGACGGAGAATCCGTAATATTTAGGTGGCTTGGCTATGTCTCCCTTCGTAGCCGGGGCCGTGGGAGGGACGGGTTGAATTTCGGGTGACGGGGTCACTGGAGTTTGCTCGCTCACTTGGCCCCCTCGTATTGGCGTGTGAAGACTTCGGCCATCGTGCCTTCGAACACTTGCTTCTCATCGACATCGACCTTCATATCGGCTTCCGAATGTGCGGTTTCGTGAGCGGTAGTCAAGATCTTTAGGCCATCAACTGTGACTCCGTTGCAGGTGAACCTCGTAGAGTCCTCGTCAGCGGCTTTGCATACTGGTTTTTGCTGAAGGTCGTAGCCCTTATCCAGCACAACATCGACTGTCGCCATCGACAGATGAGTTGGCATTAAAGTGTCAGCGC
>CAUJDH010000075.1 GCA_963169225.1 Actinomycetota bacterium
CAGACTTGTCAACGGTTTTATCATCTCCCGAGAGGAATCCAGCGACTACGTCGCTGAGCTCAAACCGATCGAACGAGTTCTTGGTCCTGCGGTTCTGACTAGCGAGGTTGCTGCGTTAACCCGTGAAGTTGCCCAGGCCTATATCGGTACATGGTCGGATGTAGTGCGGAGTGCGGTTCCGCCCCGTCATGTCGAGGCCGAGAAGCTAGTGACCTCGATCCCCGCAGCAATATCGACGATTAGAGAGCGGTCCGTCAATGTGACGGCAATGGATGAGCTTGCGCGTTACACCGGTGGTGTCGCCATGGTCGAGCGTCTGGCCCAGCGAGATGTAGCTGCCAGATCGGCTGAACCTCCTACCAGGGCTTCATTCACGGTCTCACCCAGCGTTGACGGCGAGTGGTTGATTGCGTCAATCGTGGCGGGATTGCCCGGAACCTCACTTGTGCTCGCTCCTGATTCACGTGCGGTTGCCAGAATCCGCGTTGCTCTCAAATCGGCAGCAGGTAGCGAACTGCGCATTGAAGTACTGGATTCAGCTGAATCACCCCGAAATCGTTACTCGGCATTCTTGCGGACGTTGCGTGATGAGGTCGACATTGTTATTGGCACCAGGGATGCGGTGTTCGCCCCGATTCGACACTTGAGCCGCATCATCGTCTGGGATGAGGGGAGCGAGCATTATCGTGACCAGCGCTCACCCATGTGGCATGCGCGGCGGGTCGCGATGATGCGATCACGTCAAGCCAATTGCGACCTCGTGTTGGCTGGCTACAGCCCCAGTGTCGAGGCGGCAGATCTGGTCGCATCCGGTTGGCTCAAATCCGTCGCCCTACCTCAGCCACTTCGCCGCGATGGCGTGGCCGAAGTTGTGACTGAGGCGGCCGCTCGGGCAAGTGATTTTGGTGGCGAGCGAGTTCCGGGAGTCGCTTGGCGTGCGATCAAGGCCGGTATCGAACTCGGTCCCGTGTTGGTGTGTGTGCCTCGCGCTGGCTATGTACGGTTTTTAGCATGCGCGAACTGCGACAGTGCTCTCGAATGTGTGAACTGCGGTGGGGCAATCCAACAAATCAGCGCTGAATCTCAGCCGACGTGTCAGTCTTGCGAGGAGGTAGTCGAGACACCAATCTGTCTTGAATGTGATTCGACTAAGTTTCGTATGGCGTCTGTTGGGGCGAGTCGGATTCTCGAAGAACTCCGACGGGCATTCCCACGCACCACCATTGTTGAGAGTTCGGCGAAGGCCGGCGTGATTTCTCGAGTATCAAGTGAACCGCAGATTGTTGTAGCCACAACAGGTGCCGAACCTGTTGCCGATGGACGGTTCCAGGCAACGATCGTGCTGGATGGAATGTTCACCTTGCGCGGCGCGCGACTCGATGCCGGTCAAGAGGCGGTTCATCATTGGATGAGATTGGTAGCTGCTACCAAGTCGGCCGACACCGATGGAACTCTCGTCCTCACTGGTAACCCTGGTAGTCGAGTCGTGCAATCGATTTTGCGTATGGATCCCGTCGGATGGGCGGCCCAAGATCTAGTGGAGCGATCAGAACTCGGATTGCCCCCAACCTCGAGGTATGTCCGAGTTCAGGCATCAGAGGCGGAGCTTGGTGCTTTTCTGGAGTTCGTCCGTCCCAGGCTGGATTCGATCGACGAACTCAAGGTTGTTGATTCCCTGGTGATCGACGGAGTTGCGGGTGCACTGGTTATCGCTCCCGCACGCCAGAGCCGGACACTGTCGAGCCGCCTGAGTCAGCTCGTTCACGAATGGTTCGGAATCAACGAGACAGGAGAGTCGTCACAGACGCCACCTGGAGCTTCAATATTTCCTCCAAGCGCGCGCGAGCTTCGCATAGAAGTCGATCCCGTAACTTTGTAGGGTAAGCGCACAGCAATTGATCAGCATCCGACTGACCGCAGCTAAATAAGATTGGCCACTATGAGACTCGTTTTCGCTGGAACCCCGGAACCGGCAATTCCATCCTTGCGTGCTTTGGCTGCCTCTGAGCACGAAGTCGTGGCCGTGGTGACAAGGCCGGATGCGCAAGCAGGACGAGGCCGCAAGATTGTCGAGTCGCCGGTCGCGCAGGTGGCAGCTGAGTTGGGGATTCCGTGCCTCAAGCCTGCTTCCGCCAAGGACCCCGAGTTTCATCAGCAACTTCGTGAACTTGAGCCCGATGCTTGCCCAGTTGTCGCCTACGGTGCCTTGATCCCGGTCGAAGCGTTAGAGATCCCCAAACATGGTTGGATTAACCTGCACTTCTCGCTCTTACCTGCCTGGCGTGGGGCAGCCCCGGTGCAGCATTCGATCATTGCGGGTGATGAAATCACGGGTGCGAGCACATTCCGGATTGAGGAGGGTCTCGACACGGGCCCGGTCTTTGGCGTCGTTACGCAATCGATCTCGTCGACCGACACTGCGGGCACGCTTTTGGAGACACTGGCTGACTCTGGCTCCACATTGTTAGTCAAGACAATGGATGGCCTTGCTGACGGATCGTTGGTCCCTGTTCCGCAGCCAGCTGATGGAGTTAGCTTGGCTCCCAAGATCAACCCCGCGGACGCTCAGATTCCTTTTACAGACCCGGCCTTCGCCGTTGATCGACGAATCCGTGGATGCTCGCCGTTCCCTGGAGCTTGGAGCACCTTGGAGGGCAAACGCGTCAAAGTCGGGCCAGTGACACTCGCCGACCCAGCGCGTCTGGATCAGCTCGATATTGGATCGTTGGAACCGGGCGTGCTGCATCCAACTAAAAAGCAAGTATTCGTTGGAACTGGTAACGGAATCGTTGTGCTCGACAAGGTCAAGCCGGAAGGTAAGGGCGAAATGGCGGCTGCTGATTGGGCACGCGGCCAACGGATTGAGCCTGGTGCTCGTTTTGAGTGGGTATAGCGGTGGCTGTTGATCCGGCTCGTCGTCTGGCCTACGACGTTCTCCACGAAGTAGGGGCATCTGGTGGTTACTCGCACATTGTGCTCGGAACCAAGCTGCGTGATGCTGATCTCGATCAACGCCAAGCTGGTTTCGCCACCGATGTCGTCAACGGAACCTTGCGCAACCAGCTGTTCATCGACGCAGTGATTGCCGAATGCTCATCGCGCCAGTTGGGCAAGATCGACCCGCGTGTACTTGACGTCTTGCGAATGGGTGTGTACCAACTCCTCTTCACAGGTACTGATAGCTATGCCGCGGTTAATGAATCGGTGGATCTGGCGGTTTCGGTATCCGGCCCAGGCCCGAAGGGGTTCACCAATGCGGTTTTGCGGGCAGCTAGCAAGCGTGACCTCAACCAATGGCGCACTCAAATCGTGCCTGACTGGAACTCTGATCTGAAGCTGTCGCCTGACGAGTTGTCCGCACTGACGAGTCATCCGGTGTGGATCGTGAATGCTTTACGCGATTCTCTCGGCCGTTCTCGTCAGGATGAGTTGCGCTCGCTGCTAGAGGCTAATAATGAAGCTCCGGATGTCACTCTTGTCGCTCGCCCTAGCCGTGCCGACGTTGACGAACTCAAGGCTGAAGGTGCTACGCCAGGTAAGTACAGTCCGTACGCTTATGTTGCTCCGGCTGGCAAGGTTGCGCGAATCGAACAAGTGCGAACTGGTGATGTCGGAGTGCAGGACGAGGGTAGTCAGCTTGTCACCTTAGCTTTGGCCAATGCGCCTGTTGATGGTGACGATAAATCGTGGTTGGACCTTTGCGCTGGGCCTGGTGGAAAGGCTGCACTCCTGGCTTCCTTAGCTGCTGAACGGGGGGCTTTGGTGGAGGGCGTTGAGCTCCACGAACACCGCGCCAAATTGGTGAAACGTGCCGCTAAAGGTCCTGGTTTCGCCGGGGTTGTCGTAGGTGACGCCCTCGAGGTGGAATTAGACAACAACTTCGATCGGGTGCTGGTGGACGCGCCTTGTACCGGTCTTGGTGTGCTTCGCCGCCGCCCAGATTTGCGGTGGCGCAGGTCGCCCAGTGATCTTTCAGACCTCACCAAGCTGCAAGCCGATTTACTTGGAAACGCGATCGATCGAACCAGGTCCGGGGGAGTGGTCGCCTATGTGACCTGCTCGCCTCATATTGCCGAGACCGATTTGATCGTCTCCCAAATGCTCAAACAACGCGACGATGTGACTCAAGAGGATGCTCGTTCGCTATTCCCCGGCGTACCGGATCTTGGGCCTGGACCAGCTGTCAGACTCTGGCCACATTTGCACGGTACCGATGGCATGTATTTCGCCTTGTTGCGCAAGCAATAGCACCCTGTTTCCCTCTAGGCTGAACCCATGCATCTTCAGATTTCACCGAGCATCCTGTCTTCGGACTTTGCCAATTTGGAGCGAGACTGTGAGGAAGTCGCCGGGAGTGCCGACTGGCTCCACGTCGACGTTATGGACAATCACTTCGTCCCCAACTTGACGCTTGGCTTGCCCGTCGTTGAGGCGCTGCTGGCCAAGGTGTCGACGCCGATCGACTGCCACCTCATGATCGAGGATCCTGATCGTTGGGCCCCGGCCTACGCCGAAGCTGGTGCCAAGAGTGTGACGTTCCATGCCGAAGCTGCTGCTGCGCCGGTTCGTCTTGCGCGAGAGATCCGTAATCTAGGCGCCCGCGCTGGCATGGGCTTACGACCGGCAACTTCTATCGATTCAGTGGCGGACATCATCCCTGAGCTGGATATGGTTTTGATTATGACGGTGGAGCCAGGCTTTGGCGGCCAGTCATTTATTGACGCCATGTTGCCGAAGATCCAGCGCACACGGGAGCTGATCGGTCCGGAATCTGATATTTGGCTACAAGTGGATGGTGGGATTCATTCCGGCACAATCGAACTCGCTGCCGAGGCAGGTGCGAACGTGTTTGTTGCCGGATCCGCGGTCTATGCAACTGACGATCCGGTCGCTGCCATCGATTCTTTGCGTGCTCAAGCGCAGGCTTCCACCTGCCTGAGGTAGCTGCCTAATTGTGAAGCCAGCCTAGAATAGATATATGGCTGAGGATTCTGCGCTTTCTCCTTCTGAGATGAGTGCATTGCGACGTGCCATTGAACTTGCACAAGATTCACCAGACACGAGCCCCAATCCAAAGGTTGCTTGTGTGTTGCTGGACTCCGACGGAATTCTGCTAGCTACGGGAGTCCATCAAGGTCCGGGCCAGGATCATGCTGAGGTTGTTGCGCTTAAACAAGCAGGTAATGAGGCCAAGGGGGCAACCGCTATCGTCACGCTTGAGCCGTGTAATCACACTGGTCGAACAGGTCCGTGCACTCAAGCATTGATCGATGCTGGTGTTGCTCGCGTGGTATTCGCGGTGCGTGATCCAAATCCTGAGGCTGCCGGTGGTGCTGAGGTTTTGCGTGAAGCTGGCATCGAAGTGGCAGGTCCTGTCGAAGAGGTTCAGGCAGATGCTCGTGCACTCAATCGCGAATGGCTACATATCGCGGAGCATCAACGCCCGTGGGTGATTGCCAAGGTGGCATCGACTCTCGATGGCAAGGTGGCGGCCAGCGACGGAACAAGTAAGTGGATTACAGGTATCCAAGCGCGCGAACTTGGCCATGAGCTGCGCGGACGAGTCGATGCGATTGCGGTGGGCACCGGGACGGTAAAGGCGGATAACCCGCAGCTCACCGACCGTCGTGACGAAGCCACCCGGCAACCGCTTCGAGTGGTGATTGGCAAAACGGCACTCGACTCGGACCTGGCCGTATTTGATGATGCGGCTGAGACACTCCATATCGAGAGCCATGACCCAGTCGAAGTCCTACAGGAACTCTTCGACCGGGGTATTCGCTCGGTGCTTCTAGAGGGCGGACCAACTTTGCAACAAGCATTCTTTACTACCGACCTGGTAGATGAACTGGCATGGTTCACTTCGCCTAAGGTGCTTGGTTCTGGGCGTGATGCCGTAGCTGACTTGGGTAGGACGACCCTGAAAGAAGCGGTTGAGGGCAAGCTGATGTCTGTCACCCAAGCAGGTGACGACGTGCTGCTCTCGATCGACCTAAGGCACAATTGATCTATGTTCACCGGAATCGTCGAGCAGACTGGCACAGTGACTCAAATTGTCACTTTGCCTGACAGTGCTGCTCGAATCACTGTGACTGGCCCCAACGTGATGGCAGACGCCAACAAGGGTGACTCAATCTCGGTCAATGGAGTGTGTCTAACCGTTGTCGAATTTGACGAAACCGGATTCACCGCAGATGTCATGAAGGAGACGTTGGATCGCTCCAATGTTGGAACACTTGAGATTGGTTCCAAAGTGAATCTCGAGCGAGCCATGCAAGTAGGTGATCGCTTCGGCGGGCACATTGTCTCTGGTCATGTCGATGGTATTGGGACGCTCACCAACCGCGAGACCTCTGCTAATTGGAAAGTATTCACCTTTGAGATGCCAAGTTCACTTGGTTCGCTTGTGTCCGAGAAAGGCTCGATCACGGTCAACGGTGTCTCGCTCACCGTCACCAAAGTCAGTGAGCCGAACTCAAATGAGGCCTGGTTCTCGGTATCGCTTATCCCGACAACTTTGCAAGATACGAATCTGGGAATGCTCAATATCGGTGACAGCGTTAACCTGGAGGTCGATGTGTTGGCCCGTTACGTGGACAGAATCAATCAAAGCCAATCAGCTAAGGAGGGCGTTGCATGATTCCTGCTGATGAGCTGTTCTCGCAAGAAGAAGAGACAGTCACGAAACCTGAGGTCGTGAAGGCGCCAGCTGAACGCAATCCTGACGGGTTTCTCAATACGATTGAACAAGCTATTGCCGACATTGCGGCGGGAAAAGCTGTGGTCGTGGTTGACGATGAAGACCGCGAAAACGAAGGCGATTTGATCTTTGCCGCATCCAAAGCAACCCCCGAGTTGCTTGGCTTCACGATCCGTTACAGCAGTGGTGTGGTGTGTGTCCCCATGATGGGGGAGGCGCTAGACCGTCTTGCATTGCCTCCTATGACAGCTGTGAACGAAGATGCCAAGGGAACTGCATATTCGGTGAGTGTCGATGCCAGAGATGGCGTTACAACCGGCATTTCGTCGGAGGATCGTGCCCGAACCGTCAGGGTGTTAGTTGATTCTGCAACCGAGCCTTGGGAGATTACTAGGCCGGGTCACATATTCCCGCTTCGTGCCGTGGAAGGTGGCGTACTCCGTCGAGCAGGTCACACCGAAGCTGCCGTGGATCTTGCGCGATTGGCAGGACTTGAACCGGCCGGTGTTATCGCGGAGCTTGTTCACGACGACGGTTCGATGATGCGAGCGCCGGCATGTCGAGAGTTTGCTGACGAGCACGGCTTGTCAATGATTTCTATCGCTGATCTCATCGCATACATTCGGCGCAGCGAATGCCACATTGAACGAGTGGCGACCGCGCAATTGCCCACCGAGTACGCGGAGTTCACCGCAATCGGATACCGCGATTTGATCGACGGATATGACCAAATGGCCCTCGTTCTTGGTGACGTCGGCGACGGTGAAGATCTCCTTGTGCGGGTGCATTCTGAGTGCCTCACCGGTGATGTGTTCGGGTCTCTTCGTTGTGATTGTGGGCCGCAGCTGGATACAGCGCTTAAGGCTGTGGCAAATGAAGGTCGCGGAATTGTGCTCTATATTCGCGGACATGAAGGCCGTGGAATCGGTCTGGCAGAGAAGCTCCGAGCCTACGAACTGCAAGACAATGGTGCGGACACGGTCGACGCTAATTTGTTGCTAGGCCTACCTGCTGATGCGCGAGAGTATGGCTCGGGTGCGCAGATCCTGGCCGACCTCGGGGTCAAGAGCATGCGACTGTTGACGAACAATCCCGACAAGCGTGCCGGTCTCGACGGCTACGGAATCTCGATCTTGGAACGTGTGCCATTAGTTGTCGGTGAGAACGCGCATAATCGCGAATACCTGCGCACCAAAATGGAACGTATGGGACATGAGGGTGACACGGTCACCGGGACGACAGAAGCAGAGGAGGCCGAATGAGTGGCGAGGGAGCACCGGAATTTGAGGTTCCAGACGCATCTGAACTGACGGTCGCTATCGTTGCTGGTTCTTGGCATGTGCAGGTAATGGATGGTCTGATCGCCGGGGCGACAGCGACTCTTGAGAAGTCGGGAGCGTCTTTTGATTTGATTCGTGTGCCTGGCGCATTCGAACTTCCCGTCGTTGCAGCTAAATGTGTTCAGCGTTATGACGCAGTTGTTGCTTTGGGTGTCATTATTCGTGGCGGTACCCCGCATTTTGACTACGTTTGCAATGCGGCTACCGACGGATTGACAAGAGTTGCTCTCGACTCGGGAAGGCCCGTGGGATTCGGCTTGCTGACCTGCGACACTGAACAACAAGCGCTCGATCGTGCCGGCTTGCCGGACTCTGTTGAAAGCAAAGGCGAAGAGGCTGCTTTGGCCGCGCTTCAAACCGCCATTGTGTTGCGCGCCATCTGAATACCGGTGCGCAATATGTTCCATAGCGAACTTAGGCCGAACTAATAAAGATCATCGCGCTAAGCTAGTTGAGTGAAATCATTTGAGGAACTCTTTGCTGAGCTAAGCGCCAAGGTCGAATCCGGTGATCCTGAATCGTCCTCAGTCGCATACATTGCGCAGGGAGCTCATAGCATCGGAAAGAAGATCGTGGAGGAAGCCGCCGAAGTGTGGATGGCTGCCGAACACGAGGGTAACGCTCGTACCGCCGAGGAGATCTCGCAACTGTTGTACCACTTGCAGGCGCTCATGATCGCTCAAGGGATCTCGCTCGACGAGGTATACGAACAGCTTTAAAGCCTGCTACTCAAATTTCACTCACACGACTTTCACAATCGGAGAAGATCAACATGTTGCGAATCGCAGTTCCCAATAAGGGAGCACTTGGCGACCCGGCTAAAACGATGCTGCAAGAGGCTGGCTACTTGCGCGCGAACATTAGCCGTGAGCTTGTCGTGCACGATCCTGTGAACGACATCGACTTCTTCTTCCTCAGGCCACGTGATGTTGCTATTTACGTAGGCGCTGGCAAGCTCGACCTAGGTATTACCGGCAAGGACATGTTGCTCGACTCGGGTGCCAAGGCGAAGGCTGTGCTGGGGCTCGGATTTGCTCCATCCACATTCCGTCTCGCGGTTCCTGAAGCCGATGCCGCTGCCGGGGTCAAAACGATCAAGGATTTGAGTGGCAAGCGGATTGCTACCTCATATGTGGGTCTGTTGAATGAGCGTCTGGCTGGGGCTGGGGTTGAAGCCGAGGTGATCAAGCTAGACGGCGCAGTCGAGAATTCGGTAGCGCTCGGTGTGGCTGACGCCGTAGCCGACGTGGTCGACACCGGTGCGACTTTGCGCAAGGCCGGTCTTGTTGTGATCGATGAACCCCTACTGGAGAGTGAAGCCTTGTTGATCGCTCCCGAGGCTGCTGACGAAGGCAATGGCGAGGTCGAAACTTTTGTTCGCCGTATCGAGGGCGTGATCGCCGCACGCAAGTACGTTCTTGTGGACTATGACATTCCAGTCGATCTTGTCGAAAAAGCAACTGCGATCACCCCGGGTTTTGAGTCACCGACGGTCTCGTCGCTGCAGGACGCCAGTTGGGCTGCGGTTAGGGCTATGGTTCCGAAGGCTGATCTGCACCCAGTTATGGATGACCTTTATGCACTCGGTGCTCGTGGCATCCTCGTCACCGACATTCTTGCTACCCGCCTGTGATCGACAACGAGTGAATTAATGACTCACGAGCATGGCGATGCGTGCGATCACGGTATCGAAGAACAAGATCGATTCGTGGGAAAGTCGATTCCAGAATCGGCCTTTGCTGATGACGACGGTTCTCCCGACGAAAACCTAGTAGCCATGTTGGCTGCAGCTAAAGCGGGAACAGCAGATCGCCATGTCGTGCAAGCTGCGCTGTTGCAGGCGCGTGTGTTTGTGCCGGTAGTGGCGATTCTGGATTCAGAGGAGGAGACTGACGCGGGTCTTCGAGTTGAGAAAGATAGCCACATGGCAACCGTCAGCGTGCAACGAGCAGACGGGGCCAAGGCGCTGTTGGCTTTCTCGTCGACTGACCGCATGGCCAGTTGGAACCGAGAGAGTCGACCAGTAGCTACGCTTGCTCCCGCGGCGGCTCAAGCGGCGATCGATGAAGGTTCGGTGGCCATGATCATCGACTACGGTCACGACGACGGATTCGTGCTGGACGGTGTGGGCCTCTCCCGGTTGGCCAATCAAGAAGTCTGGGCAAATCCACTGACCGACAACGAGCTCATGTCCACGCTCGCTGGAGTGTTAGCTCAAGTCGGAGCAGCTGAAGGTGTGACTTATGAGGCGCTACCGGGAACCGGCCAAGAAGACGTGCGGATTGTTATCAAGTTTCCGCCTGCGCTCGATGGCGAGGAATTCGGGGCCAAGCGCGACGAGCTTATTCGGCAAGTAGCCGCTAGCTTGCAACAGAATCCTGAGATCGTTCAAGGTTTGCCAGGTGGAGTAGCGATGGCCGTCCAGCAAGGAAGCTAAAGCTTCTCGCCAGGTCCTTCACCGGGGGCGTCGGGAATGTCTGAGGCTTCACGGAATGCTTCTTGCAAGGTCTTGAGGCCATCGCGCAAAGGGCCTGCATGGGCATTGCCCAACATCGGGGCTGCTGACTTAACCAGCCCGGCAAGTGATGTGATCAGGATTCGTGCTTCGGCTAGATCTTTGTCATCTTCCGGGTTGTGGCCTTCAGTCACCTCACCTAAACCAAGTTTGATCGCGCTAGCGGTCATTAGGTGAACTGCAACAGTCGTGACGATCTCGACGGCTGGAACATCTGAGATATCGCGAGTTTCAGTGTCGGCATTGTTTGAATCGTCTGCATGATCAGTCATAGCTTGAGTATGCCTGGCGTGATTTGCACCACCATCGAACGGGTCGGTAGCAAACGGCTGCTAGTCTTTATAGATAGCCACAAGAGGGGAAACCCCACCTTGAGACTCTAGGTCTTCTGGGTTTGGCCAAGGCACTTACCTCTCGAGGAATTGTCCTAGATCGCATTCGTGCGACGCATAAGGATTCAGTGCTTTGCCATCTTCTCTTGCTGTCTATAGACAAAGACCCAAGAACTAAGAAGATGAAGGAGGCGCCATCAGCGTCGAACCCCGCATCAATGAGCGGATCAGAGTCCCTGAGGTACGTCTAGTCGGACCAGCAGGCGAACAGGTCGGAATCGTAAAAGTCGAGGCTGCCCTTCGCATGGCAATCGACAACGACCTTGATTTGGTAGAGGTAGCCCCGCAGGCTCGTCCACCAGTATGCAAGCTCATGGACTATGGCAAGTTCAAATATGAGGCAGATATCAAGGCACGCGAGGCGCGTAAGAACCAAGCGCACGTGATTGTCAAAGAAATGAAGCTTCGTCCCAAGATTGACAAGCATGATTACGAGACCAAAAAGGGCCACATCGTTCGCTTTCTAAAGGCTGGCGACAAAGTCAAGGTCACCATCATGTTCCGCGGACGCGAGCAGTCTCGTCCCGAACTTGGATTCCGTTTGCTTGAACAGCTAGCCGAAGATGTGCAAGACCTGGCAGTGATCGAGTCGAAGCCAAAGCAGGATGGTCGCAACATGATCATGGTGCTCGGTCCGACCACCACTAAGGCAGAGAGCCGCCAGAACAAGCAAGCCGAGAAGGACGCTAAGGCAGCCGCAGCTGCATCCGACGAGGCAGACGGTCCCGGCAGCGGTGAGCAAGAAGTGACCACACCAGTAGAGACAGATTAGATCTAAAGACCTAAGAAGTTTAGAGAAGAATAGGGGCACACAATGCCAAAGATGAAGACCCACAGTGGTGCTAAGAAGCGCCTCAAGAAAACGGGTTCCGGAAAGATTAAGCGCCAACGCGCCAACGCGTACCACATGGCGGAGCACAAGACCTCGCGTCGCAAGCGCCGCTTGTCCAACGACGTTGAGCTGTCGCCAGCAGACGTAAAGAAGGCCAAGCGTCTTCTAGGCGATCGATAGGGATAGGGGAGAACAATGGCAAGAGTAAAACGCGCAGTCAATGCGCAGAAGAAGCGTCGTTCCACCCTCGAGAAGGCCAGTGGTTACCGCGGCCAACGCTCGCGCCTGTACCGCAAGGCCAAGGAGCAAGTCACGCACTCGATGGTCTACCAGTACCGTGACCGTCGTCAGCGCAAGGGTGACTTCCGTCGTCTATGGATCCAGCGCATCAACGCCGCTGCCCGTCAAAACGGTGTTACCTACAACCGCTTCATCCAGGGTCTTCGTGCCGCCGAGATCGAGGTTGATCGTCGTATGCTCGCCGAGCTTGCCGTGAGCGATCCTGGCGCATTTGCAACTTTGGTTGAGGTTAGCCAGTCTGCACTCGACACCAGCGAGGCAGCAGCCTAGTTGGTTCGCGCAGTTAGTAAGTTGCGCACAAACTTTTGAGACCGGTGGTCATCGTGTTCGAACCGCTTTCGCTCGGTTTATCCAAGCGAGTACGCAAGCTTCAACAGAAGCGCGAACGCGAGGCCACCGGTCTTTTTGTTGCCGAAGGTCCGGGCGCGGTTGTGGCTGCGGTCAAGAATGGCGAGCTTGAATTCGTCATTGTGGGGGAGGATGTTGTTGGTCCAGTTCGGGGATTGGCCGAACATGCCTCTGGTTATGGAATCACCGTTTATGAGGCCACCTCGACTGCCATTGAGCAGTTGTCGGAGTCCCGCACTCCGCAGGGAATTCTTGGCATAGCCAGGCGACCCCAGTTTGAGTTGGCTCAGGTGGTCGATAAGTCCAGTTCGCTCGTAGTTGTTCTCGAAGAAGCCCGCGACCCAGGAAATGTGGGTACGATCATCCGTACAGCGGATGCTGCCGGAGCCGATGCCGTTGTGCTGGCAGGCGAGTCCGTCGATCCGTTCAATGCCAAGGCAGTTCGCTCCTCGGCGGGTTCTGTGTTCAACATCCCAGTGGTGACCGATGTCAGCACATCCGCAGTCGTTGACCATCTTGGTTCGCTCAGCATCAAGACAGTCGCGACGTCATTGACCGGCGACACTGACCTCTACGATTCCGAGTTCCTACATTCGCTTCAAGACCCAGTCGCATGGTTCTTCGGCAACGAAGCCCATGGTCTATCCAAGGAGGTAGAGGCGGCTCTCAATCAGCGGGTTCTGCTCCCGATCTACGGTCAAGCCGAGAGTCTCAACCTCGCCATCTCCACCGGCATCTGCCTCTACACAACCCTGCAAGCGCGTAGTTAGTTCAACGGCGGTGGTGCTAGGTGGGTTGCCACGCCGATGCGGTTCCAGAGGTTAATGGTGCCAATGGCGATTATCAGATCTGACAGTTCTTTCTCGCTGAATACTGCGGCGGCGTGATTCCAGGTGGTGTCGTCGACACCGGATGGAATGAGGGTGACTTCTTCGGTGAGGGCCAGCGCGGCGCGTTCTCTGTCTGTGAAGAAGCCCGCTTCGCGCCAAGTGCTAAGCGCATAGATCTTGCGGGTTGGGACTCCCATTTTCTCAAGATCTGTCGAGTGTAGATCAACGCAAAATCCGCATCCATTGATTTGCGAAGCACGTAGTTTAACGAAGTCGAGCAGCTCAGCATCGAGGTTTTCCTTGAGATATCCATCCAGCCCCATGATGGCCTTGTACCCATCGGGTGCGTGTGTAGGAACTGAGAGTCGCGCCATGAGTTGTCCGATCTGTGTGGGTGATGGAGTGCTGTAGGAGTATATCTGTCTGAGCGTGACAGCCCTATTGCTTCTCGCTAGGTATAATGCAACGCATGTTGTATAATTACAACATAGTGAGTAAGGGTAGGCCATGAACAATCAGTTCACGTTGGTGTTAAACCGTGAGCCAACTGATGTCGAGTTGGATCTGTTGTATGAACTCGGATGCCATGACGCTTCAATTGAGAGTGGGCTTGGCCACGGTTTGGCTCACTTTGACCGTGAAGGCGACACTGCGAGTGCAGTCGTATCCGCTATAGACCAGGTCGAGTCGGCTGGGTTGAAAGTTCGGAGAGTTGAGACCGAACCTGACTATGTGACTCTCAAAGAGATCGCAGAGCGAACAGGTCGGACTTATGAGTCAATACGACTGATTTCTCAAGGTAAGCGAGGCAATGGATTTCCTGCGCCAGTTTCTCCTCATATTGCCGTTTGGCGATGGCGAGACGTTGTCGATGTCTTGGATATCCAAGAGGAGGTGCAACCGCAAGAGAGGCTGCATGCGGTTGCTGCTGTTGTAAATGGGCAGTTGGCGATCCAACAAGCCATGCCACATTTGGCTCGCAAGGACCTGACGGCGCTTCAGGACTGGTTGCCCAAGACGGCTTGATGGGAGCAACTCTTACAAGTCCTTTTCGTAGTAGAACATCAGGCCGTCGTCACTGCGATTGGTGAAGCCTAGGCGTTCGTAGAAGCGCCTGGCGTCGTGATCAATTTCGTCAACGCCAATGCTCATATCGTCCGTGCCGCGTTCTAAGGCATCCACCAATACGGCCTCCATGACGATGGTGCCGATGCCTTGGCCGCGCAATTGCGGAACGACGTAGAGCTCGGACAGATATGCCTCTTGGCCGTCAGACCAAAGAGCCTTCCGGTATCGCACGACTGCCACTGCTGCAGGAGGCTCGCCAGCAATGATGACCGACGTATCGTCATCATCCAACAGATCTCCGACGCGGGCAGTCAACCAGTCTGCACCCGGTGTTGGATCATCAAATTCAGTATTGAAGTCGTGCAGCAATTGGCCGACGACCGCGAGATCGTCGGGCGCCGCATGGCGAGCGATGTACATGCTTAATCGTGGCACAAGCAAACCCAGGTGGTTAATAGTTGCAGCATTTCCCTACCCCAAATGCCTAGGATGAAGCCATGGCTGCTGACAAGGTTGACTTCAAGAAAACGCTTGATTGCTATGGGGCTAAACGTGGCAAGTTCGAGGTCGTGAACGTGCCCGATATGCAATACCTGATGATCGATGGCAGCGGAGATCCCAACACTTCCACCGATTACTCGCAATCAATCGAGGCACTGTACCCAGTTGCCTATAAGTTGAAGTTCGCAAGTAAAAAAGAGCTCGGTCGCGACTACGTAGTTCCGCCATTGGAGGCTCTCTGGTGGGCTGACGATATGGCGTCATTTACCACGGGCCGTGACAAATCCAAATGGCGTTGGACGCTGATGCTCATGACGCCAGACTGGGTTGATCAATCGATGGTTGATACGGCAATGGAACAGGCCCGAGAGAAAGCGGCGAATCCAAAGCTTGACAAGATCCGGCTGCAAACCTTGTCAGAAGGCGAGTGCATTCAGACCCTGCATATAGGTTCATTTGACGATGAAGGTCCAGTGCTAGATCGAATGCACAACCAGTTCATTCCTGAACAAGGTCTCGCCTTGTCCGGCAAACACCACGAGATCTATTTCAGCGATTTTCGTAAAGTTGCCCCAGAGAAATTACGGACTATCCTGCGACAGCCAGTTGCACGTTTGACTACTTAGAAATTGTGCTGCGAACACGCGTCTTTCTGTGGAGGAATAAGTAGGCGATGGCTAGTCCGATTGCCCACACGACCGCCACGACAATAGCGATTCGAGTATCAGAGTTATAAGCCGTCATGACGAAAGTCACTGCGACAAATAGCAGCACAAAATAGTCGGTCCAAGGAGCCCCGGGAAGGCGAAAGTGGCTTGATTCAATATCGCCCTTATTCACCAAACGACGAAACTTCAGATGGCTAAGAACGATCATTACCCAAGTCCATAAGGCCGCACAGGTGGCGACGCTGGTGATGTAGACAAATGCCTCGGCAGGTGCCACATAGTTGATCACGACGCCGCCCACCATAATTAGCGACGATAGATAGATCCCCGCGGCGGGAACCTTATTTTTGCTCAATTTGGCGAATGCACGCGGAGCTTGGTTTTCTTCCGCGAGTGAATACATCATCCGCCCACTGCTGTACAAGCCGCTGTTCGATGACGATAAGGCAGAAGTAATAACTACCAAGGTGACGATTCCTGCCGCCGCCGGAATGCCGATCTGGCCGAACACCGTGACAAAAGGACTAGCGTCCGGATTGATCTGATTCCACGGAATAAGCATCATGATGATCGCGAGTGATCCGATATAAAAGATCAATATGCGCAGCACGATTTGGTTGATGGCACGTGGCAGAGTTCGTTGCGGATCTTTGGCTTCACCTGCGGTAACACCAACGATTTCGATCCCGAGAAACGAATAGGCAACGATAGTGAGCGAGGTAAGAATACCGGTCATTCCGTTAGGGGCGACCCCGCCGTCTTGCCAGAGATTGGCAACACTGGCTGTATCGCCAAGTGATCCAAAACCGGTAATGAGCACGAAAATGCCAATGGCGATAAGGCCCAAAATTGTGATGATTTTGATCAGTGCAAACCAGAATTCAAGTTCCCCGTAGAGGCTGACGATAGCCAGATTGGCCAAGGTCATCAGCACTACAGCAACGAGCGCGGGGATCCATTGAGGAATGTCAAAGAAGTACTGGACGTAGATGCCAATTGCAGTGACTTCGGCCATGACAGTGGTGACCCACATTGCCCAATACGTCCACCCAGTCGCGAAGCCCGCCCATGGGCCAATGAATTCACGTGCGTAGGTGACAAAGGAGCCAGCAACAGGCTTATAGAGCAGCATCTCGCCGAGTGCTCTCATCAAAAGGTAGATCGCGGCTCCGACAATCGCGTAAACAATGAGGAGGGCAGGGCCTGCCTGGTGGATGGAAAGGCCTGAACCTAGAAAAAGTCCGACTCCAATTGTTCCGCCGATGGCGATCATTTGAACGTGTCGTGGCTTGAGGTCGCGCTGGAGTTCCGACTCACTCACATTGGCACTCTCGCTACCCATTGGATCAGCCATGGAACTACGTTACTGCTCAGGCGCCGGCAATTGGCGCTTTGCTAGGTGATCACTCCGATTGCCGCGACTCACAGTATTCCGATGGTGGCTCGGTGCCTGATAACCTAGGCGTTGATCATTCAACTCGCCAATGTGGACTTATCAGTGAGGACTAGATGTCTGCTCCAAACAAGAGCTTTGACCCGGTAGAGGTCGCTGTTCTCAAAGAGGAAGCCGTCAATGAGGCGCGTGACGGTGCGCTTGCGGCGATCGAACAGGCCGCGAATCTCGCCGAACTCAAAGAGGTTCGCAATGCTCACGCTGGAGACCGTTCGCCATTGAGTCTGGCGAACCGCGAAATTGGCGCTTTGCCACCAGCTGCCAAAGCTGAGGCTGGCAAGCGAGTCGGACAAGCTCGCGGTCAGATCCGAGCAGCTCTTGAAGCCAAAGAAACAGAGCTCCAGATTGCAGAGCAAGAAGCCAAATTGGCCGCCGAACGTGTCGATGTCACTGTTCCTGTTGATCGTAAGCGACTAGGCGCCAGGCATCCGCTGTCCGTTATTGCCGAGCAATTAGCCGATGTGTTCGTCGCGATGGGTTTCGAAGTTGCTGAGGGTCCTGAGGTCGAGGCCGAATGGTTCAACTTTGACGCTCTCAATTTGGGTCCCGACCATCCGGCCCGCACGATGCAAGACACATTCTTCGTTGACTCGCCTGACTCAGGCGTAGTGCTGCGCACGCACACTTCGCCGGTGCAAATTCGTGCGCTACTCAACCGCGAATTGCCGGTTTACGTGGTGTGTCCGGGGCGAGTGTTCCGCACCGATGAGCTCGATGCGACCCATACTCCCGTGTTTCACCAAATCGAAGGCCTAGCTGTCGACAAGGGAATTACGATGGCCGATCTCAAGGGAACGCTCGACCACTTTGCGGCAGCGATCTTCGGTGAAGGTCTGGTTACCCGCCTTCGTCCTTCGTACTTCCCGTTCACCGAGCCAAGTGCTGAAGTGGATCTGCAGTGTTTCGCCTGTCGTGGTGAGAGTGTCGATAGCCCCGACAACCCGTGCCGCACCTGTTCTTCTGAGGGCTGGATCGAGTGGGGTGGTTGTGGAATGGTCAACCCTCGCGTGCTCGAGGCTTGCGGCGTTGACTCCAGCGAGTACAGCGGATTTGCCTTCGGCATGGGGCTTGAGCGCACCTTGATGTTCCGATACGGCATTACCGATATGCGCGACATGGTGGAGGGCGATATGCGCTTCGCTACCCACTACGGAATGGAGCTGTGACGTGAAGGCACCAATTTCGTGGATTCGTGAATATGCCGAATTCCCAGCTGACGTGACCGGACGCGACCTCGCAGCCAAATTGATCGACCGAGGACTCGAGGTTGAGACGGTCTACACCTTGGCCAATGTGCAAGGTCCGTTAGTTGTGGGCCGGGTCGAGGAGATCGAGGAACTCACCGACTTCAAAAAGCCGATCCGATTCTGCAAGGTGAACGTTGGCGCCGAGCGCGGTGCTGAGGGAACTGAAATTCGCGAAATCATCTGTGGCGCCAGCAACTTCTCTGTTGGTGACTTGATTGTTGCTGCGCTTCCTGGCGCCGAGCTGCCCGGAGGTTTCAAGATCGCATCCCGCAAGACCTACGATCACATTTCGGACGGCATGATTTGTTCCGAGCGCGAACTTGGTTTGGGAGAGGACCACAACGGCATCATGATCTTGCCAAGTGACTCCGGCGAACCAGGCGACGATGCCAAAGCCCTTCTTGGCCTAGACGAAGAGATTCTCGATATCGCTGTGACCCCTGATCGCGGATACGCATTGTCGATTCGCGGTTTGGCTCGTGAAGCTGCGCATGCCTATGGTGGCGAGTTCAAAGAGCCGGTGAGTGCGGCCCCCGTGACTCGCCCACCTGGAACCGAACAGTCCGGTGACGCCGTAATCTGCTCATCTCAGGATGGCGATCGCTGTGACTACTTCACTACCCGCACCCTCACTGGCGTCGATGCAAAGGTGACCACGCCGCTTTGGATGAAGCAACGGCTGACGGCTGCTGGAATGCGACCGATTAGCATTTTGGTTGACATCGCCAATTACGTGATGATTGAGACGGGTCAACCGCTGCATACCTTCGATCGAGCCAAACTCCGAGGCAACCTTGT